>DHOD01000070.1:17597-25853 GCA_002407725.1 Christensenella sp. UBA5399 | reverse complement strand
GATATTACTTCTTTGACAGTCTGAGAGACGGCTGCGGCCGTCTCTTTTATTTTGATGTCCCTCTACCTTCCGTGCGCCTCCAGCCAATCGAGCACATCCTGATAGACCTCGTCCCTGTTGGACTCGTTGATCATCTCGTGACGCTTGCCGGGGTAGAGCTTGATCTGCACATCCGCCTGCCCCGTATTCTTGAGTGCATCGTACACCATTTGCGGGCCCTCGCCGTAATTGCCGACAGGGTCTTCATCCCCCGCAAACAGGTAGATTGGCAGGTCGTCCGGCACATTTGCCGCCCACTGCGGCGCAGTGACCTCCTGCATCCCCGTAAAAAGGTCGTAATACCCGCCCGCAGTAAATGCGAAACCGCAGTGCGCATCCGCATCGTACGCCGCCACAACCTCATCCACTGTGGAAAGCCACGCGTTTTCACTGATTGGATCCTGAATCCGCTTGTTGAACCCGCCGGTTGACAGCTTCTGCAAAAACGGGCTTGTATGCTTTTTCCCGCGCGTTGCCTTGATTATGGACGCAAAAAGCTTGCCCAGCCCAAGCGCGCCGTTCTTCCCCATCGTACCGGATAGTATGCAGCCGTCCAGCCCGTTGTAGCGCGTAATGTACGACCGCGAGAGGAAAGAACCCATGCTGTGTCCCATCAGGAATACGGGCAATCCCGCATGCTGGCCTGCCACCTCGTCCATCAGGTTTTTCATGTCCCTGACCACATGCTCCCAGCCGTCCTCGTCGGCAAAATGTCCTTTCACCTCCGCGTGCGGGCCGTGCCCTGCATGGTCGTTCATGCAAACCACATAGCCATGCCCCGCCAGAAACGACGCAAAATGATCGTACCTTTCGCTGTGCTCGGCCATTCCGTGCGCAATCTGCACCACTGCGCGCTGCTTGTCGCCACACCACATTTGCGAAAAAATTTCGCCTTCACCACTGCTTGCGGGTCTCTTCCAGTTTTTTCTCTCAACCATGAAACTTCTACCCCCCTTTGGGTACTGGTGCTGAAAACGATTCATCGTTTTCAAAGTTGATTGACTATGTTTCAAGAGTGATCCTATTCTTTTATATCAATGCCTTTCCATCACACTTTACGTTGACGCTTTTTGTCGCAACCAGGTCTGCCTCCGTTCCCAAAACATCCTTCAGCAGCACGTCTCCTGTTGCGACAGGCGCTACCGCCGTCACATCATTGAGTAACGCCGCCGCTCTGCGAATCATACTTTTGGGAATCGGCTTGCTTGTTTTGACAGGCAATCTTGGCAAATCCGAATTTTCCAGCCGGACGGTAGACGTCAGCATACGCGTGGGGTTTTTCATCTCTTCCTGCACATACCGGTTTCCGCGCTCGCACCCCGCACCTGTTATGCCATCATCGTCCGCAACAATCATACACCCTTTCGGGCACACGATACAGGTAAACTGCTGCATTACACCTCGCCCCCCTTCTGCCTGATATAGATATCCACGTCGCCGCCATTCAGCAGCTTTTTAGGGATCCGCACCCGTTCCATCTCGCCCGGGACCGCGTAATCGCGCTTAAACTTTGCAATTTCGCTGCCATCGCTTTCCACGACAATCTCCACATCGTGGTACACATCGTTGACCCTGAAAAACACCTCCAGCAGGTCGCCGACATTGTCCATGCGCACCCGCTGCGGCAGTATGTAGCTCAGGCCTTTGCCAGCAAACAGCCTGCAGTATGCCGCCGCCTTTTGTTCCCCCGCATATTTCGCGGCGGCCGCGCCTGCCCGCATACTTTCCATTGTCACAAAATCCACCAGGTCGTGCACCTGCGCAACATTGCCGCAGGCAAAGACGCCCGGCAGTGTCGTCTCCATGTTCTCATACACAACAGGCCCTTTTGTCCGCATATCCATCTCGATCCCTGCCGCTTTGGAAAGCTCGTTTTCCGGTATCAGGCCCACCGATAGCAATATCGTATCGCATGCAACTTCCTTCTCCGTACCCGGGATCGGCTTCCTGTTCTTATCCACGCGGGAAAGCACCGTGCCCTCTACCCGGCGTTTTCCTTTGATCTCCGTGATCGTGCTGGAAAGATACAGCGGAATGTCGTAATCGTCCAGGCACTGCACAATGTTGCGCCGCAGTCCCGCCGAATACGGCATGATCTCCGCACAGGCAACCACCTCCGCGCCCTCCAGCACCATGCGCCGCGCCATGATCAACCCAATGTCGCCCGACCCCAGCACCAGCACCTTCCTACCCACCATCTGGCCTTCCATGTTGACATACCGCTGCGCCGTGCCCGCAGTAAATATGCCGGACGGCCGCGTGCCCGGTATGCCCAGCGACCCCCTCGGCCGTTCCCTGCAGCCCATCGCCAGCACCACCGCGCCCGCGTCGATGGCAATAACCCCATCGTGCGCATTGACCGCTTCGATATGCCTGTCACCGTCAATTGAGAGCACCATCGTGTTCAGCTTTAAATCGATATCCGTTTCCCGCAGTTTCTCTAAAAAGCGTTCGGCATATTCCGGACCGGTCAGCTCTTCCTTAAAATAATGCAGCCCAAACCCGTTGTGTATGCACTGGTTTAATATACCGCCCGCTTCAAAATCGCGCTCCAGCACCACCACACGGCCAGCGCCGCTCTCCCGCGCGCTCAGCGCGGCTGCAAGTCCCGCAGGTCCCGCACCAATGACGGCGACATCGTATCTCTCCATATCCATATCCCTCAGTCTTCCTTTGTCTCGCCTGTCACAATATATGTGCCCGCAACATCCTGCATAACGTCCTTCATCTCCATCCCGAGCGTACGGGATATGATGTCGTGTATCCGCGGCTCGCAAAAACCACCTTGGCAGCGCCCCATGCCCGCCGCACAGCGGCGCTTGATCCCATCGATGGATTTCGGCACCACCGGGCGTTTCAATATCTCAATGATCTCGCCTTCCGTGATGGTTTGGCAGCGGCATACAACAGTGCCGTAAGCAGGATTTTTGCGGATCGCTTCCGCCTGCTGCTCGCGCGTCATCTCGTTAAACCGCACAACCTTTCGTTCGTCTATATAATCCTTTTTGCGTTCCGCCGCAAGCCCCAGCCCGTCCAGTATCTCCACCAGCCGCTCCGCTATTGCAGGCGCCGATGAAAGCCCCGGCGATTTGATGCCCGCCGCATTGATGAAGCCCGGCACCGCCGATTCTTCCACAATAAAATCGTCCGCGGCGTTTGCCCTAAGGCCCGCAAAATTGCGTATATTCTCCGAAAAATCCAGCGTGGGAACCGATTTGAGCGCCATTTCACGCACATATTTGAGCTCGTCATAATGTGTCGCCACATCGTCCCGGCCTGCGGCTGCATGGTTATCCGGCCCGGCAAACAGGTTGCCGTGCACCGTGGGCGAAACCACAACGCCTTTGCCTTCCTTGGTGGGGCACTGGAAGACCACCGTGGAAACGATATTCCCCATCGTCTTGTCAAACAGGTAATATTCCCCGCGCACAGGCGTGATCTCCATCCCTTCGCCGCCTACCATCTGGTAGACTTTGTCCGCATAAAGCCCCGCGGCGTTCACCACATATTTGGCTGCATATTTATCCCTGCCCGTTTTGATGATAAATTTTCCATCCAGTTGGTTGATCCGCAGCACGCCGCTGTCCAGGTAACAGTCCACACCGTTCCTGACCGCTGTCTCCAGCATGGCGGCACTGTATTCCCATGGGCTGATGATCCCGCAGGTAGGCGCCCACAGCGCGCACACAACACGGCGGCTCAGGTTTGGCTCCCGCTCCAGCACCTGCGCTTTGTCCCAAACCTCCACCGGCACGCCGTTTTTTTTGCCATTGTGGTACAAGTGGTCTATCTCGTGGCGCTCCTCCTCTGAAAAGGCTAGCACCAGCGAACCCGTCTTTTTGAAGGGCACGTCCAGCTTGGCCGCAATCTCGTGCGCCAGCTGATTGCCGCGCGCATTAAAACGCGCCATCAGCGTGCCCGGGTCGGGGTCGTACCCCGCGTGGATCAACGCACTGTTCGCCTTTGTGCTGCCCGTCGCAATGTCGTTTTCCTTCTCCAGCAATGCCGTCTTGTAATTGTATTTGGAAAACTCGTACGCCGCGGCGCAGCCCGTCACGCCCCCGCCGATTATGACTACATCATATTCTTTCATACACACCCTGCCTTTTTGCTATCAGAAATTCCTTGCAATAATTATAACACTTGCACCCCGACGGAACAATTATTACACGCTAACAAACCAATTGAAGTTAAAGATCACCCATGTTTTCTTTTATTCTGAACCGCACAATCTCCCTGATCAATTGTTCCGGCAACGGTTTGTTGTTGGGCAACTGAATTGCGCCCTTGCTGGTTTTGTAGTCCCGCAACCGATCCTCAAATACCGCTACGCCGCTCGCGCCGGGGTAGAGGCCGATATGGTTTTTGTGGCAGGCAAAATGAATCAGGTTCCCTTTCAGGTAAAACGTAGGCATGCTCCAGCTCATCCGTTCCTCTGCCTGCGGCGCTTCTTCTTTAATCACCGCGTATAGCCGGTTCAGCCTTCCCTGCACTTCCGCAGGGCAGGTTTTGATGTATTCACCAATCGTTTTGGGGCCTCCGCTTTTGTCCACGATGTGCTCCAAAAGGACGACCTTGACCGTATCGCCCGGCTGTTTGCCTATTTTCTCGCGGATATCCTTGCGGATGCCAATGATATGCCGCGGTGTTTTCATTTTCACCAGTTGTCCGTCGTACGGCTCGCCGTCAAACGTGGCATGCACCGGCACACGGCCTTTCCCAAACGCTTCCTTTACATCAAACGGCACCTCCACATAAGCGCCGTTGACCTCCGGGTCCTTTAATATCACAGCCTCGAACTCGTATTTTTTTGTCATAACGGTTTTTCCTTTTAATTTTTATATTGGGATTAGTATCATAATAGCTGAAAGCAACCGAAATATGAAGCCCCAATACATCTCACCTTTTGCCGTTTACCGCAAGGGATCGTCCCTGCAATCAATATATTGCAGAAAACGTCGCGTCGCAAGGGACAGCGTGTCCTTATCCCGCATGGCAATCCCGATCTCCCTGTATGCGGGCACGCTCAATTCTTTTGCCGTAATCCTGTAGGGGATTCGCTGCAAAATCAATTCCGGCAGTATGCTGATCCCCAGTCCTTTTTCCACCATCGACATGATCGCGTAATCATCCCAGGTGGTGAACATCACGCGCGGGGCCAGATTGTGCTTTTCAAATATTGCCGCAATTTCCGCCTTCGCGCCCTTTTCCATCAGCATAAACGGATACTCGGCAAGCGCCTCGACCGGAAATGCATCGTCGCCCCCCGCAAGCGGGTGTGTCTCGGGCAAGATGGCCAGCAACCTGTCCGCCGCGACCGGTATGCAATCCATGTCCCCGGCTGTGGGAAGGCGCAAAAAACCACAATCTACGCGCCCTTCCGCAATCCACCGTTCAATCTCCGTATAATCGCCCAGCAGCAATTCAAATTCGATATTGGGATAATCCGCCTGGAAGGCCTTGATCATGTTGGGCAGCCAATGCGTAGCAACGCTTGAGAATGTGCCAATCCTAAGCATGCCCGTCTCCAGCCCGTGCAGCGCATCCACCTGCGTTTGCAACCGTTCATGCTCCTCACAGACCCGGCGCATAAAGGGCAGAAGCTTCACCCCGTCGGATGTCAGGCGTACGCCCGCGCGCCCCCGTTCCAACAATACAACATCCCATTCCCGTTCCAGCTCGCTGATGATATGGCTGATCCGCGACTGGGTATACCCCATCGCCTGCGCTGCTTTGGTAAAGCTGCCATATTCCACTGTTTTCAAAAAAGCCTGGTATTTCTGGATATTCATTTTGCACCTGCATGATATTTTCTAATGATAAGTATGAAAAAGATTCATTTTTATAATCTTAATTTTTATCGTATACTAAAATCAATAAAAACACAAGGATGAAATTAACATGAAAGCGGAAATCAAAATCGTTATATCCATGCTGATCTGGGGCAGTATGGGGCTGATTGTCAAAAACCTCGACCTGCCTTCCAGCCTGATCGCACTTTTCAGGGGAGCGATCGGCGCGTCGTTTCTCCTTTTTATGTTTCTTGTGCTCAAAAAGCGGATTTCCACAAAAGCAATTGTCAAAAACATACCCCTGTTGTTGCTTGCGGGCGGGGCGCTGGGCGTCAATTGGATACTATTGTTTGAGGCATACAAAACAACCACAATTGCCAACGCAACGCTCAGCTATTGCCTCGCGCCCACCATCCTTGTGGCGGTTTCTCCCCTGATCCTGAAGGAAAGATTATCGCTGCAAAAGGTGGTCTGTATACTGATCGCACTCCTTGGTATGGCATTTTTATCCGGCGCGCTTTCAGGCACGCCGCTGCATCCGGGCGACCTGACCGGCATCGGCTTTGGCGTTGCGGCAGCCACCGCCTATGCCGGACTGACGTTGACCAACAAATTTCTGCGGGGCATCTCATCGCTTGACGCCACACTGGTGCAGCTTGGCGTGGCTTCGCTGGTGTTGCTGCCCTACACACTGCTGACCGCCAATCCCACATCCTGGCGTTTTGATCTATCCACCATTCTGTGGCTTGCCGTTCTTGGGGTCGTACACACAGGGATCGCCTTTTGGTTTTATTTTGATTCCATCCCCAAACTCAAAACACAAACGATTGCCATCAGCTGCTATATAGACCCGCTCAGCGCCATTATATTGGCTACCGTGATCCTTCACGAGCCGCTTGGCCCGGGCCAGATCATCGGCGCGGCATGCATCCTTGGAGCCATTTTTCTTGGCAGCCTTTCGCAGGCAACATCCCGTAGCGCCGTCAAGACTCGTTCTTTTTAAAGTTGTTTACAGCATATTAACTAATCGTGGCGCACAAGGTGCGCCGAAAATATTTGCTGCACAAGGTGAATCGGCCTGACAGGCCGAGCAACGCGAGTGTAGAAACTGTAATAAGTATAAAAAATATTTCAAATACATGCCGATTGCTTGGAAAAGTGTTGACCGGCGGTTTGATTCATTGTATGATTTGGGCGACGGGTGTATGATGGGATTAAGCAGGGATATATGCCCATATAATGCAGCTTTTGTAATATCCATGTCCCATCAGCAACGCCATACAGGACAGGCATATGGCTTGTGACACCACCGGGGGAGGAAGATAGATGACGGTCTCTTTTACGGACTTTCTAAGCCAACTCGTAAGCAATCCGGCACTGCTCATCACGGTTATACTGACAATGGGCGTGATACTGGTCAACGGCTGGACCGATGCGCCCAACGCCATCGCAACATGTGTTTCCACGCGTTCAATGAAGCCCAAGGCCGCAATCATGATGGCTGCGGTGTTTAACTTCTTGGGCGTACTTGTGATGACGATGGTCAACGCAACTGTCGCCTACACCATATACGATATGGTGGATTTCGGCGGGGACAGCCACGAGGCGCTTGTCGCGCTTTGCGCCGCAATGGTCGCCATTGTGGCATGGGCAACCGCCGCCTGGCGTTTTGGAATTCCCACCAGCGAAAGCCACGCCCTGATCGCCGGCCTTTCGGGCGCGGCAATCGCCCTGCAGGGGGGCCTCGGCGGCATCAACGGCGCCGAATGGGTCAAGGTGCTGTACGGGCTTGCGCTGTCGTCCGGCATGGGATTTGGCCTTGGGTGGGTGATCGCAAAAGTAGTACAATCCATCGGCCGCTCCATGGACAGGCGTAAAACCGAACCTTTCTTTGGCAAGGCGCAAATTGGCAGCGCCGCCGCCATGGCCTTTATGCATGGCGCGCAGGACGGCCAAAAGTTTATGGCTGTGTTTCTGCTGGGTATGTTCCTTGCACAGGGAGAAAGCAACGTTACCAACTTTACCATCCCCATATGGTTGATGGTGCTTTGTTCCGTTGTCATGGCGGTGGGCACGTCCATCGGCGGCTACCGGATCATCAAGGCCGTCGGCATGGACATGGCTAAGCTGAAAAAATACCAGGGGTTTTCCGCAGACCTTGCCGCCACCGGATGCCTGCTTGTCTCTTCGTTCACCGGACTGCCGGTCAGCACAACACACACCAAAACAACGGCAATCATGGGCGTAGGCGCGGCCAAGCGTGTCTCGTCCGTCAATTGGGGGGTTGTCAAGGAGATGTTTCTGGCGTGGGGGCTCACCTTTCCCGGCTGCGGCATCATCGGATACCTGATGGCCCTGCTGTTCTTAAATATTTTCTGATACTAATTCCAAATTAAAAGCATTAATTTGGAAAACGGTGCTAAAC
>DHOD01000070.1:16289-17359 GCA_002407725.1 Christensenella sp. UBA5399 | reverse complement strand
TTTAAATGGAACTAGTATGATATACAAAAGGAGGCCGATATGGCACGCAAACAAAACTACGACTATTACGCAGTATTTATAAAATTAGCGGAATACTCCTGCACCGCCGCAGGCATTATATATGAGACATTGCGGAACTTTGACCCGGATGAATTACCCCAAAAGCTGGAAGTCATCCACAAGATCGAGCATACGGCCGACGAGCAGAAGCACGAACTGATGGAGGCGCTGGCGCGGGAATTCCTGCCGCCTATCGAAATAGAGGATATCGCACAACTGACCGAGCTATTGGACGACGTGACCGATTCCATAGAGGATGTCCTCGTGAAACTATATGCTTACAACATTAAAACCATCCGCACCGAAGCGCTGGAATTTTCCGACATCATCACCGAATGCTGCGGGCAACTGACAAAAATGATGGAGCAATTTGCCCACTTCAAAAAAAGCAGCACACTGAACTCCTATCTTGTGGAAATCAACAAACTGGAGGGCGACGGCGACGCGCTGTACACACGTGGTATGCACGACCTGCACGTGGGATCCACCGACCCGATCGAAATTTTGACATGGTCGCGGATGCTGGATTGCCTGGAGCGCTGCTGCGACGCCATGGAGGATGTCGCGGACGCAGTCGAGAACATCGTGATGAAGAACACCTGAGGCGCGAAAAATGGAATACGAAAACAATTTGAATGTCACAAGCACTGCTTTTGAAAGCGACGGGGCCATCCCTGTGCGGTACACCGGCTATGGGGAGGACGTCTCCCCCGCGTTATACCTGTCGGATCCCGATGCCCGTGCCCAGTCTATCGCCATTGTGATGGACGACGTCGACCACCCAATCAAGCCCAATTTCAACCACTGGGTGATATGGAACATTCCCGTCTCTGCCAACATACCGGAAGGCATTCCGCGTGGAAAGACCGTGGAATCGCTGGGCGGCGCGGTGCAGGGGCGCGCATATGGCAAGCATCGTTACCGCGGCCCCAAGCCGCCCTTCAACTGGACGCACCGCTACGCGTTCCATGTGTACGTGCTCAATTGCAAACTTGACCTTGATTCAAACG
>DHOD01000070.1:14989-16130 GCA_002407725.1 Christensenella sp. UBA5399 | reverse complement strand
ACCTTGATTCAAACACAAAGAAGACCGGCCTTTTGGCGGCGATGGAAGGACACGTCATCCAATATGGTTCGTTATGCGGCAGGTATGGCCGCAATACCTCCACCGCCGTTACCGGTGGGGGCGCATAAGTCATTCTGCCGTTTGCGGGTTTCGGCGCAAGCCTTCCCCGCAATTATCCAAAAAACAAATACCGCATACTCCTTTATATGAAGTATGCGGTATTTACTTTGTACATGTTCACGTCTACTTTACGATCTATCGTATGCTACATTTTTTAGCCAATCCCATGCATGCCATACGCGCCGTTCGGCATAGACGCTTCTTCGTCTTTTGTGTTGTCATTCTTTTTCCTGCGCTTCGCCGCAAACACAGAGCATACGACTTCTGCCGCAAACAGGATCACCATCAGCACTATCCAGTTGTCCATCAATACCATGATGTGCCGCATATCTTCTGTCAGCAGGAAGGCAATTACGCCTGCAATACCGAGCACTATGCTCACGATCAGCCATACTGGCCTGATCCTTCTGCGCTTCTGACCTTCTTCGCCCGCAGCGTCGTCTTGCGCATTTTGTGCGTTCTCTTCATCTTTTTTGCGCCTTCTCACAATGCCCACGACCAGCATCACGCCTGCCAGCACCGCGCCGCCGATTGCAAGTATCAGGTTGACCAGCGCCCATATCACGCTATTATCCCTGCCGAACAACGGTACCTGGTTGTCTCCCAGCCACACGCTCGCCTGTTCATCTGCAATGTCTGCATTGGCTATTGTTGCCATACCCATGGAGGCATCTGTCTCGTCGCTGCCTTCAACCGCAGCTGTCTGCGCCTGTGGAGTCTGATTCGCAGCCGATTCAGCCGTAGAACCCTGCCCTATAGTGCCAGCACCCGCAGCACCCGGCATTGCAACGTTCGCAACGCCAGTATCACTTTGCTTGGCCCCAGTCGTATTGCTCCTGTCCGTCGTTCTATTGGTGGTTGTCCCACCACCGGTAGAACCACCATTGGTCGGCGTTTCGCCGCTATCGATTGTTCCGCCGCCTGTAGAGCCATTATCGGTCGGCTCCTCGCTGTCGGTATCCGGCGTTTTGTCATTGTCAGCCGGCTCCTCACTGTCGGTATCCGGCGTTTTGTCATTGTC
>DHOD01000070.1:6254-14793 GCA_002407725.1 Christensenella sp. UBA5399 | reverse complement strand
CTCAGGCTCGACCGTCCCGCCGCCGGTTGGCTCGTTTACCTTCCACTGCGCATACAACACGACATCGTGCGCAGGCATTGTACTCGTCTTAAAATTCCAGTTGCTTTCGCCGCCATTTGCCGCAGCGCTCCACCCCAGGAAGGAATGTCCTTCCCATGCAGGGTTTGCCACTGCCATCGCCTTGCTTCCCGGTGTCAACGACTGTGCGTGCGGGGCTGTGCCCGTAGCGCCGTTCAGGTCAAAGGACAGCCGGTAAGGGATCGGCGCCCACTGCGCTGTAAGCGTTACATCATGCGCCGGCATGGTAAACTCGTTCACGCTGGCGGCGCTATATGCGCTCCCGTCCTTGCTGGATCTCCATCCAACAAATGTATACCCGTCCAGTACCGGGCCTTCCGCCACAGTTACCACAGACTTATATGTGTATGTGGACGCCTCGGCAACGTTTGTCGCGCCCGAAGGAGTCCCGCCTTCGTATATTACACGATATTCGTTGATCTTCCATACAGGATAGACCGTGGTATCTTCCAAAATACGCGTGGATGTTGAGAAATCAGCCGTGGCGCTTCCCGGTGTGGTGCTCCATCCCACAAATGTATAACCATCGGGATTGCTAAGCACTGTCGAGCGGTATCCGCTCCTCGCCAACGTGTTGCTGTTTCCGGATGTCACATCCTGGTCTTTGAGGAATACATAGTTTCCGTCCGCCGCATCGGTATTGAATGTTACCGTGTATACCGTCGGTGTAAAGCTTGCCCGCAAAACATACCTGTCCTGCGTCAGTGTCAGTCCCAGAGGAAACTCTACATCCACCTGCTTGCCTGTGCCAATTGTGTAGTACCAGCCCTGGAAGTACCCTTTGCCGGGCACATTGTCATTCTTTTTGATTCCGTCATACGCTGTTCCGGCAAGGTTATGCGAAGTGAGCATATCATTCCGCGCATATTTGCTGGATGTAATCTCCATGCCGTCGCTATACACCACCGTTACTTCTGTACCTGCAAACTTTGCATACAGCGTCAGTCCGTTTGCCGGCATGCTGCTGCCGTCATATTTCACATTGAAATCCGAATCCGTGTACCAGCCCTCAAAGGTATAATTCGTCCGCGTCACCTGATCGTCCTTGGGCAGGATTTCGCTGATATCCTCGCCGTATGTTACATCTGCCGTATATTGGTTGTTTCCGGCCGTAAGGCTGTCGCTCGGATCCGTGATGCTGCCGTTGTTCATGACCAGTGTCAGGTCATAAGACTTGCACGGCATATAGTATTCTATTTTGTAGTACCTGTTGCTATTGTTCAGGCTGTTCTTTGCATCGTCTGCATAAAGCGCCTGGAAATCCCTCGTCCGGCAGGCAGACGTACTTGTAGATCCAATTGTCTCGTAGCCTTTGATTGCGCTGCCCGGCCAACCTGCCGCTGTAGGCAGCCCTTTGTTGTCCCCACTGGTCAATATTTTTCCAGGATCGCTTGACTGCGCAGCCACCTCGGCTGTCCGTGCAAGCTCGTAATACCGCTCGCCGCCGTATGTCGCGTGGTCTGCCGCCCATGCCCGTACGCTGTCGGGGTTGCTGGTCAGCAGTTCCTCGTACCGCTCCCGGCTGATTTCCGTATAATAGTACCGCGTCTCAAACCAGGGATTCGCAACCACTCTGGGGTATAATGTCACTTCATCGCGTACCGGATCGCTCACTGTATAGTAGTAGCTGTTGGTCTGTACAGCCCTCGGGGCCGAGAACGCAACCGTGAGATAGCTCACCGGCACGGTCACCGCGCCGTTGCCATAATAGCCGCTCCAGTTTGAGAAGTAATACGATGTCGTCTCTTTATTGTTATATTTTGTTATTTCCACCCTGGTCGGCCATACCGCCGAGATATCCTGCCCCAGCTTCACTTTTACTTCGTATGTGCTTCCCACGGAATCGCCATTCGCCAGGAATATTTCAGCAGCCAGGGGCGTAGTGGACGGCACGGAATAATTGCTAGTATGCACCCAGTTTACATCAAAATTGAACGTAAACTCTGTGCGCTTGTAGAACACATTGACTACCGTATCGCCAAATGCGGAAACCTCTTTTTCCTCGCTGTATTCAAATGTAGAAAATGTCAGTATTTCCTTTGCGTCCGCGCCTACATTTGTCCACTGCGCTTTGGCGGAATCTTCGTCAAAGCTAACCGCCTGCCCAACGTTGCCGTCAGTCATCTCTTTTGTATAAAACAGGTCGTAATCGCCGCGGTTTGCTTCATCCGCAGGATCTCCCGCGTCTGTATTCGCTTTTTCCGCCCACAGGTTTACGATATAGTTTGCCGAGCCCGCGTTCCATTTTGCATAGATAAACACGGTACCATTGATGGGCGTATTCGCAAAATCGAAGGTTTCCGTATAGCTTTCATCCGTATACCAACCATCAAACACATAACCCATGCGTTGCGGGTCGGCCGGCATGTCCGCCGTAAAACCCATCGTACCCGTCTGCGGCTCAATCTCCGTTCCGTTGGTCACGAAAATCGCCAACGCAATGTCTTCTGTTTTGGGAACAAGCGTGATGTGGCTGTGCACCGGGTCGGCAAACGTATACGCCGCGTCCGAGCCTTGCAGTGTCCAGTACAGGAATTCCTGCCCATCCGCAACCGCCGGCACTCTGTCCGTCTTGGGAGCAACTTCGCCCTTTGCAATTTCAAACACTTCAAACTCACGGCCGTCTGTATCCAGATATGTCACAAGAACATCGTCATTAAATTTGGCTGTAAGCGTGATATCGCTTTCCACAAGGCGGTATGCACTGAAGGGTATTTCCTCTCTATCTATATACCAACCGATAAACGGCTGGCTGCTTTGTGCGCCGGTCGGTGCGGAAAGGTCCGCAAGTGTTTCCGCTTCCACCTCGTCTGTCTTATATACTGTGCCGTCTACCATATAGGTAACGGTGTACGTCTCTTTTACCGGCGCAGGGGCGGATACTTCCGCCGCATGGGATGCAAAACCGGCGGCCGTATTGTTCGCTACCGGCGCATCCGCTTCCTGTGCCACTGCTTCAAAAGCAGCATACAGTTTCAACTCGCCTGTCACGGCACTACCGTCAAACGGGTAAGCTGCGTCTGCGTTTTCTTCAAACCACCCTTTGAACGTCATGCCTTCAGGTGCGCTTGGCTCTGTTACAGGGCTGGCCACACTGGCTCCATCCTGAACCTGCACATGCTGGAACTCGTTCCCTTCCGCATCATAGAAGAAAACGTCGTGTGTCACCGCTATTTCAGTATTTCCCGCTTCTTCGCTGGGTATGGCTTCCACCTGTGCCGCCTGCAGTTCCGCATTTTCAAGAACTATATCATCGGTATCGCCGGCAAAGCTTGGAGTGATCCCCACTACCATACTCAGGCACAACGCAATCACGACCAAAAAAGAGATCCGGCCCCTTAATGTGTCGATCATCTTTCTTCTGGCTTTGCTGCCATCATATCTTTTTCTTCTCAAATTCCCTCTCCTCACACTTTTAAATATACTAAACTCAGAAAGTCTGTCCCTTTTTTCTGATGTTCTGATCTCTTATCTAATCTTAATATCGGTAAAAAGTCGCATTTAAAATAGTAGTTTTTGGTAATTTAATATAAAGTTCACAATTTGGTACGACTTTTACAAATTCAGGAACTCAAGATGATGTGCCACCCTTATAAAAAGCAAAAATCTAACACCTTCTATAGTTGTCGCCTTTATGGAAAAAAAATTTTAATAATCAGAAATTGCACACGAAAACCGCGGCTTTATTTGTAAGGTATTATGTGTCATCAGACAGAATCTTATAAGGAACCTTTATACTATCAAACAACCGCATCAACTCACACGAAGAATGTTTGTCGCAAAGCAGCATTACTTTACTATAAGCCAAAATGAAATTTAATATATATTTTATTTCATATTTAAGCATATTTTTAGCTATTTTAATTATATTTTGAAATATTTTAATCACGAAATTGTATTTTTTGCAAAAAATCCATTGACACCACTTTCTGTTTTTATTAAAATAACCTATGGAAAGAAACATGTTTCGCAATAGAATGAACCCTCTCGGCACCTGCCATGTATGGCGGATGCACCACCCTGAAAGGAGAAATCTCAAGTGATTGATACTGGAAATACAGCTTTTATACTGATATGCACGGCGTTGGTGTTTATTATGACGCCCGGCCTGGGCTTTTTCTACGGCGGGCTGGGTAGGCGAAAAAATGTAGTGAATAATATGATGGCGTCTGTATCCATCATGGGCCTGGGCATGACAATGTGGGTTTTGTGCGGCTATTCCCTGACTTTTGCCGGCAACACCGCTGGTGTCATCGGCACGTTGGACCAAGTCGGCTTGCAGAATATTACATTATCCGCCCCCTCCCCATATGCGCCAACCATCCCCTCTTATGCGTTTATCGCTTTTCAGATGATGTTTGCGTTGATCACACCCGCTATACTAACGGGCTCTATTTCCGGCCGGATGAAATTCAAAGCGCTCTTTCTGTTTATCATATTCTGGTCATTTTTGGTTTACTATCCTTTGGCGCGATTGGTTTGGGGGCAAGGCGGCCTGCTTGGTGCGGATGGACTGGGCTCGCTTGATTTTGCGGGTGGCAACGTGGTGCACATCAGCTCAGGCATTACCGGCTTTATACTCTGTATACTGCTTGGCAGGCGCAAGGAATATGAACATACCGCGTACCGGGTTCACAACATCCCTTTCGTCATGCTTGGTATGGCGCTGCTCTGGTTTGGCTGGTTTGGGTTCAATGCGGGAAGCGTACTGGCGGCAGACGGCCTGGCTACACACGCATTTATGACAACCGCTACATCCGCTGCCACCGCTATGATGACTTGGATCATCATCGACATAAACAAATATGGAAAACCAACCTTGATAGGCGCTTGTACCGGCGCAGTCGCGGGTTTGGTCGCCATCACACCGGGCGCAGGATTTGTACCGGTATGGTCGGCACTTTTGATTGGCGCGGTAGCATCCCCGATATGTTATTTCAGCATTGCACTCATAAAAAAGAAATTTAAATTCGACGACGCGCTGGATGCGTTTGGCTGTCATGGCATCGGCGGCATCTGGGGCGGCGTGGCCACGGGGATCTTCGCCGATCCTGCCATCAACGCCGCCGCAAAAGAGGGCCTTATATTCGGCAGCACGGAGCAATTTACCGCCCAGATACTCAGTATCTTGATATCAATTGCCATAGCCGTTATCGGCACGCTTGTTTGCGCAGGGGTTACACGTATCTTTACCCCGCTGCGCGTAAGCAAGCGCGACGAGCAGTTGGGACTGGATATTTCTCAGCATGGCGAAACGGCTTATCCGTCGTTCAGCGGCCTGGACTGACCGCAGGAGGTTTGCGTTATGTATAAAATAGAAGCCATTATCCGTGAAGAAAAAATGGAAGAAGTAAAAGAAGCTTTAAGCAGGGCCGGGGTCACCAGCCTCACCCTGTACCAGGTCATGGGATGCGGTTCGCAAAAGGGCTACATGGAAACTACAGATGCCCCGGCGACCGAGATACTGGTTCGTCCCAAGATCAAGTTTGAAATTGTCGTCCCCACCCGGGAATGGGAAGAGAAAATCACCGAAACCATTCGGCGCGTTGCCAACACAGGCCATATCGGCGATGGGAAGATTTTCATTTACAATCTTGAAAATGCCGTCAAAATCCGTACAGGTGAAGAAGGCTCCAACGCAATTTAACGCACACGTATCATTTCGCCATAGCAAACAAGAACCCCGCTAAATAGCGGGTTTTCTTTTATAGTTTATTTCTTATGCGGGCTCAATTGATACAGGCGTGACATGGTATCAAAAGATATTTATATCGCAAGAAAAGCTGCGTGACAATAAGCGTTTCAGGGGCCCCCGCGCGAGCCCAGCGCAGTGGGTCGCGTGGGGAAAAGGAGCAGCAACGGAGCATACGAAAACCCCTCGCGTCTCTTTGCGAGGGGTTCGAGTGTCGCGCAGTTTGCTGCGACGTGGTGGAGATGGCGAGAGTCGCTCCGCTCCCGTTGGTCGCTATCACGCCGCGTTCGCTCGCTGCATCCGCCACTGGCGGCGCTCGCTACGTGTTCGACTCCTTCATTATTTATCATTTACAAAAAATGACACCCTTTCGGATGTCATTTTTTGTAAATGGTGGAGATGGCGGGAGTCGAACCCGCGTCCGAAAGCCTGTCCAGACAACTTTCTACAAGCTTATTGGCCTTTGTATTGTTTCCCTCTTTGCGCCCCTAAGCCACAAAAAACGCGCGAGGTAGCTTCATAAATTCCGTATTTCCTCAAAGCTTTAGAAATGCGGGAGCCTGCTGTAAATTTGCTCCCCTGTCACTCCCCAACAGGGAAGGAGTGGAGGGAAGGCTGCTATTTAATTAAGCAGCAAGCAGAGCGGGCGTGCCCACCTCTGCAGTTTTGTTTGTTTTAGCAATTATATTTATTTGAGCCGTTTTAACGCAGAATACTCGGCTGCGGCTTGCTTATCGTCCTCACAAATGCCCCCGTCGAAACCGGTACATCCCCATGAAATTATTCTTATATTTGTTGTTTTAACCTTTCATCCTCCTTTCCATATCGCGCTTCACTTCCCTGTCCTTTATGTCCCGCCTCTTGTCGTATGTATGCTTGCCCCTGGCAACGCCGATTTCCAGCTTGACCTTGCCGTGCTTCAGGTACATATTCAGTGGGATCAGCGTATATCCCTTCTGCGATACCAACCCCAGCAACTTTGCGATCTCCTTCTTGTGCAACAGCAGCTTGCGTGTCCTAAGCGGGTCGCGGTTCATGATGTTGCCCTTTTCATAAGGGCTGATGTTCATGTTCTGCACATATGCCTCGCCGTTTTTGATCTGCACATACGCCTCGCGCAGGTTGGCTTTGCCCATGCGGCAGGACTTTACCTCTGTCCCCACAAGCGAAATACCCGCTTCGTATTTATCTTCTATAAAATATTCGTGCCGCGCCTTCTTATTTTGCGCAAGCATCTTTATTCCTTCCATCACTCTATACCCACTATCATTATATCATTCCACAAACTCGAATTCAATTTTCCCTTCGCTGGCCGCCACCGCGCGCACACGTGTTTTGTCGCCCAATGTGATTTTCTTTGCCGTGCGTTCGCCAATCACGCAATACTGCTTCTCGTGATACACGTAATAATCGTCCTCCATCTGCGCAAGCGGCACCATGCCTTCAACCGTGTTTTCCAACTCCACAAATATCCCAAACTTGGTCACTCCCGATACGACGCCGTCAAATTCCTCGCCGATATGTGCCGCCATATATTCCGCCATCTTCATGTCGTTTACAGCGCGCTCCGCCTCGACGGCGTTGATCTCCCGTTCGCTCGATACGCGCGCGACATCCGGCAACAGCTCCTCATAGCGCTTACGCACCGCACCCCGCATCTTTTTATCCAACACCAGCTTCACAAGCCTGTGCACCATCAGGTCGGGGTACCTGCGGATCGGTGATGTAAAGTGGCAATACTGGTCGGCCGCCAAGCCAAAATGCGCAATGGGCCGCACATCGTATTTTGCCTTCTTGAGCGAACGCAGCGTCACGCTGTTGACCACGTTTCCCTCCGGCTTTCCTTCCACGCCGTTCAGCACCACCTGGATATCCTTGGGCTGTATATCGTCCTTGCCGCGCAGCTTGATCCCAAAGTTACCCAGAAACACTGCAAGTTCGTGCATTTTATCGGCGTCCGGCTGCTCGTGTATCCTGTACACCAGCGGCATATCCATCGCATAAAAGTGCTGCGCAACCGTGATGTTGCACTTCAACATAAATTCCTCGATCAGCTTTTGCGAATCGCCGCGCGCCCTGACGCCTATGTAATCGGGCACCCCGTTTTCATCCAGGTGTATCTCCGCCTCGTTGAGGTCAAAATCTATACTGCCCCTGTCAAACCGCCTTTTGCGCATACGCTTTGCCAGCGTATTCATGTCCTCCAGCATATCCACGATATCTTTATACTGTTTCCGCAGCGCCGCGTCGCCCTCCAGTATACAGTTCACATCATCATACGTCATGCGGTGTGCCGTCTTTATCAGAGAAGTTGCAATCTCGCAATCCACCAGGCTGCCCTCGTCGCTGATTTCCATAATACAGGACAGCGTATATTTATCCTCGCCCGGGTTCAGCGAGCACAGGTCGTTCGACAGCTCGTGCGGCAGCATCGGGATCACCTGGTCAATCAAATACGCGCTGGTGCCCCTTTTCTGCGCCTCCCTGTCCAGCGGGGTGCCTTCCGTCACATAGTGCGATACATCCGCTATGTGTACGCCCAGTTGCCAGTTTCCGCCTTCCAGCCTTTTCAACGAAACCGCGTCGTCCAGATCCTTGGCGTCCGCACCGTCAATCGTGATAATCTTATCGCCACGCAGGTCCAGCCTTCCCTCGACCGACAACGCCTCCCCGGTCAGCTCCGCCGCCTGCTTTTTGCATTCGGCATTGAACTCGGCCGTCAGACCATACCTTCGCGCACAGGCCAGTATATCCACACCGGGCGCACCC
>DHOD01000070.1:2480-6053 GCA_002407725.1 Christensenella sp. UBA5399 | reverse complement strand
ACTTCCACCACTTCGCCTTCGGCTTTCCTGCCCCCAATCGACCTGTTTGTCAGCCGCACAACAACCATCTGGCCGCCACGCGCGCCTTTCAGCTTGGCCGGGCGCACAATCACCTCGTCCATGCTCTTGTCGCCCGTCAGCACCTTCGCTGTTTTTTTGGTCTTATGCACCACGCCCACAATCCGGACTTCGCCGGGGGTCAATATCTGCACAACCTTGCCTTCGGGGTTCTCGCCCCGCCCCTGGCGCTTTTTCAGGCGCACAAGCACCTCTTCGCCATCAAGCGCGCCGTTGCGCTCCTTCGCGCCAATGAATATATCCTGCATGCCTTCCTTTGTACGTAAAAAGAAATAACCGCCCCGCTTGAGCTCCAGCCGGCCCACAAAATAGCCCATTGTGGAGGCCAGCGTCACCTTTCCCTGCCCGGACAGCGCCAGCTCGTGCGCATCCATCAATTCCCGGACCGGGGCCGCCAATTCCTCCTCCGGCACATGCAATGCCTTCGCAAGGTCCTTTGGCGTGGTATACACCTGCCGTTCCACCTCTTCAATTATCTTTTCTTTCAATTCTATCATTTTGCCTCTTCTATCACTATACTCCTCTTGACATAAAAAAACACCCTTGCGGGCGTTTTTATCTTTCGTTTATTGCATCCAATACTTTTGCAGCACGACCAGCAATATGGCCAGTACTATAAAGCCGATTGCCGCGACCTTTGTCAGCCTTACCAAAAGCGCGTCCATTCCGCGCGCTTTCTTTTTGCCAAACATCGCCTCGGCCCCACCGCCAATCGCACCCGGCACACCTGCCTTCTGGCCCGACTGCAGCAGCACAACCGCTATCAAAAAGATGGAAAACGCCACCAACACTATTTTAATTATGAGAGATACAACATCTACCGCTTCCATTGAAGCACCTCCTGTATTTTACATGCCATCGACTATAATATCATGTCCAAACGCAAAATGCAAACAATTTTTATAACCCAGCCCACCCTGCGTACCAGTCTTCCACAATCTGCTCCAACTGCGCGTAGCGTTCCACCTTGACCAGCATGTTCCGGAGACGCGCCGATCCACGCATACCCTTTGTATAGTGCGGCGTATGCGAACGCATCCGCCGCATGGCCGGGTATTCGCCCAATTCCTCCACCGCAAGCCGCGCATGGCGCAGCATCATGTCAATCCTCTGCCGCTCGGTAGGCCGGGTGCTGACGGCGCCTGTGTTCAAAAGCTCCCGTACCTGCGCAAATAAAAAAGGATTGCCCACGGCCCCGCGCGCAATCATCACCGCATCACAGCCCGTTTCATCCAGCATCGCCCGCGCATCATCCGCACAAAAAATATCGCCGTTGCCCACCACTTTTATGCCAACCGCTTCTTTGACGGCTTTGATCACCGACCTGTCCGATTTTCCGCTGTAAAACTGCTCCCGTGTGCGGCCATGCACAATCACCGTATCCGCGCCGGCATCCTCCGCCATCTCCGCAAACTCCACAGCATTCTCGTGGCCAGCATCAAACCCCTTGCGGATCTTGACGCTAAGCGGCACGCGCACACGCCGCCTGACCGCCGAGATGATCCGCCGCGCCAGTTCCGGCTCTTTCATCAGCGCGCAGCCCTCGCCGTTTTTCACGATCTTGGGCGCGGGACATCCCATATTGATGTTGATTTCCGCAAGCCCCGGCCCCAGGCGCTCGCACACCGCAGCGGCTGTATCCGCCAGCAGCGCCGGATCGCGCCCGAAAAGCTGTACGCCCACCGGCCGCTCTTCGCCCTGTGGGATCATTTCATTTGTTTTTCTATTGCCAAACGATATCCCTTTGGCACTGACCATTTCCGTATATGTCATTTCCGCGCCCTGCTCCGCGCACAAGGCGCGCATAGGCGCATCGGTCAGCCCTGCCATCGGTGCAAGGCATATCCTTGGCCCCATCATATCGTTATCCTGTATCCTGCCCATCCTCGTCGCCTGTCCCGCCGTCTTCATCCGGTAATTCCGTCTCCTCCGGCGCTTCTTCCGGCACCGGCGTTGCCGTCTCCTCCGGTTCGTCCTCCACTATCACAATCGGCTCGATCATCTCCATGCCGCTCACTCGCCAGCTTTCCGTCAGCTTGTCCTTCTGGAGCGTCACTTCGTATACGCCGTTCATCCAGCTGATTGGCCTTGTACCGTCGTCGCTTTCCGCCCGCGACTCGTCGACCTCAATCAATTTGCCGGAAATATCCCTGACAATTTCAGTCACCTCTACGGTCGCTTCCTCCTGCCAGGGCCACACAATCTTAAATGGCACCTCGGCATTCGCATAATAATCCGAAATTTCGAACGCGGAATAATAACTGCTGTTCAGCACATCGTCCTCGGCCAGCGCGCGCGGCGTAAACAGCTTCTCCAGCGCCTCCCTGTCCGAATAATCGCCCGAAGGCAAAAGAACCGCCTGTACCCGGCGGGCAAAGGCGTCCTTTGTAATCATATTGATATTCATAGAGTTGACGCCCGTCTCGTAGGCAACCTTAACAAGCAGCACCACAACCGCTACCGCGGCTATGCACCCGATCACATACAGTATGCCCTTTGCAATCCTGACTCCAACTTTTGGCATTTTGGGCCCGTCCGGTTTTCCTTATAATCGCTCTGCTGGTTTGACGCGGCATGCCCGCTTATTATTCCTGATCACGTTCGCCCGCCGCTTCTTCCGCCTGCCGGCCCTTCGGCTTCATAGTGGGGAACAGCAGTACATCGCGTATCGAGAACGAATCCGTCAGCAACATGACCATACGGTCGATGCCGATGCCCATGCCCCCCGTAGGCGGCATTGCATACGAAAGCGCGTTGATAAAGTCATCGTCCATCATGTTCGCTTCCTCGTCGCCCGCCTCACGCTTTTTCACCTGATCCAAAAAGCGGTCGCGCTGGTCGTCCGGATCGTTGATCTCGGAGAACGCGTTGGCAAACTCCCGCCCCGTCGCAAACATTTCAAACCGCTCTGTCAGCCACGGTTCGCCCGGCTTCTTCTTTGCCAGGGGCGATATCTCTATGGGGTAATCATATATAAATGTAGGCTGTACCAGCTTCTCCTCCACCTTCTGTTCAAAGGCCATGTTGAGCAACTCGCCTTTTGTCGGCTTGCCTTCAAACCCGATACCCGCCGCCTTTGCCGCCGCACGCGCAGCCTCATCGTCTTCCAGTGCTGCAAAATCGACGCCCGCATACTGCTTGACGGCATCCAGCATCGTGATCTTCGCCCACGGTGCAGCCAGGCTGATCTCCTGTCCCTGGTACGTCAGCGTATCCGTACCCAGCACCTGTTCGGCGCAGTAGCGGAACAGGCTCTCACACAGTTCCATCATGCCGTTATAATCGGTGTACGCCTGGTACAGTTCTATTGTCGTGAATTCCGGGTTGTGCTTGGGGTCCATACCCTCGTTGCGGAATATCCTGCCAATTTCGTATACCCGCTCAAACCCGCCTACAATCAGCCTTTTTAAATGCAGTTCCGTGGCGATGCGCAGGTACATATCCATATGCAGCGTGTTGTGGTGCGTGATAAACGGCCGTGCCGTCGCGCCGCCC
>DHOD01000070.1:2118-2329 GCA_002407725.1 Christensenella sp. UBA5399 | reverse complement strand
ACGGCCGTGCCGTCGCGCCGCCCGCGCTATCCTGCAAGATGGGTGTTTCCACCTCGATATATCCACGCCCGTCCATAAAATCGCGTACGCACTTGATGATCTGCGACCGCAAATAAAACGTCTTTTTGACGTCCGGGTTGACAATCAAATCGACATAACGCTGGCGGTACCTGAGGTCGGTATCGCGCAGGCCATGCCATTTTTCCGGCAG
>DHOD01000070.1:1174-1948 GCA_002407725.1 Christensenella sp. UBA5399 | reverse complement strand
CCATGCCATTTTTCCGGCAGCGGCAGCAACGATTTGGATAGCAGGTCGATCTGCGACGCCTTCACCGATATCTCGCCGGCCTTCGTGCGGAACGCCTCGCCGCGCACGCCCACGATATCGCCGATATCCATCTTTTTGTATGCGGCGTATGCGTCTTCGCCCAGCACATCCTTGCGCGCGTAGCACTGGATGCTACCTTTTCCGTCCGTAATATGAAAAAAGCTGGCCTTGCCCATCACCCGCTTGGATACGATCCTGCCGGCGACGCGCACTTCCGTGCCTTCCAGCTTGTCAAAGTTGTCCAGAATATCGGTCGAAAGATGCGTCCTTTCATATGTCGTGACAGCATATGGATCGTTTCCATCGGCCTTTAATGTTTCCAGCTTCTCCCTGCGCACACGCAGTATTTCGGAAAGCTCGACTTGTTGTTCCTTCTCCGCCATATTTCGCTCCTACCTGTGTATATCGAGTATCTTGAATTTCAGGTTGCCCCCCGGGGTCTCCACCTTGACGCTTGCGCCAATCTTTTTGCCGAGCAGCGCTTTGCCCACCGGCGATTCGTTGGATATTTTGTTTTTGCTGAGGTCCGCCTCCGCCGATCCGACAATCTGGTATTCTTCCTCTTCGCCGTATGTCTTATCCAGCACTTTGACAATCGCGCCAATGTTTACCTTCTGTACGTCAACTTCTTCCTCGTCAACAATGGATGCGTTGCGCAGCATTTTCTCGATCGTAACAATCTCGCCCTCTATCCGCGCCTGCTCATTTTTCGCT
>DHOD01000070.1:0-1020 GCA_002407725.1 Christensenella sp. UBA5399 | reverse complement strand
GTGCTCATTTTTCGCTTCGTCATACTCCGCATTCTCCGAGAGGTCGCCAAAAGCGCGCGCCTGTTTGATTTCCTCCGCGATCTCCAGTCTTCTGACCGTCTTGAGGTAATCCAGTCTTTCCTCCAGCTCGCGTACTCCTTTTGTTGTCAGAACTACGTCGTTCGCCATTTTATTTCATCCTCCCGTAAATTTGTGTATCTCTCCCCTGATGCTTTTAGCGCCCGGGTCAAAACAAGCAGAAATTGCATAGCAATACGGCCTATGCAATGCTATAATCACCAATTCTTTGAAACTTAACCCTTACTATTATATTGATAATACGGTTTTTGTCAAGGCGCACAAGGGCTTTCAACCCTTTATTTGCCGCTCTGCTTCCTCCAACGAGGAATACCCGTAATGCTTTGCCGTGTTCAGCAAAATCATCTCGTCGATGTTTTTGCCTTCCTCCTGCAGTTTGCGCACGTACTGATAGTATTTTTCCAGCGTCCCGACAGAATATGTGTACAATTCCCCGCCCAGGTATGTTTCAAACGACACCGCATATGGGCTGTCCTGCGCGGCATGCACCGGCCTGCCACGCCCGGCGACCCCGGGATACTTCTCCACCATCTCGTCCATCCATTCCACATGCTGCTTCACAATGCGCTTGACCATCAGCTTTTTTTCTTCTTCCACAGGCCGCAAACGGTCTTGGATCTCCCTGAACTCATCGGGCGCGGTATTTTCCATCATGTAGGCGTATTTTTCCGAAAGCAGGTTGACCCCTTCCGCCTTTGCCTGCCGGATATCCTCCAGATAGCTGACAAGCACATCCAAACCCCATGCCTCCAACTGGCTCGAGCGCATGATGTTGAATGTCTTCCAATTGTCCTGGCAATCCGCACGGCCCGACGCATTGTTGACGCGCTGGAACATATCCCATTCCTCCGCGACAATTTCCATTACCAAGCCGTCTTTTTCCATTTCCCTCATCAGTTCTTCCATGCTCTCCCTCTTCTTATACTATTCACCATTAAAAAC
>DHOD01000035.1:2886-3889 GCA_002407725.1 Christensenella sp. UBA5399 | reverse complement strand
TTGAGCCAGACGACGCGCATCATTTCTGTAAAATTCATGCTTATCCCTCCACATAGACGATGTCGCCTTCGCTTAATCCGGAGAGGATTTCGCTGTACCTACCGTCGGAAAACCCTGTGGTGATGGGTTGCTCGTACAGTTCGCCGTCCTGGTCCTGCATCAGCACGATTTGCCTGCCGTCGTCTGCCAGTTTGATCGCTTTGTTGGAGAGCTGCAGGACGTCTTCAACCTGCTTGCGTATGAACTGCGCGCCGCATGTCATGCCGGGGAGCAACGCTTCGCCCTCGGTGTCCAGGCTGGCATAGACCAGGTAGCTGACAGGGTTGCTGTCCTTGATGGGCGTGGGCAGTTTTTTGGTTACGGTCCCCGTGAATGTACGGTCGGGGAAGGCGTCAAACGCCAGCTCCACCACCTGTCCTTCCTCTATGTCGCCGATGTCCGCCTGGGACACCTGCAGCGCCACATAAATGTCCTGGAGGTCGCCGATGCTTGCGACCGGCTTATCGGCCGTGGTTTCCATACCGGCGGCGTAATTGACCTCCAATATAATGCCGTCCATTGCGGCATAGAGGTACGGATCCTTGATTTGCCGGTCGATGTCCGCAATTTGCCGATTGATGTTGTCAATTTCCATTTGCGCCAGTTCAATTGCGTTTTCGCCGTTTTCCAGCTTGATGCCGTTCACCTGGTTTTGCTGTGCTCGTTCCTTTTTGTTTTGTTCAATTGTCTGCGCCCGGGCGCTGTCCAGCGCCTGCACGTTTTGATTGGCGGCGCTCAGCTCGCCTTGCGTCGTATTGAGCTGCCCTTCCAGCTCGGCGATTTGCGGAGGCAGCTTATCGCGTTCGACGACAAACCCGTCGCGCTGGGCCACCAATTGCGCTTTTTGCGGGTCGTCGGCAGGGAGCAGCGCAATCTGCCCTTCCAGTTCGGCGATTTGCGCGTTAAATGTGTTTACTGTGTTATTCAACTGGGCAATCTGTGCGTTCAGGTCGTTTGCCTTGGC
>DHOD01000035.1:0-2703 GCA_002407725.1 Christensenella sp. UBA5399 | reverse complement strand
GTTTGCCTTGGCTTGCAGGCCGTCCGCAGTTGATTGGGTGGAAGCACGCTGCTGTTGGTATTCGGCGTTGCCGGCTTCCTCGGGGCTCTGCGCATTTTGCATTTCGGCGGCGGTCATCCGCTTGCCGTTTTTGGCATCCTCCAACGCTATTTCCGCTTTTTCCAAGTCGTATTGGAGTTGATCCCGCTTTTGGGAGAGGGAATCGATAGAAAGCTTTGCCAATTGATCTCCTTTTTTCACTTGGTCGCCCTGTTTGACATAAACCTCTTCCAGAACCCGGGGCGCGTCAAAATTCTGTGGGGTCCCGTCGATGGACAGTACGCCCGATCCGTCGATACCGGCCGTGATGTTGCCGCGCGTGACGGGATATTCGCGCAACAGGGATTCCTCTTCTTCAGGGTTTCCCGCGTAAACGGTCGTGATGTACCCGGTGATCAGCAGGGCCGCTGCAGCAACAATGATGATTGCCGCGATCTTTTTTTTCGGTTTGCGTTTTGGTTCCATATTTTGCCTCCGTCTGTTTTCTACATGTCATCATACATAAAGTGTGGTTTTGTGACGGTTAAGTTTTTAACAAAATGATGAAAAAATCCTTAACCTGGCCTTAACCTGGGGTATGATAGAATAAGACGTGAAAGGAACGGAAAAATGAGATTGCTTGTGATAGAAGATGAAGAGGACCTGCTTGACACGCTGCTGTACGGACTGCGGAAAAAAGGATTTGTGGCGGACGGCATTGGCGACGGCAGGGAAGGGTTGATGATGGCGCAGTCGGGCGATTATGACCTGATTGTGTTGGATTTAAACCTGCCGGGCATGGATGGGCTCGATGTTTTGAATGAGATTCGCAGCGGGGACCAGGAGCAACGGATATTGATTTTGTCGGCACGGACGGATTATGCGCAGCGCATAGAAGGGTTGGACAAAGGCGCGAACGATTATTTGGTAAAGCCGTTTGATTTTGGCGAGTTGATCGCGCGGATACGCAGTCTGCTTCGGCGCAAATTTGTGCAGGAGGATACGGTGTTAAAGCATGATGGCCTGCTGGTGGATACAGCGCAGCGGCTGGTGTATGCGCACACAGGCGAGCAAGTGTGCCTTGCGACCAAGGAATATATGATACTGGAATATTTACTGACACACCGGGGACGGATTGTGCCGGCGGAAGAGCTGATCGACCACATCTGGAAAGACGACAGCGGTCTTTTTTCAAACTCCATCAAGGTACACATGAGCCAGCTACGGAAAAAGCTGCGCCCCTACGTGGGGGATGGATACATAGTAACGGTGCGTGGCGCCGGGTACCTGATCAAAAGGGAAGGGGGGCAGAAATGAAAAAATTATCTTTGCGTATGCGCCTGACGCTGACGGTTGTTGCATTGATCACGGCGGTTGCCGTGGTACTGGCGTTGTTCTCTTTGTTTAACGCGGGGTATTGGTTTACACGGGCGATAGATGATGTGCACACGGATGAGGACATGATGGTCAGCGTAGCGGGGAGCACGGATGCGGATCAAAAAGAACAGGGGGCCCTGGACGCGGCCATTTGGGAGGACGGTTTTTACATCGCCGAGTGGCAGGAAGACCAGCCCGAGGTGGTCAGCGTGACGCTTGCTACACAAAGCTTTAACTATATCAGCTTGATTTACACGGTGATTGTGATTGCGGCGGGGGGCGTCATCACATGGTTTGTGATCGGTTATGCGCTCAGGCCGGTCAAAAAGTTGAGCGCGGAGATTGCGGGCATCAGCGAAAACCAGTTGGACGTCAGGATCACCGAGTTTCAGGCGGGGGACGAGATCAGCAGGCTGGCGGATTCATTCAACCTGATGCTGAGCCGGCTGGAGAAAGCGTTTGAAAATCAAAAGAGCTTTTCAACCGCCGCCGCGCACGAGTTGAAAACACCGCTGACAACAATAAAGGCGCGCCTGGACGTCATGGATATGGAGGGCAAGCCCGCAAAAGAGGAATACAAAAAAACAACGGAGATCACCCGGAAGCAGACGGAGCGCATGATCGGCATTGTGGAAGACCTGTTTTTATTCTCTATGACGCAGGAGCACGAGTACAACGATACGGTTGTGCTGGAAGAACTGGCGGAAGAGGTTGCGGAACACATACAGATGCAGGCGCGTGAAAAAAAGCTGACGATCAATATAGCAAAAGGGGCGCATGCCGTGACCGCCGCCAACAGATCCATGCTGGAACGTGCGTTGACAAATGTGATGGAAAACGCCGTCAAGTACAACAGGGATGACGGAAAGGTTTTTGTGGAAGTGACGGAAGAGGAGAAGGCGTATGTGATTGCCGTAGCGGATACAGGGCCGGGGATTGCACAAGGCGAGGCCGCAAAAATCTTTGAACCGTTTTACCGCATAGACAGCTCGCGCTCAAGAAAGACGGCCGGCGCGGGGCTGGGCCTGGCAATTGCCAAAAACATGGTGGAAAAGCACGGAGGAAAAATATCAGTCGGTCAGAGTGACACGGGCGGCAGCGTGTTTTATATCAGGCTGCCCCGGCGCGTGTAGCCGCATGACAAGCGGTAAATTTGAAGATTGCGGAAAAGTCAAAAGGCTGTGCAAATGCGCAGCCTCAGGTTGTCAAAAAACCTAAATTGGATGAGCAGGAATGAAATATTAAGAATCTCTATTTCAAAACTCAAGGTTATTCTCTGGGGTCATGGTATCACTGCGTGATGATATG
>DHOD01000082.1:779-3831 GCA_002407725.1 Christensenella sp. UBA5399 | reverse complement strand
GATCGGGATGTAAATATCCTGCATGTTATGGCAAACGAGAGCTTCGCTGAATTTGCCGACACCCTCCAGCGCGAGATTGAGCAAGAAACCGGCGTGAAGTTCGGCGTGCTTCAGCTCAGCCTGTTTGTCGGTCAAACTTACACCGAGGAAATCGTCCAGCAGAAAAGTGTGGACGAAAGCGACGCGGAGATGCTCATAGGCTTCATGAAAGATCATGGCTATGTGGAGCCTGATGGCAGGCCGACGGAGCTTGCCCGCGCCGCCGTGGTGGAGCATACCGCCGAGCTGCCGCCCCAGATGGAGGAAATCAAGGATCGCGTGGCGCAAGCCATTGAGCAGAACACGCCGGTGAAGCCTGAGGCGTTGGTGGGCGCTCCTTACACAGAGCGAATCACTGTAGAAAAGGCTATTTCCTATGAGGATGCCGCCACTTTGATGACCCAGCTGGAAGATAAGAAGCTCATTACCAAGGATGGTAAAATCAGGGATACCATGAAAGCACAGCTTGCCGCCGGTACGCTGGATTTGGGTGAGCGGTTCAGCCAAGCGGCACAAAAGGCCATCTTCCGCGCCATCCAAAAGGCCGACACAAGGCCGCCAATCCGCGACGCTTCCCGCGAGGTGACTGTGCGCCGCAAGGAGCGCGTACTGCTGTCGCCTCAATTTGCGGCACTGTGGGATAGAATCAAACAGAAAACCACCTATCGGGTGCAGATCGATCAAGAAACCCTGGTGGCCAGCAGCGTGGCCGATTTGCAGAACATGCCGCCAATCCCCAAGGCTCGATTGGTATCACAAACTGCCGATATAGACATTCAGACCGATGGTGTATCCCATGTTGAGCGGGAGTTGCGCACAACCGATTTGCAGGACAGTTACGATGCCCTGCCGGATATTTTGCGTGTAATCACCACCGAAACCCAACTCAAACGCTCCACCGTGGGGCGCATCATCAAAGAGAGTGGGTGCGGACGCGATTTCTTGAATAACCCCCAGGCGTTCACTGAAAAGGCGCTGGAGATCATCACCCGCAATCGGCACAATCTCGCTATTGACGGCATCCGCTATGTGAAGTTAGCCGGCGAAGAATACTATGTGCAGGAAATTTTCGATAGCGCCGAATTAATCGCCAATCTGGATCGTAATGCTGTCCCAGTGGATAACAGCGTATATGACCATGTGATCTTCGACAGTCAAGTGGAAAGCCGCTTTGCCGAAAGTTTGGACAACGACCCGGATGTGAAGATGTTCTTCAAGATACCGAGCCGATTTAAGATTGAAACACCCATCGGCACCTATAACCCGGACTGGGCAGTGTATTTGGAAAAGAACGGTGAGCATAAGCTGTACTTCGTGCTGGAAACCAAGGGAACCACCGACCTGTATGGTCTGAGCACGCCGGAACGACAGAAGATCCGCTGTGGCAAGGCGCATTTTGATGCGCTTAACAATGGCGTTGTGTTTAGCGAGCTTCCAGTGAAGGACTGGAAATCGTTTAAGGTGAATTTGTAGGAGGGTGGCATCATGGCTGCACGAGGAAAAAGTATCAATCTATTCCTGATGGATGGCACTGCAACAGGTCGCGTGAAATGCACCCTTGTCAACTGGACAGGCGTGGCGTATAAAATCCCTCGCACCGATTTGGACAAATGCCGTGAGCGCGAGGATTTGTCGCAGAGCGGCGTCTATTTTCTGTTTGGCACATCGGAGCAAACCGGTGAACCCGTTGTTTATGTGGGACAAGCCGGTGCGCGCAAAAACGGCGAGGGCATCCTCTATCGTTTGCAGGAGCACAAGCGCAATCAAGATAAGGATTATTGGACGTAAGCTGTGGTATTCACGACTTCCAACAACTCTTTCGGCCCCACCGAGATCAGCTATTTGGAGAACCGTTTTTGTGCGATGGCAACCGCCTCTCAGCGGTATATCGTGAAAAATGGCAATGAGCCTACGATTGGGAATGTAACCGAAGAAAAGGAAAGCGAGCTGGAGGAATTCATCGATTACGCTAAAATCGTCATGGGTACGCTTGGGCACAAGGTGTTTGAGCCACTAGTCCAAGAACAGACCCCCTCCCCCCAAACTGAAACAATGGATCCGAAAAAGGAGCAGGACTTTTATATCAAGAGAAGTGGTGCAAGCGCTCATGCACGGCTCACGAATGAGGGAATGGTTGTTTTGGCCGGAAGCGGGATTCGTGCGGATATGGTTCCGAGTTGCCCTGATTATGTGAAAAAGGCGCGCGAGCTTAACCATGCGGATATCGATGAAAGCCACATCTTGCTGAAAGATATGCTTTTCAAGACCCCATCCGGCGCTTCGTCCTTTGTGCTGGGCGCTCCGAGCAACGGAAATATCGAATGGCGAACGGAAGATGGTAAAGTCTTTAAGGATGTAGAGAACAGTGAAGCTGAGGTAGTGTAAATGAGCTGGGAGTTTATTATATTACTTGTTTTCATCGTCGCTGGCGCTGCTGTTTTTATTGGATGGCGCATGAAAAATACACGCCTTATAAAGTCCGCCGAAAACACGGCAAACCTCGTGCTCTCTGAGCCTAATCACAGCAAAGAGTTGGAAATTGCTGACATAGAGAGCCTTATCTTAAAAGATAATGATGGACGAGAGCTGCCATTAACAAGACTGAATACAGCCCAATCACCAGAAAAACGATATCGGGAGATTTGTGTTCGCGGCTCTTCTGCTGCAGGTCATGCTCTGCAAGGCGCTATGCCGGTTTTAGCGCAGGCTCAAACACTTAATGAGATTGCCAAAGCCGCGCCCAATGGTCTTTTTACAGCGACTGCCCCTGTAGGGGATTTGATGAAATTGTCTGGTGGCACTGTTGGTTCTGCTGTAATGAAAGACGGCAAGATCGCAGCTCAAGCAGGATTCGCGGAAGTTGCTCTGAGCACAGTCAACCCCGTTGCTGTTGTTGCCGGTGCTATGCAGGCAATGGCGTTGATCTCCGGGCAATATTATATGAATGAAATATCCAAGCAATTAGAAAATGTGAACAGTAAATTGGAGAAACTCATTGGTTATCACCATGAGC
>DHOD01000082.1:0-622 GCA_002407725.1 Christensenella sp. UBA5399 | reverse complement strand
ATTGGTTATCACCATGACGAAAAAATTGGAGTATTGCGAAGCGCCAATCGGGAGTTATCTGAACTGGTTTCCAAAGCTCATGTTGACAATACAGATATTGATGCATGTCGGGGCATAGCAAAAAGTTGCAGCGAAGTGTATTTTGAATATCTCACGCGCCTAGAGCGCGCAAATGTCGATGCGGCAGAGCGATGGATAAATAAAGCAAAAGAGTTGAGAGAACTGGGTTCCAGCATTGATGATAGCGAGTTAAATTTCTCCATTCAGATGTGTTGCCAGGCGAGTGCTCTTCAAGAAAAGTGCAAACTTGCCGAAATCGCTATCCGTATGAAAAGCGGCGCAGGCCAAGAGCGGTTCATATCCGAACAGGCTGAAAGCTTACGCAATAGCAGTATTGATGCATTCCATCGAAACGTCCAGTTATATATTGATGAGCACTACGAGCCTGTATTGGAGCGGCTGGATAAAATTGCCGATGCGAAGAAAGGTCCTCTGCTATCCGGCAATACCGCAGAGGAAACAAAAAACGTTCAGCGCAGAAAAGCTGCAATTTTGCAAACAGTTGTAGACGACGGAAATGGAAATAGGCTCACTGAAAAAATGCTCCGATCACTCTGCGAGC
>DHOD01000069.1:23338-23629 GCA_002407725.1 Christensenella sp. UBA5399 | reverse complement strand
GACAACATGGCGCCCTCTGTGATGAAAAAAGGTTGGATTGACGCAGTGTTCACCGGCTGTGACAGGGTTGCCGCCAATGGGGATTCCGCCAATAAAATTGGCACATCTTACGTGGCGCTTGCCGCGAAGTATTACGGGATCCCGTTCTACATCTGTGCGCCAACCTCCACGATTGACATGAACTGCCCGACGGGCAATGACATCCATATCGAGCTGCGGCCCGATCATGAAATCACGGAAATGTGGTACAAAGAGCGGATGGCGCCCGAGGGCGTGCAGGTATACAATCCG
>DHOD01000069.1:16672-23183 GCA_002407725.1 Christensenella sp. UBA5399 | reverse complement strand
GCAGGTATACAATCCGGCGTTTGATGTTGCGGATGCGGATAACATTACGGCAATCATTACGGAATACGGAATCGCGTATCCGCCTTACAAGGAATCCCTGCAGGAGATATTCAGGAAAAAAGCCGAGGCGGAAAAAACGAAGTGAGGAGCCTGTGTGGACATGGAAAATTACCCATCTGCATATGATGCGAAGGAACAGATCATCGATATTGGCAAACGAATGTTTGACAAGGGGTTTGTGGCGGCCAACGATGGAAACATCAGCTGCAAAATAAGTCCGGATGAGATTTTGACGACGCCGACGGGCGTTTCTAAAGGATTTATGACGCCCGAGATGATCATTAAAATGAATATAAACGGCGAAAGTGGGGAGTATGGTAAATATAAGCCGTCGTCCGAGGTCAAGATGCACTTGCGGGTATATCAGGAGAATCCTTCGGTGATGGCGGTCACGCACGCGCATCCGCCAATCGCGACATCGTTTGCGATTGCGGGCATCGGGCTGGACCTGCCCATCATTACCGAGGCGTTGATGGCGCTGGGCAGCGTACCGGTGGCCAAATATGCCACGCCGGGGACGGAGGAAGTACCCGATTCGGTCGCGCCGTTTTGCAGGGATTATAACGCGGTGCTGATGGCAAACCATGGCGCGCTGACCTGGGGTGATTCGCTGATGCAGGCGTACTATCGGCTGGAATCGGTTGAATATTACGCGATGATTACGATGTATACGGAGAATATTATTGGAAAGTATAATTGCCTGAGCTGCGACCAGGTAAAGCCGCTGATGGAAATACGCAAAAAGCTGGGTATCACGGGCGGCGGCGCGCCGGCGTGCGCACCTGTCGCGACAAACGACAGGGATGTGATGCCCATGTCCGGGCGGATGGATGGGGAAGCGCTGGACGGGGAGCAGCTGCGCGCCGCAATCGACAAAGTGGCGGACGAAGTGCTGCGGAAATTGGGGAAGTAGGTACAAACCGGATCCATAAAATGAATCGGGCGCGGGCAGTTAAATGATTGTCCGCGTTTTTTGTTATATGGTATAATAAAGAAAAGCCAAAATAATTTTCAAATAAAATGAATATAATTGCGGAGGAAAAAGCGATGTGTGATACATTATGCGCTTTGGGAGATACAACGGCATCGGGGCTGAATATGTTTGCGAAAAACAGCGACAGGCACCCGAACGAGCCGCAGTATTTTGTGTATATTCCCGCTGCGGACCATACGGGGGGAGAGGCGCTCCAATGCACCTATATCGCCATAAAACAGGTTGCGCGTACCCACGCGGTGATCCTCAGTAAGCCGGCATGGATGTGGGGCGGCGAGATGGGCACCAATGAGTTTGGCGTGACCATTGGCAACGAGGCGCTGTGGACCAAAATGCCTGACGGCCCGCCCGCCCTGATGGGGATGGACCTGCTTCGCCTTGGGCTGGAACGCGGAAAGACGGCGGCGGAAGCGTTGGATGTGATCATCGATTTGTTGGGGGAATATGGGCAGGGCGGAGACTGCGGGTTTGACGGCGAGGATTACTACCACAACGCTTTCATGATTATGGACGCGGACGGGGCATATGTGCTGGAGACCACGGGGCCGTTTTGGGCGGTGGAAAAAGTACAGGGTATCCGCTCCATCTCCAATGTGTTGAGCATTGATCAATATGACCGTATCCACCCGGAAGCGATTGGATATGCGGTTAGCCAGGGATGGTGTGAGAGTGCGGAAGGTTTTCATTTTCGTACAACATTTCTGGATCATTTTCACAGGATGGGTATGGGAGCAACACTCAGGGGTGGATGTACGGCGCGTACGCTGGAAAAACGCAGGGGCAGCGTGGATCAAGGCACCCTGAAGCGGGCGTTGCGCAATCATAATGGAAATGAAATTTGGACGGGCAGCGGATACAGTGCGCCCTGTATGCACGCGTCGATGCCTTCGGGCTGCCAATCGACCAACAGCATGACGGCGGAGCTGCGTGCAGGCGGGCACAGCCTCTATTATGGAACGGGGATGTCGACGCCGTGCATCGCGCCGTTTGTGCCGTTCTGGTTTGACGCGTACTCCGACCAAGTTGTCTTTGCTTACGACAATCAGGCGCAGGCTGTGCAGTCGTGGTTGCATCGCGAAGGCATCAACCGCGCAATGGTTGCGGGAAAGCTGGACGAAGAATTGTATCACCGGGAACTTGCAGCGTTGGAAGCGGACTGGGATATCCGCTTGCAGGAGGTGCAGGATCAAGATGCAGCAGTGCGAAAGGCCTTTTGCAACAAAGTGGCGGATGAGGAACAGGCGTTTGTCGATCGGTGGGTGAAGCTTGCGGAAGCGGCTGCCGCCAATCCGCGCGGCGACCGGGAGTTTCAGGACACATGGGCGCATTGGAACGGAGAATTGGGAACGGATCACAGGATATTTTATTAAGGATAACAAAAAAACATGGGAGGTACGTAAAAATGATTGTGGTGAATGTAGACAGCATACCGGGCAGGAAGCACACGTTGATAAACCTGGTGCAGGGGAGTACTGTGCAGGCCAAGCATATTGGCAGGGATTTTATGGCGGGTCTGAAAAACATTGTCGGTGGCGAGGTTACAGGTTATACGGAGATGCTGACAGAAGCAAGGGAGATTGCGATCAACCGCATGATTACGCAGGCGCAGGGCATGGGGGCGGATGCGATTGTCAATGTGCGGTTTTGCTCATCGGATATTGCGGACGGCATGGCCGAGATGATGGTATATGGCACGGCTGTCAAGTTTGTGGAATAGTTGCCCATATGGCGTAAGCGTCAATTTCAATTGACTTGCTTTGTGGCAAAAATCGTAAAAAACAGTGTTTGATGATACAATGTCATGAAAGGCTGTTTTTTTGTATCAAATAGCTCGAAATGTCCGTTGATATGGTTTATACTATTCATGTATATATTTATATTGAGACAGGGAGGTGTCGAAATGTGTGCGATGAAAATCAGCAGTGGGTATGTAGCCAGTCGGCTTGCGTTAAACACAAAGCAGAAAATGATTGGGAGTACGTCAGGAGATCCGCAGTTTAAGGATTGGGAAAAAAAGTATGAGAACCTGGATTTTTTTGTAAAGGGAAAGAGCGACATTCCCAAAGGGATCGGCAGTATGGCGATAGCACAGGAGAAGCTGGATGAGATGAAGCGTAGCCCGCAAAAACGGGCGGAATTCGAAAAGCTTCTGGAAGACTGTGATAAAGCTGCCAAGGAAATGAAGGCTAGAGGCGGGGCAAAGCTAGTCTCGCAGGGTTTTGTCTTTGACGAAGCTGGGGGGCTGACGGGGTGGTCGCTTGCCACGACGAATGGTGAAGCGGTCAAATATGCCAGCGTATTAGACAAAGAGGATCCGGGATCTTGGTTTAGCACAATGACACAATACACGAAAGTGTATGAACGTTCAAGCTGGCAGAAAAAGTTCGATAAATTAAAACTTATATTTACGGTAACATGTAAATATAAGTTTTTGATCATTGATGGAAAAAAACGACAGTATGGAAATGTCTCCTACTTTAGTAAATCCTCTAACAGCGCGTTTGCAGCAGTCTGGAGTTGCTCAAGTTGTGACGCCGCAGTCTGCTCGTTATCTGCCCAGGCGGAGAGGTAGGATTTTAGCTTGGGCTCTGTGCCGGAGGGGCGGACGATAAACCTGCCGCCTTCCAGCTCGAAATATAATACGTTCATGCTATCCATTGGAATTTCTGTAACATTGCCGCCGGGGAAGGCTGTACGTGTCTGTGTTTTGTAATCACGTACGGCGCGTACGGCGAAATCTCCAATTTTTGCAGGGATATTTTTGCGAAGGGTTTCCACTGCGTTCATGATTTTTGCGATGCCTTCCTGCCCGTACAACGTATTGGAAATTACAATCTCGCTGTACCAACCGTATTTTTCGTATATCTTGGAAAGCGCATCAGACAATGTAAGCCCCTGTTCCGCATAATAGCAGGCGGCCTCCACCGTCTTCATAGCGGCCTGTATGGCGTCCTTATCGCGGACAAATTTGCCAAACAGGTATCCGTAGCTTTCCTCATATCCAAATACAAAATTACCTTTGCCCGTCTGCTCCGCAATTTTGATCTGCTCGGCGATAAACTTGAAGCCGGTATATACGCTGCGCAATTCAACGCCGTAATGGGCGGCGATCACGTCGGTCATGTCTGTTGTCACAATCGATTTGACGACAAAGTCGTTCTTTGTGAGGTCGTGCAGCTGTGAAAGCTGGTAATCCATCAGAAGGCAGCCGATCTGATTGCCTGTCAATATCACAAACTCGCCGCTTTTTTCCCTGACGGCAATGCCCAGGCGGTCGCTGTCCGGGTCGGTGGCCAGTATCAGGTTGGCATGCGTGCGGTCGGCCAGCTCGATTGCCAGGTCAAAGCATTCGCGGTTTTCCGGGTTGGGCGCGCTGACAGTGGAAAAATCCGGATCGGGAAGCTCCTGCTCCTTGACAATGTGCAGTTTCTTGATGCCCAGGTCCTCCAGTACGCGGCGCACAGGTACCAGTCCTGTGCCGTTGAGCGGCGTATAGACAATGTTCAGTTTGTCGGACTGCGCCTGTATGATGTCCCGGTTCAGGCTGAGGGCTTCCACCTTTGCAAAGTAGATTTCGTCCAGCTCTTTGCCGATGGGGTGATATAATTCTCCCTCCAGCGGCGCCGGGCGGATTGCAAACATTTCGCTGTCGGATATCGCCTCGATATTGGCAGTGATCTGGTTGGAGTCCGCTACGGGCATTTGCCCGCCGTCTTCGCCGTATACCTTGTAGCCGTTGTACACGGACGGATTGTGGCTGGCGGTGATCACAACGCCGGAGACACACTGTAGTTGCAAAATGGTGAAGGAAAGCTGCGGCACGCTGTGGGGCGTCTCGTACATATAGACCTTGATGCCGTTTTTGAGCAGTACGCCGGCTGTTTCGCGCGCGAAAAGTTCGCTGTTGTGGCGCGTATCGTAAGCGATTGCCACGCCGCGGCTGCCTTCGCCTTTATCATTGATGTGATTGGCCAGCGCCTGGGTGGCGCGCCGCACGGTGAAAATGTTCATGCGGTTGGTGCCAATGCCAATGATGCCGCGCATGCCTGCGGTGCCAAACTCCATATCGCGGTAAAAGCTGTCGGAGCAGGCCTTCTCGTCGTTTTTTAGTTGCTGTAATTCCAATGCGTATTCGGTGCCCGAAAGCGCGTCGGACCAAATCTGGAAATTTTCTTTGTATGTTGCCATGCGATATCCCTCTCTTAACTATTTATACTATTCATCATAAAAAACGCCTATGTTTTTAATCCGCGCCGATAGCGCGGGCCGCATCACGCTTGCAAGGTGACTTCCGTCAAGGACGGAAGATGCCTGAGCATTAGGCGAGCAAGCGGAAGGCGCTGCGAGCCAATAGCGAAGGTATGCATAGCTGAAAGCACCCTGGGGTATTGGCGTTATGCGGGATTAATATCCCAATTCTTCGTTGATCAAAACAATGTGTATGTCAATGGGGCGGGGCGGGTACTGGATGCGGACCACAACATTGCATATACGCTGGGGACTGCTGCAATCCTCGCACTTGCCGGTTACGGCGCAAGGGGTGGCAAGCCCCAGGCGGACTGTGTTCTTGGGTGCGGCTGTGCTCTGGATCCGCGCGACGGCCTGCATGGGGTCCTCGACAATTTTGTTGACGCCACACACGACGATAACGCTTTTGGGGCCAAAGAACATGGGGCCGACGCGGTTGCCGTTTGCGTCGATGTTAACGAGGTCGCCCTGTGTGGTCAGCGCGTTGGTGGAGGTAATAAAGCAATCGGAGAACGTCGCGTTTTTCCAGGTTTCCGGAATATCGGGGTTCGCCTTCTGCTTCTCCAGCACTGTTGCGTAAACCTGTTTGCCGCTGTTTATGACGGCGTCAAAAATGCCTGTCTCGTTGAGTGTCATGCTTCCGCCAAACCCAATGGTGTCACAATCGCGAATCAACTCCATCACATGCGCTTTGGCGGATTCGCTGTCCTCGAAAAAAGAGGATTTGAATCTTTTTTTGTTCAGTAGTCCTATCAAAGACTGGTAATCTTTCATTTTATACACCTGCTATTTTTTGGATGTTTTCATATAATATAATATTATACCACAACCGAAAGATATAAATGAATCCTATTGCATTTTTTGTCCGGTTTTCGTATGATATATCTTGGTTTATTAATTATGGCAGGGGGATGAGCCCCTGCGAAGAAATGGAAAAAGCAATTTGGGCAATAATTATAAAGAAAATATACGGAACTTCTGTATCATAGCGCATATAGACCATGGAAAGTCAACCTTGGCGGACAGGCTGATCGAGAAGACGGGCACCGTTGCAGAGCGTGACATCAAAGAGCAGCTGCTCGATACGATGGATCTTGAACGGGAGCGCGGCATCACAATCAAATCGCAGGCGGTCAGGATGGTTTACAGCCGTGACGGGGTGGATTATGAGCTGAACCTGATCGATACGCCCGGGCATGTGGACTTTAC
>DHOD01000069.1:15760-16452 GCA_002407725.1 Christensenella sp. UBA5399 | reverse complement strand
GCAGGGGATAGAGGCGCAGACGCTTGCCAACGTATACCTTGCGATGGATAACGACCTGGAAATTATCCCGGTGATCAACAAGATTGACCTTGCAAGCGCACGGCCGGATGAGATTGCGGACGAAATTGAGGATGTGCTGGGCATAGAGGCGCACGATGCGCCGCGTATCAGCGCCAAGCAGGGGATCGGGATCGAGCAAGTGCTGGACGCCATAGTGGATAAGCTGCCTGCGCCGGGCGGGGATGAGGATGCGCCGCTCAAGGCGTTGGTATTTGATTCGTATTACGACAATTATAAAGGCGCCATCAGCTATGTGCGCGTGTTTGACGGAACGGTGAGTGCGGAAACGGAAGTCAAGTTTATGTCCACCGGCAAAACGTTTGACACGACAGAGGTGGGAATATTCCTGCCCGAAACGATGCAGACAAACGAACTGAAGGCAGGCGAGGTGGGATATATTGCCGCAAGCGTGAAGAATGTGGGGGATACGCGCGTAGGCGATACGGTAACGGATGCGGAGAACCCTACAAGCGAAGCCTTGCCCGGATATAAGAAGATTACGCCAATGGTGTATTGCGGGATTTACCCGGCGGACGGCGCAAAATACGACGACCTGCGTGAGGCGCTGGAGAAGCTGAAGCTGAACGACGCGTCGCTGCTTTTTGAACCGGAGGTATCGGTTGCGCTGGGGT
>DHOD01000069.1:15228-15583 GCA_002407725.1 Christensenella sp. UBA5399 | reverse complement strand
GCATTGGGCTTCGGCTTCCGCTGCGGTTTTTTGGGATTGCTGCATATGGAGATCATTCAGGAGCGCATCGAGCGCGAGTTTGACCTGGATCTGGTGACGACGGCGCCCAGTGTGGAATATAAGGTACACCTGACCAACGGCGACGAGATGGCGATCGAGAACCCCACAAACCTGCCCGACCCTTCGCTGATTGAATATATGGAAGAGCCTGTTGCGGAGCTGAGCGTGATGACGCCGGAAGAATACGTGGGCGCGGTCATGGAGCTTTGCCAGGAAAAACGGGGCACGTTTGGCACCATGGAATATATTGAGAAAACCAGGGTGCAGCTGCACTACGAAGTGCCGCTGAACGAGA
>DHOD01000069.1:10251-15061 GCA_002407725.1 Christensenella sp. UBA5399 | reverse complement strand
ACTACGAAGTGCCGCTGAACGAGATCATTTACGATTTTTTTGACCAGCTCAAATCCAAGACCCGTGGGTATGCGTCTATGGATTATGAAATCAAGGGCTTTAAAAAGAGCGACTTGGTCAAGCTGGACATCATGCTCAACGGCGAGATATGCGACGCGCTTTCGTTGATTGTCCACAGCGACAGGGCATACCCGCGCGGGCGTGCCATTGCGGAGAAGCTGAAGGAAGTGATTCCGCGCCAGATGTTCGAAATCCCCATCCAGGCGGCGATAGGCGGGAAGATCATTGCACGGGAGACGGTGAAGGCGCTGCGTAAGGATGTGCTTGCCAAGTGTTATGGCGGCGATATCAGCCGCAAGAAGAAGCTGCTTGAAAAGCAGAAGGAAGGCAAAAAGCGCATGCGCCAGGTGGGCAGCGTAGAGGTGCCGTCCGAAGCGTTTATGAGCGTGCTCAAGACGAATTGAGCGTGTGCGCCGGTATTCTTACAGAATATTGGAGCTGTTTTTAGTTTGTTTTTTTATGCTTTTTTTCTTGAATTGCTTTCAAATTCACAACCAGAATAATTGCAATAATCGAAAATAAAAACCACGAAGTGATTTTTCCAATGTGAACAACCTGCCAAATATCTAGTTGGTCCGGATAAGCCCATGCGCTGAAAAAAGTAGAAATGTTTTCTGCAAACCAAATAAATACGCCTATGAGCAAAAACGCAATGTTGAGGGGCATTTTGTATTTTGATTCATCGATGCGAAATTGCACTTGGGATTTAAAAAATACAATCACAATAGTTGCAATAATGATCCATCGAAAATCAAAAATAAAATGATGTGTAAAAAAGTTGGCGTAGATCACACAGGCCAGCAGAAAAGTAATGCGCATATCCGGCCATTTAATAAACTTTAGCCGCAGCCGGCGGTACGCCTGGCAAACATAGCTCGCGACACTGGCATACATGAATCCACTGTACAGCGGAACATCTGCAATTCTGATATAAGAAAACTCCGGGTAGCTCCATGACCCCATTTGTATTTTGAATATTTCCATACACAACCCTATAACATGGAAAAGGCAAATAATCCATAGTTCCTTAATAGTCTCGAGCTTACCAATCACCATGAATACCTGTGTCAAAATGCAGATGAGCAGGATAAGGTCGTAACGCGGAAGAAGCGGTACTGGAATATGCTTCGTTATAGCCAGTGACAAAAAGATTACGATGGGGAAAATACAGCATTGTATTTGCAGCAGCCCAAAATGCAGAAACTTCTTCATACAAAACTCCGTGTCCTTGTTTGTTGTTGGACGGCGGCGATGGAATTTTGTTCCGTGAAAAAAGCGGATGCAATGCACCCGCTTTCTTTTAAAAAATTATTTTATGCCGCTTTCACACGCAGCCAGGCCTCTTCGTATAGCTTAAGCACGTCTTGGTCGAGGTGCTTATAATATTCACAGATCACAAGGTCCTCCGCCGGTGGGTTGAACGCATAGTTGTCCTTCATTTCCGCACTGATATATTCGAGCGCTGCTTCCTCGGGCGTGGAATATCCCGTGTATTCCGCATTTTTTGCCGCGATTTCCGGCTTCAACATATAATCGACAAACCGGAGCGCCTCGTCGTACACGTCCGTTGTTTTGAGTATGCACATTGCGTCCACAAAGATGTTTGCGCCCTCTTTGGGAATCACGTAGCGCAGGTCGGGGTTATCCTGCATGGAGTAAGCCGCGTCGCCGGCATACATGACGGCAAGCGCCGCGCTGCCGTTGACCATAGACATGCGCAAGTCGTCGGTGCCGTAAGCCAACACAAGTGGCTTTTGCTCGATCAGCAGGTCGGCGGCCGCGTCAATGTCGGCCTGGTTTTCGGAATTGAGGCTGTATCCAAGCTTGATCAGCCCCACGCCCAGGCTGTCACGCATGCTGTCGTACATCAGTATCTTACCGGAATACTGCGGGTCAAAGAGCGCATCCCAGCTATCTACATCCTGTGCCATCGTCTCATTATAAATCAGCCCGAAAGTGCCCCAGGAATAGGGAAGGGAATATTTCCCCTCGGGATCATAATCGCATGTGCGCTGCGTAAAGTCTTCCACATACTGATAGTTTTCCATGGATGCGGTGTCCATCTCGGCGAGCATATCTTCCTGCATCATACGCTGGATCATATATTCGGAAGGGAGCACGACGTCGATCTGCGAACCCTCTGTCGACGTTGTCACATACATGGCTTCGTTGGAATCCACCGTGGTCATATTGATTTTGATGTCGGGGTTTTCCGCTTCAAATGAAGGGATGACGTCCGGGTCGATATAATCGCCCCAGTTCAAAAAGTTGACGACGGTTTTGCCGCCCGATCCCGATGCGTTCGCGCCGCCCGATGAAGCGCATCCGCCGAGGAATGCCATTGCGATCATTGTGATAGCCAGTACTAGTGTGATTTTTTTCATTTTGTTCTCCTGTATCAATATTCTATACTTTTGGCACGAGGCCTTTTAAGCGGTTTTGATTTTAATGACTGCAAGTTGACAATCAACAGCAGCGTGATGACAACAACAAACATAATGGTGGAAAGCGCGTTGATCATGGGGTTGATGCCCACGCGCGCCATGCTGTACACATAAATGGACAGGTTTTGCGTCACGCCCTGTGTCGTGAAGAAGCTGATCATAAAATCGTCAAACGACATGGTGAATGCCAGTATAAAGCCGGTGACAATGCCGGAGGTGATTTGCGGCAAGATCACCTTGCGAACGGCGTACCCCGGCTTGGCCCCCATATCGAGCGCCGCTTCGTATGTGCTGCGGTCAAGCTGGCGCATTTTGGGCAGTACGGAAAAGATGACATACGGGATGCTGAAGGTGATGTGTGCAAGCGTCATCGTCCAGTAGCCGCGGGGGATGTTGAAGAAAATAAACAGCAGGAGCAGTGAAATGCCCGTAACAATATCGGCATTGACCATGGGGATGTAAGTGAAATTGAGCACGGCGTTCTTTGTCTTTGCTTTGAATCCATCCAGGCCAATCGCTGCGAGCGTGCCGATCAGCGTTGCCGCGACGGAGGAGATCAGCGCGACGGAAATCGTTACCCAGAGTGCCTCGGCAATCACCGGGTCGTGAAAGAGCTGCTGGTACCAGTGTGTGGAAAAGCCCGCCCAGCTGGCCATGTTTTTGGATTCGTTGAAGGAGAACACCATCAGTGCGCCGATGGGCAGATACATAAATATGAATATGATGGCCAGATAAAACCGTTTGACGAAAGAAACTACTTTTCCCATCATTTACATCAGGCCTGCGCCTTCTCCTTCCTTATCGTATTTGCGCATGACATACATGAATATGATTGTCAGTATCATCATGACAACGGCAAGGGCGGAGCCAAAGTTCCACTCCGACATCTGCAAAAACTGCATCTCGATCAGGTCGCCGTACATCATAAACTGGCCGCCGCCCAGCAGGCGTGTGATGACAAATGTGGTCATAGCGGGCATAAAGACCATGGTGATGCCCGACACAATGCCGCCGCGGGACAGGGGAAGGGTCACCTTCCAGAATGCCTGCCATTTGTTGGCGCCCAGGTCGTATGCGGCGCTGAGGCAGGAACGGTCCATTTTTTGAAATACGGAATAAATGGGGAGTATCATAAACGGGAGGAAGTTGTACACCAACCCAAACAATATCGCGCCGCCTGTGTAGAGGAATTGCACCGGTTCCAGTCCAAGCGATCCCAAAAACTGGTTGATGATGCCGTTGTTGTCGAGCAGCGCCCGCCATGCGTACGTGCGCAGCAGGAAGTTCATCCACATGGGCAATATAAAAAGCATGGATACAATGGAAGCGGTGCGCGGTTTCATGCGGGATAATAGATATGCCACGGGGTAGCCGAGCAACAGGCATATGCCGGTCGCCAAAAGCGCATACACCACGCTCCGCCAGAAAACGGACATGTATGTGGGAGAGAAAGCATTTGCGATATTTTCCGCCGTCAGTATGGTCACGCCGCCCGATCCGGTTGTGGTAAACGCATAGACGAATATCAGCACCAGTGGGGCGAGTATGAAAATAACCAGCCATACAACATAGGGAAACGACAGCGCCTTGCTGGTGTCCAGGGCTTTTGTGCGGGTGTCCATGGTCAAATCGCCTCCTCTGTGTCATCAATGCGGATCCTGTCAAAATGGCTGGCCTCCATGACGTGGATGTCGTTGGGCTCCAATGTAAAGCCGACCTGCGCACCAATGTCGTATTGCTTTGTGGAATGCACCAGCCACTCGTGGCCGTCGTCACCGTTCAACCGGGTTTCGTAATGTACGCCCATAAACAATGTGGATGCAACCGTACCGATGATCATATCGGTGTTTATATTGCTGGTCAGCACAATATCCTCGGGCCGCACGACCACCTGCACGGGTTCGTTATCGTTAAACCCGCGGTCGAGGCAGGGAAAGTTGCGGCCGGAGAAATTGACAAGGTAATCGGCCTTCATGATGCCTGTGACGATATTGGATTCCCCGATGAAGTCGGCGACAAATGAGTTTTTAGGCTCGTTGTAAATCTGTTCGGGCGTGCCGATCTGCTGGATGACGCCTGCATTCAGCACGGATATCGCGTCGCTCATGGTGAGCGCTTCCTCCTGGTCGTGTGTGACATACACAAACGTGATACCGAGCGAGCGCTGCATGCGCTTGAGCTCCAGCTGCATCTCCTGCCGGAACTTGAGGTCGAGCGCGCCAAGCGGCTCGTCCAGCAACAGCACTTCGGGCTCGTTGACTAGGGCGCGGGCAATGGCAACGCGTTGCTGCTGCCCGCCCGAAAGG
>DHOD01000069.1:9871-10097 GCA_002407725.1 Christensenella sp. UBA5399 | reverse complement strand
GTTGCTGCTGCCCGCCCGAAAGGCGCGATATGGTGCGGTCGCCATAGCCCTTCAGCCCGACCAGCTTCAACATGTCGTTGACTTTTTTATTGATAGTCGTCTTGTCTGTCTTCTTCAATTTGAGCCCAAAGGCGATGTTCTCATGGACGTTTAAATGCGGAAAAAGCGCGTAGCTCTGAAAAACGGTGTTGACCCTGCGCTTGTAAGGGGGCAAGCCTTTAATGCT
>DHOD01000069.1:9301-9704 GCA_002407725.1 Christensenella sp. UBA5399 | reverse complement strand
GGGCAAGCCTTTAATGCTTTCGCCAAACAGATGCACATCCCCGTTTGTGGGTTCCTCAAAACCGCCGATAATGCGCAGCATCGTTGTTTTGCCACAGCCGGAAGGGCCAAGCAGCGTCATAAACTCGTTTTGCTTGATGTAAAGATTGATGTCGTGGAGGACCTCGACGCCGTCAAATTCTTTGTATACGTTTTTAAAATCGATTGCATGTTCTGCCATTGCGGTGTCCTCCTAAAAGTTGGGCGGGGTAGATACCCAAATGATTTCTGCGTCTGTTTTGCCGGGGTTCTCCAGGTAGTGGGGGACGCTGGCTTCATAATAAAAGCTGCCGCCTTTACGGATGGCGTGCGTCTTCCCTCCAAGGTGCAGCACCAGCCTGCCGGAAAGCACATAGCCAAATTCT
>DHOD01000069.1:0-9158 GCA_002407725.1 Christensenella sp. UBA5399 | reverse complement strand
GGAAAGCACATAGCCAAATTCTTCGCCCGTATGCGGGTTGTCCGGCTCGGTGGTGTGGCCCGCTTTGATCGTCAGCCGGATGGGCTCCATTTCGTTCTTTTGCGCATTGGGTACCAGCCAGACGATTTTCCCGTAATCATAATCCTTCTCAAACAGGTCGGCGGGCGCAAAAGCAATCTTCTCGTTGCCGCTCTCGCTGAAAAAACCCTGCAAATCCGTCCCGAGGCATTCCAGTATATCGGTCAGCGTGGCGATGGATGGCGAAGTCAGGTCGCGTTCCACCTGGGAGATAAAGCCTTTGGAAAGCTCGGCCCGGTCGGCAAGTTCGCTTTGTGTAAGCGATAATTGCTGCCGTAGGGATTTGATTTTTTCACCGATACTCATACGATCACCTTTTATAATATATTAAACACATAGTTTACCATAACTAAACAAATAAGCGAGATTAATTAAAGCATATAAAAATACCTGTGTCAATATGGTTTTTCGTTTTTTTTCAAAAGAATAACATGTGGGTTTGATGCCGTTGGAATGGTAAAAAACAACAGAAGCAAATTCACAACATAGTATCAATCAACTGGGATCATTCTTTTTACAGTAATTGAACATAAAGTAGCGCATAGCGCAGATACAATAAGGACGTTATACATAAAAAAAGAAAAGGAAATACATCTTGGTATGAATACCTGCGCCTATATTGATGGGCAAATGATTGGCGGTGCAAATACCAATATGCTAATCGTCGTTTCCCGCCATTTGCAATGCGGTATACTCGTAGGCGATCTCGACTGCCTTGACAGCCGCCTTCGCTTTTTCCAGCGCGGTTTCCCACGCAATGATCGCCTCGTCCTTTGCCGCAGCAGTATTTTCGGCGGTAAAGGCTTCCATCTTGGATGCGGCCGTTGCGGTGGCATGATCAGCGTCTCTGATCGCCTGCCGGGCTTTTTCCGATGCTTTCTCCAGTTCTTCCGCAGGCTTGCTGACAATGTTATCAAACAAGTTTGTTCTTTTGGCGTCCGCTGTCTGGAAAGAAGAAAACGCATTGTTTTCATGTGTTCGGGCCATCGCATTGTCCTCCTTGACAATTCGTTAATTTATATATACCCAAATAATAAGGGAATATAGAACAATAGCTGTAAATTTTTTATATTCTTGCCGTCAGAAACACAAGGTGTTATAATATTTACAATAGCACTATAATATTACAGCGCTGGTATGCATATACGTGTAGTGCGTGTTTTTTATGTCATGATAATAACAAACGAGGGTATGAAATGAAATCTAACAAATGGAAAACATCTGTTTCCTACAGAATGTCGGCAATTGCAATCACAATGATTATTGCTTGTTCCGCGGCGATCGGCGTGTTCAGTTTTGCGTTGTACCGCAATGATTCGATTGATAAAAGCTCGTATGAAGCCCTGGCAACCGCCCGTGCGGTTGCGGCCTCTATTGATACGGAAGCATATACGGAAATACTGGAGAAGAATGAAACCAACGATTATTGGGATGGCCTGAAAGCATACTTGGACGAGGTGAAAATAAATGCGGATCTCGAATATCTTTATGTGCTCAACGCAACGGATTCGGGCCAATTGATGTATTTTGCGGAAGGCGCCAAACCGGGTGAAGATGAAATTGACAACATGATTGGCTTCTTTGGCGAACTGGATACGGAAGGTGCTTTTGCAGATGAGGCTGGCGATACATTGGCGACAGGGCAGGAGACTGTAACAGAAATATATAATTCCGAAGGTTTTGGCATGATGGTTTCGGGCTTTGCGCCCGTAAAGGATGCGTCCGGTAAAACAATCGCGGCGGTCGGCGCCGATATCAGTCTGAACGATGTGATGATGAGCACCAATATATTTGGGCTGGCGATCATTGCCATTGCGGTTGGCGTGAGTATTGTATGCGGGTTGCTGTTCAGCCGTTACGCCAAAAAGAATATTGGCACACCAATCAACCAGCTTACGGATGCGTCGGAGAAAATTTCGGTAGGCGATACCGATGTTACATTGAACTTCACATCAGAGGATGAGATTGGCCGGCTGACAAATTCGTTTAACCGTATGGTGGACAGCACGGTCAAGCAGGTGCATGCATTAGAGACAATTGCGGACGGCGACCTTTCCGTTACGGTTCATTCCCGCGGGGAAAAGGATACAATGAGCCATGCCATGCGGAAAATGGTCGATAACTTGAGCAACATGGTCAGCAAGATCAATGTTGCGACAGAGCAGGTGGCGATAGGCTCCAAGCAGGTTGCCGACGGAGCGGATGTTCTTGCGCAGGGCGCTATGGAGCAGTCCGGGTCGGTCGACGAGCTCTCCCGCTCGGTGGTGGAAGTGACGGAAATCACCGACAAGAACTCGGAGATGGCGGTGAATGCGGCCGATCTTGCCGAGACGATCATGCAGGACGCCAACGAAGGTACCGGACAGATGACGCGGATGGAGCAGGCGGTCAAGGACATCAGCGATTCCAGCGCGTCCATTGGCAAAATCATCAAGATCATAGACGATATCGCTTTCCAGACAAATATATTGGCGCTCAATGCGGCGGTAGAAGCCGCCCGCGCGGGCGAGCACGGTAAGGGATTTGCCGTGGTTGCCGACGAAGTGCGCAACCTTGCGTCCAAGAGTGCCGACGCAGCGCAGGAGACAGACAGGCTGATCAACGAGTCGATGGAAAAAGCGTCCCTTGGTTCCCAGATTTCGTCTGAAATGGTGGAATCGCTGAGCCGGATTGTGGAGGGCATAGGGCAAAGTACGGAAATTGTGAAAGGCATCGCCGAGATGTCGGTCAAACAAAAGGAAGACATCGACCGCATTAAGACGGGCATTGAGCAGGTTGCCAATGTGGCGCAGCAAAACAGCGCGGCGGCCAGCCAGGAGATGAGCTCGCAGGCCCAATTGCTGGGGGATTACGTAAAGGTATTCCGGATAGGGAAATAACATGCTGGGCCTGTATGTACACATTCCTTTTTGCGCGCGGCGCTGCAATTACTGTGATTTTGTATCGTATACCGATACAGGCAAGATTGCGGCATATGTTGAGGCGCTGGAGAAGGAAATTGCTGTTGCGGGCAGGCTGAACAGCCAGAAGGTCGATACGGTTTTTATTGGCGGCGGAACGCCGGGGATACTCCCAGACGGGGGTGTCTCCGGCATTTTAGATTGCCTGCACCGGTCTTTTAACATTATGGACGGGGCGGAAATCACCATTGAAACAAATCCCGGCGCCGTGCATTATGCCAAGCTTAAGGAATACCTGAACAGCGGTGTAAACCGGATTAGCCTGGGGCTACAGGCCGTGCAGGCGCGTCTGCTGGAGCTGCTTGGGCGGCGGCATACGCTGGAAGTGGCCGACAGGGCGTTTGACCTGGCAAGGGACGCGGGATTTGCAAACATCAACCTGGACCTGATCTACGCCGTGCCGACACAGACGATGGGCGATTGGGACGAGAGCCTTGGTTATGTGATTGGTAAGCGCCCGGAGCATGTGTCCGCTTACGCGCTAAAAATTGAAAACGGCACGGAGATGGCCCGGCTGACCGCTGCGGGAGAACTTGCGGTTGTGGACGACGAGCTGGATGCGGAGATGTACCTGCGCGCGCGGGAACGGCTGACGGGGCAGGGATATGCGCATTACGAGATATCCAACTTTGCCCTTGTGGGGCGGGAATGCATTCACAACCTGCGGTATTGGAATTTGCGGGATTACCTGGGACTGGGCGTTTCGGCACATTCTAACGTTGGCGCCATGCGTTTCTTTCATACATCCGATTTGGATCAATATATTGCCCAGATGAACAGAGGCGGTATGCAGTATGAGAAGACGGAGATGATTGGCGGTGCGGAGCGGGAATTTGAGTATGTGATGTTGAAATTGCGATTGGCCGAGGGGATACCGTTCCGGGAATATCAACGTTTGTTTGGCAAGGATTTTATGACCCAATATAAAACGCAGGTGCGCGCCGCAGTGGAAAACGGCCTGACTGCCATAGATGGAGACTGCCTGAAGCCCACTGAAAAAGGCTTCCTGCTGCAAAATCAATTGATTCATATTTTGACAAAAAAACATTGAAAAAATAATGTAAATAAAAGATGAATAATGGTGCAGGATATTGACAACCACCCGCAAGGGTGGTATCTTTATATTAAGAATTAGCACTCGGTTGGATCGAGTGCTAACAATCGAAGGAAAGGAGTGCGCAATGGATTTGACAGACAGAAAGCTGCAGATATTAAAAGCGATTATCGACGATTACATTGACACGGGGATTCCCGTGGGCTCGCGCACGCTTTCCAAAAGGACGGATATCAACTTCAGCTCCGCCACCATCCGGAACGAGATGGCGGATCTTGAAGAAATGGGATACCTGGACAAACCGCATACGTCGGCGGGCAGGACGCCGAGCGATCTTGCATATCGACTGTATGTAGACAGAATGATGCACCTCGGCAAGCTCTCCAAAACGGATATCGACTTTATACGCAAATATTTTGACAAGCGGTTGGACGAGATTACGGAAGTGCTGGATTCGGCGGCAAAGGCGCTTTCCGATTCGACCAGCCATATTGCCGTCATATCGGCCCCGCAGCTCAAATCCGTCACGATCAAGCATATACAAATCGTCAAGATCATGGATACAAAGGCGCTGGTGATCCTTGTGACCGACAACGGCCTTGTGCAGGATTCCATGATTTCACTGCCGCCCAAAATGGCGCAGCCGCAACTGGATATGCTCTCCAACATGTTGACGGATAAATTGAAAAACACGGAAGTAAAAGACGTTGGCGGCAACATGGAGACATTCCCGACCGATACCGTGGAAGAGCATAAAAAGGTTATGGACGAAGTGTATGACGCAATCAGAAGCGGGCGTGAGAAACGGGACATGTTTTTGGAAGGCGCGCAAAACATACTGAAGCACCCGGAATATAAGGACATCGATAAGGCGCAGCAGATGATGACGCTGTTTGATACAAAGGACAGGTTGTTCTCGCTGCTGGACAACTCCACGGATTTTGAGTTTACCGTGCGGATCGGCAGGGAAAACGACATGAAGGATTTCAGCAACATGAGCGTTGCCACGGCGACGTATAAGGTCGGCGGGAAAAGCGTTGGCTCATTCGGTGTGATCGGCCCGACGAGGATGGACTATTCCCGTGTGCTTTCCGTCCTGGGTTATGTGGGCAAAAGCCTGAACGAAATATTATCGTGCCTGGTGGAAGGCGATGAATAAGGTCATAAAATTTGGTTAAACATATAGATGTTGAATGATACGCAAAGGCAGGTAAATGAAATTGGCACAGAAGAAAAACAGTAAAAAAACTGCTGAAGAGCAGGTACAGGTGGAAACCGTGGAAATGAACGAGCAATTGGATGACAATGCCGTCGTCACGGATCAGGATGGAGAAGGCGTCACGGGTGCGGATGAAGCGTCTGTGGAAGACGGAGAGAACCCGGAAATGGCGGCGCTGGAAAAAGAAAAGGAAGAATACAAAAACGCGCTGATACGCGAACGGGCGGATTTTGAAAACTATAAAAAACGCAATGCTTCTCTTGCGTCCACATCGTACAATAACGGCGTGATTGACACGGTCACGGCAATATTGCCCGTACTGGATAACTTTGACAGGGCGCTGTGCACGGAATGCGCCGACCAGGCGTTCTTTGACGGCATGGACATGATCAAAAGGCAGCTTATGGAGGTGCTGAAGGCGCTGGGTGTAGAGGAGATTGACGTGGACGGCGGGTTTGACCCGGAGTTCCATGACGCGGTGATGCAGGTGGACGAAGAGGGCCACGAGCCAAACGCCATTGTGGAAACGCTGCAAAAGGGATATATGCTGAAGGACAAAATATTGCGGCATGCGATGGTTAAGGTAAATAAATAAAGTTTAGTATTATTAATGAATATAAAAAGCAAGATTATGTAATTATATCTAGGAGGCGGAAACATATGAGTAAAGTGATAGGAATTGATTTGGGAACAACAAATTCGTGCGTTGCGGTGATGGAGGGCGGCGAAGCTGTCGTCATCCCCAATGCGGAGGGAGCGCGGACGACACCTTCTGTTGTTGCGTTTTCCAATAACGGGGAAAGGCTGGTGGGCCAGGTTGCCAAACGGCAGGCGGTCACCAATCCGGACCATACAATCAGCTCAATCAAACGCGATATGGGCACAGACCGGAAAATCAAAATAGAAGACAAGACGTATACGCCGCAGGAGATTTCTGCAATGATCCTGCAAAAGCTGAAGACGGATGCGGAAGCATACCTTGGGGGCCCGGTCACACAGGCAGTCATAACGGTTCCCGCATACTTCAGTGATGCGCAAAGGCAGGCGACAAAGGACGCGGGACGGATTGCGGGGCTGGATGTGCTTAGGATCGTCAACGAGCCTACGGCGGCGGCGCTCGCGTATGGTATGGAGAAGGACAACAACCAGAAAATACTGGTGTACGACCTGGGTGGCGGCACATTTGACGTGTCGATACTGGAAATTGGCGACGGCGTTATCGAAGTGCTTGCAACCAGCGGAAACAACCGCTTGGGCGGCGACGACTTTGACGATAAAATTGTAGACTGGATGGTTGCAGAGTTTAAAAAATCCAACAGCATCGATCTTTCAAAAGATAAAATTGCGGTACAGCGCCTGCGGGAAGCTGCCGAAAAGGCGAAGATAGAGCTTTCGGGCGTCATGCAGACAAATATCAACCTGCCGTTTATCACGGCGGACGCAAACGGCCCGCAGCACCTGGACCTGACGCTCTCGCGGGCGAAGTTTGACGAGATGACGGCGGATCTTGTGGCAAAGACAGAAGGGCCGACATCCAGCGCAATGAAGGATGCGGGCATCTCATCGGGTGAGATCGACAAAGTAATCCTGGTGGGCGGATCGTCCAGGATCCCCGCTGTGCAGGATATGGTAAAACGGATTACGGGCAAAGAGCCGTTTAAGGGGATCAACCCCGACGAGTGTGTTGCAATGGGCGCCGCCATTCAGGCGGGCGTGCTGGGCGGCGAAGTAAAAGACGTGCTGCTTCTGGATGTCACCCCGCTTTCACTGGGAATCGAGACAATGGGCGGCGTGTTTACAAAGCTGATTGACAGGAACACGACGATTCCCGCCAAAAAGAGCCAGGTGTTCTCAACCGCGGCGGACGGACAGACCAGCGTGGAGATACATGTACTCCAGGGCGAGCGTGAGATGGCGGCGTATAACAAGACGCTCGGCAGGTTTAACCTGACCGGCATTGCGCCCGCGCCAAGGGGTGTCCCGCAGGTAGAGGTGACGTTTGACATTGATGCGAACGGTATTGTCCACGTTTCCGCTAAGGATATGGGTACGGGCAACACGCAGAATATTACAATCACGGCGTCGACCAACCTTTCGGAAGACGATGTGGATAAAGCGGTCAAAGACGCTGAAAAATACGCGGAAGAGGACAAAGAGCGCAAGAAGGAAGTGGAAGTGCGGAATAACGCGGACGCATTGATTTACCAGACGGAAAAAGCGCTTAAGGACCTGGGCGGCAAAGTGCAGGAGGACGACAGGAAGAAGATCGAGGATGAGATGGAAGCCCTGCGCACAACGCTGAAAGAAGGCGACATTGATAAAATAAAAGAAGGAACGGATAAGCTGCAGCAGCTGTCGTTCGATACGTTTGGGAAAATTTATCAGCAAGAGGCCCCGAACGCGGCAGGTCAGGGCGGTGAAGGGTTTGACCCCAACGGAGGCGAGAAGAAGGACGACGATGTTGTAGACGCGGAATATGAGGTCGTGGACGAAGAAGAAGACAAAAAAGACGAATAAACCGTGATAGAGGATGAAGACCCCGGAAGCCGAAGCGTCAGACCGCTACGGCTTCCGGGCTATAGTTCGCAGCAAATTGATTGATGGGATAGCGTATACTTAAGAAACTGCAGTAGAGGGGACAGGTTGAATTGGCAAAGGATTTATACGAGACGCTGGGTGTAGGTAAAGACGCCGGCGCCGATGAAATAAAAAGTGCATACAGAAAGCTTGCGAAGCAATACCACCCTGACATGAATAAGGGTGACGACGCGGCGGCGCAGAAGTTTAAGGAAGTGAATGAAGCGTACCAGGTGCTTTCCGACGATCAGAAGCGTAAGCAGTACGATATGTTTGGCAGCACCGATAACATGGGCGGCCAGGGCGGCGGGGGATTCTCCGGCTTTGGCGGTTTTGGCGACCAGGGTTTTGAAGGCTTTGGCGGTTTTGGCGATATTTTTGAGAATATCTTCGGCGGCGGCATGCGGAGCAGGCCTGCCAACGGGCCGCAAAAAGGCCAGGATATACGCGTCAATATGAAAATCACTTTTGAGGAAGCTGCATTTGGCGTAAAAAAAGACATCGCGTTGAATCGAAACGAAAAGTGCGAAGAATGCGGCGGAACCGGCGCGAAAAAAGGTGCGGGGCGGAAAACGTGCCCGACATGTAACGGGTCGGGGCAGGTGCGGACGCAGCAGCAGTCCATGTTTGGAAGCTTTGTCAATGTGCAGACCTGTGAAACCTGCGGCGGCGAAGGGACGATCGTGGAAGAACCCTGTGAGAAATGTAAGGGAAGCGGTTCTTCTATGCAGCAGCGCAACATCAGCATCAACATTCCGGCCGGCATAGACGATGGCCAGATCATCACAATGCGCGGAGAGGGAAACGCCGGCAAGCGGGGCGGCCCCAACGGCGACCTGCGGATCTATATTACGGTAAAGCCGCACAAGCTGTTTGAGCGCATGGGCAACGACCTATACCTTGACCTCGGTGTGAGCATTGTGCAGGCGACGCTGGGCGACGAAGTGCAGGTGCCTACGCTGGAAGGTAAAGTGAAATACAAAATACCGGAAGGGACGCAGCCCGGTACAGTTTTCAGGCTGAAGGGTAAGGGCGTAAAAGTGCTGAACAGCAACCGCACAGGCGATTTGTATATTCGCGCAAATGTAGAGGTGCCCAAGAGGCTGAACGACAAGCAGAAAAAAGCGTTGAAGGATTTTGCGGCACAGGCAAAGCTGGGCAAAAACGAATTCAAAAAACCGAAAAGCACATTTTAGTATGAACATCAGTAAAGAGAAGCTGCGGCCTGCAGTTTCTTTTTTTATACATAGGCCCCACTGAAATACAATTT
>DHOD01000026.1:17961-24329 GCA_002407725.1 Christensenella sp. UBA5399 | reverse complement strand
CACGCCGTACAGGTCGCCTACGCGCTTTGCAGCAGCAGCGCCAGCATCAACAGCAGCCTTGACCGCGCCAACATCGCCGCGAACCATCACTGTTACCAGGCCGGAACCGATCTGCTCTTTGCCGATCAGCGATACGTCAGCAGCCTTCACCATTGCGTCAGCCGCTTCGATCGAGCCTATCAAACCTCTAGTTTCTACCATACCTAATGCTTGTTTTTCCATTTTCATAAACCTTTCTTTTTCCAATAGATTTTTGTTTACTTTTTATTTTCCGGAACGCGCGCCGGCGCATCCCTAAAAAACTTATAAGTGTTCGCTGTACTGATCGATAAACCCTACGATCGCCATATCGGCGGGCGTAAGCTCCTTGCGGAACATACGCGCCGCCTCCTTGGACCCGATCATGTACACAAAATCGCCCGGCCCCGCCTGGCGCGTCGAATCGGCGGCGACAATCATGCCTTTTTTCTCGTCTTTTTCGATCAGTTGCACCACCAGCAGTGGAATATTATTCAGATCTTCGTCCTTTACTGTGGCAACTACGCTGCCCACAACTTCACCGGTAACCATCGCGCTTTATTTGGAAGCTTTGACAGCCGCCTTGGCAGCAGCAGCCGACGGAAGAATCGTTTCTACATCGTCGTGGGGGCTGGGGATCACATGTACGCCGTACAGGTCGCCTACCCGCTTTGCCGCTGCAGCACCGGCATCCACCGACGCTTTGACCGCGCCAACATCGCCGCGAACCATCACCGTTACCAGTCCTGATCCAATCTGTTGTTTGCCGATCAGCGAGACGTTTGCCGCCTTCACCATCGCATCAGCCGCCTCTATTGCACCAATCAGTCCTTTGGTCTCTACCATACCCAATGCTTCTTTTGACATTTTTAAAAGTCCTCCATTTAAAATAGTGCTTTCGCTATATCAGGATGCGGCGCGGGAATCACCACGCTGTCCGACATCAAACCCTGAACCTCTTCAATACCCTGTGCCGCCTCGACCGACGCTTTGACCGCAGCCACCTCGCCCGTCATGGTCACAAAGGATTTGCCCCCCAGGCCCCTGCCCAGGCGTATCTCTATCAGCGTAATCTCAGCCGCTTTAACAGCCTCGTCCGCCGCAATGATGGCCGCACAGAGCGAATACGTCTCAATCGCCCCCACTGCCCCCATATGCTCTATATCCGTGCAGCCATTGATGGCCATGGGCACCTGCTCGTGCACATTGGGGATGATCAAGTCGTCGATCAGCTTGATCCCCGCCGCTTCCTTGCCCGCCTTAACAGCCGACCGTACCGCGGCCACCTCGCCCGTCACAATTACAATATACTTGCCTGCGCAAACGGCTGTCGCCGTCACCAGCTGCACCGACGCCGCCTTCAGCATCGCGTCGCCCGCCTCAATGCCCGCGGGTATGCTGATTACCTCTACCATTCCCAGTGACTTTTTCATTTAGCTCACCTTTATTTCTATCGTTTGATCGTTTACGGCCGTGACCGTGCCCGATATGCTTGCGTGTATCCGCGCGCCCAGCGCGCCTTCTTTGATCTCTGCAATCAGGTCGCCCTTTTTCACCTTCTGGCCTGCTTTGACCACAGGCGTCGACGGCGCGCCCACATGCATCTTAAGCGGGATCTTGACACTTTCCACGTCCATCAGGTTGCAGTTCATCGGCGCGGGCACATCGTATTCGCTGATGCCCAGCCGCCCGATCAGGCGCGATGTAGGCAACCGTTTCATATCGATTGCAATATCGGCCGGGCCGTACACTTCCTTCCGGGGTTTGATTCCCGCCGCCATCAGCCCCTGCTTCATCTGCTTCATGACCACGTGGGGCTTCAGGCCAAAGTTGCAGGCCTGGTATGTACAAATACCACAATCGCAGCAGGAGAATATGCCGTTGGCGTTCTCCAGCAGGTCGACGCCCTGGCCAACCGCGCGCATGGCCTTGTGCGGCGCAACATTGAGCCCCAGTGCATTGCGCGGGCACATCTGCGTGCACAGCGAGCACTGGCAGCAAGCCGCCTGTATGATTTGCAGGCTCTGGCACGGGTCCTTCTGCCTGAGCAGGAAGTGTCCCTTGGGGATCGCCAGTATGCCGCCTGTCGTCTTCTCTATCGGGAAGTCCAGCGAATCGGTCACGTAGCCCATGCACGGCCCGCCAATGACATAACTGCAGTCATCGCACGTGGTGCCGCCCGCCGCCGCAACCAGCTCCGCCGCGTTGATGCCCACCGGCACATTCATGGTGCAAGGATTTCTCACCGCGCCGCCAACCGTCACATATTTCTCCGTCACTGGTGTTCCTTTGTCCGCATTCGCAATGTCCACCAACGTGCTGACATTGCACACGACCGCACCCACATCCAGCGGAATGCCGCCTGTCGGCACCACCTTGCCCGTCACGTCGTACACAATCTGCTGCTCGTCCCCCGCGGGGTAATAGCTGTGCATAATGTGCAGCGTAACATCGGCATCACTGCCGATCGCCGCGTTCAGCGCCGCAATCGCGGCTTTGTAATGATCCTTGAGCGCAATGACGCCACGTTTTGCACCCACGGCTTTCATCGCCAGGCGCATGCCCGCGACAACCTCCGGCGCAAACCGGTCCATCACCTGCTGGTCCACGCGAAGCAACGGCTCGCACTCGGCGCCGTTCGCCAATACAATATCGGCTTTCGCGTTCAGCTTTACATGTGTTGGAAACCCCGCCCCGCCGGCGCCTACCACGCCCGCGTCACGGACTTTTTCCGTTATTCCCATCTGCTTTGGCCCTCCAAAAAAGCCATTTTTTCTAATCCAATCCTGATCAGCCGTCGTCATACTAGTTCCATTTAAAAAACGTTGTGCGTTTTTTATAGCGCGTAGCGCGTTTGGAACTGCATGAGACGCGCCGCGTAGCGGCACGGTGCGTTCAGCACCGTATTCCAAATTAACGCTTTTAATTTGGAATTAGTATCAGATGATCCTGAAATCACCGTGGAGCACACACCGCCGCGACCGCGTAAACGTCTTCGCGCTGGTGATGCCCTCGCCCGTCGGCGTCGCAATCGTCAGTGTCGTGCACCCCTCACCGCCATAACCAAGCCCTGCAAGTGACGGTGCGTTTTTCACAAAAATCGTTGTGTTGAGCGCTGTTGCCGCAAGCGACATGTTGTGTACATTTGTCGAATGAATGTACGCCGAATGCTGGAACGCATGTTCCGCCTTAAGCGCCTCACGGATCGCCTCGTCAATATTGTTGACACGTACGATCGCCAGCACAGGCATCAGCATTTCCACATCCACAAACGGATGGTCTGCCGGCACTTCGGCAATGACCAGACGCGGGTCGCCGGTGAACTGCACACCGCTCTCGCGAAGTATATGTGTCGCGTCACGCCCTACAAAGTGCCTGTTGATCACATATTTGCCGTTCTTGTTCTCCAGCACTGTTTTCAGTATTTTTTCTATATCGTCACCATACACGCGGAATGCGCCGTTTTGCTGCATCTCACTCATCAGCGAATCGGCCACACTGTTAAACACGAATACTTCCTTCTCCGCGATACACAGCACGTTGTTATCAAAGCTTGCGCCCGTCACGATATCGGCGGCAGCCTTCCAGATGTCGGCCGTATCATCCACGATGACAGGAGGGTTGCCCGGGCCGGCCGCAATCACCTTTTTGCCCACCTTCATGGCGACATGCACAACCGCCTCGCCACCTGTAATGGAAAGAATCTTTACGTCAGGATGCTCCATAATGATCTTGCCGCTCTCCAGCGTCGGTTCCTTCACCGATGTGATGAGCGCCGGCGGGCCACCCGCCGCTACAATTGCCTCGTTGAGCACACGCATAGCCTCCTGGGACGCGCGTTTTGCCGCAGGATGGGGATTGTATACCACAGCATTGCCCGCTGCAATCATGCTGATAGAATTGTTGATCACAGTAGATGTCGGGTTTGTAGAAGGCGTGATAGAGCCTATGACTCCAAAGGGCGCTCCCTCGATGATGGTCAGCCCGTCGTCGCCGCTGTACGCCTGCGTATGCAGGTCCTCGATTCCCGGTGTTTTATCGATCGCCAATGTATTTTTGGCAATCTTGTCCGGCACCTTGCCATAACCCGTCTCGTTGTGGGCCAGCTCGGAAAGCGCCGCGACGTTCTGCCGCGCCGCCGCGCGCATTGCGTCAATCAGCTTGCCACGCTGTACCAGCGACATCTGCATCAATTGTTGCTGCGCCGCCTTTGCGTTGGCAATCGCCTCGTGCGCGTCGTCGCACAGCCACTGCCCGCTTGTGCCGCCAATCGGCGCGCTGCCCGCAACCTCCGTTATTGTTTGGTTTACAATTTGCTTGATTTCCTGTTCGCTCAGACTCATAATTATTTCCCCTTCAAATTCAACGTTTTCAGGTTTATATCAACTGCGTTTATTTACTCTCTTTAAACTTCTCAAACTTCCGTTTGCCGTCCACATCCAGCGAATCGATGATCGCAATAATGGAAAGGTCGCACGGTTTGCCGTCCGTAATGTTGGTCTGGCGGCTCGAGCTTCCGCCCACAACCATCACGACCTCGCCTTCGCCCGCGCCAACCGCGTCGATGGCCACCAGCAGGCTGCCTTTTTCCTCAAATGTTTCTATGTCGATCGGCTTGACGATCAGCAGCTTGAGGCCGTTCAGCTTCTCGGCCTTTGTGGTGCTGACCACGTTTCCTTTTACCCTTGCTATCTGCATGTCCTTCTCCTAATAATTGATGGTGATATTCAGTTCCTTCGCCTTATCGCGCGCCGACGGCGTCACAATGGCGCCCGCGGCAGCCCGGATCATTTTCTTTTTGCCCGCGAACGCATTCATCACGTCCTGCTCGGTCACCAGCCCCAGCGCATCCGTCCCCTCCGGGGCCGCGCACTTGTAGCTCATGATTTTGATGCCCATATCCTCCAGCGTGTTCACTACGGTGACCACTTTTTCAAAAAACGTGTTGCGCTTGAACCGCGGCGGCTGGAAGTCCAGCAGCACATTGACATTCCTGCCCCAAAGCAGCGCGCGCATGGCCAAAAACTCCACAAGGCCGTCGTCCTCGCCCTCCGCAATGCCCGCAAGCAGGTTGATGCGCGGGGTCACAATGACCACATTGGCGGCCGAAGCCACCTTTTCTATAATCTCGTCACGCGGTTGTTCGTCCGCATTGACCGCTTTTTCAAACAACGGCGTAAACTCGGTGCCAAAGTTCAGAAACTCGACATTGTCGCTGCCGTAAACTTCCTTGATGCGTGCCAGCGCGCTTTTGGGAGAGGGAACATAGGAAGAAACCAACACCACAGTGCCCTGCACTGTCTCGTCCCGCACCTGCGCCTGTTCAATTCTGTAGAGCACTTCCTGCGTGATACGCTTTACCAGTGCCCGCATCGCATCGTTATCCATAGTTTTTTACACGATTTCCATAATGTCGCCGTTTTTCAGCAGCGCTGCATTTGCCTCGTCCATATCCAAATGCACTTCCATATAATGCCCCGCACCGCTGCGGACAATCACATTTTCAAATATCACCGGCCGGGGGCCGAATGTTTTCAGGCTGACCGCCTGCCCGTCCTGCAGGCACAGCGCCTTTGCCTGGTCTTCGGACAAATGCAAATGCCGCTCGGACACCATGATGCCCTTTGCAATCTCGGCCTTGCCCGCGGGGCCTTCCAGCAGCCCGCCCGGCGTTCCCTCGATATTGCCCGACATCTGCACGACCGGCTTTATTCCTAATTTAAATGAATCTGTAACAGAGACCTCCACCTGGGTGTCGGGCCGTGCGGGGCCAAGTACGCGTATGCCCTTGATGCTCCCCTTGGGGCCTGTCAGCGTAACCGTTTCTTTGGCGGCATACTGCCCCGGCTGCGAAAGCGGCTTTAACGGCGTGAGCTGGTAACCCTGCCCAAAAAGCCGGTCGATATCGGCCTGGCAAAGGTGCACGTGATGGTTGGAAACCGCGGCCTGCACAAACCGCCTGCCGGTTGTCCGCCCAAAAGCAAGAATCACCTCTGTTTTTACTGCCATTTTGATATCGATATCCAAGCCGCACCTCCGCGAAACTTCATCCATTTTTTCTCACAACACCGCATAAAAAAGTGTGAATTTGCGCTCAATATTTCACATGTTGCAATTTTTTTCGCTACACAATATACAATAACGGATTCACATCCCAAAGTCAATATTACCACATCAAAACAATCACCGCAAATCGGATTTTCTAATTTTTTTCCACCATGTTTCCCAGCGCTTGAAATTTATTTCACCATGTGCTATATATTGTCAAATTGTTCACAAAGTTCTATGTCACACCCGGTCGTCCTTTCCCCGGTGCGCACGGATAATTATACTAATATCCAATAGAAAAG
>DHOD01000026.1:16267-17805 GCA_002407725.1 Christensenella sp. UBA5399 | reverse complement strand
GAAAAACTACTTTTCTATTCCCGCCGCAGTCGCTTGCAGCCAATCGTGCTTCGCACTCTTGGGCAAGCCTTGCATGGGTCACGTTAGCCGCTCGCGTTGCTTGCGGACGTGACCGCATGAAATGCAGGTGCAAAACGATATGCCGTTTTGCAGGATTTAGTATTGAACGGCTTATCCGGTTCATTACGCCAAAAAGCGTAATGAACCCCGCGCTAAAGACGCGGAATAGGTGAGACTCGAAATCTTTGATTTCGTTAGTCGAAGATATGCAAAGCTAAAAACGTTCACGTTTTTATTGGAGAATAGTATTAGCCGTTTCCTTCATTTTCTGTATTATTGCCATAATCAGACATTTGTGATATTCTGCCTCCTGGACAAAAATTTTGGAGGTAACAAAAAATGAAAAAAGTTTTGGTATTGATTTTGGCTGTCACTATGTTGTTTACGCTCTGCGCGTGCAGTGGCGATACGAATGACGCGGCAGCAGAGAACGGAACGGCTACTGACAGCGGAATTGTGGGGACATGGAAGATTACAGATGAATATATTGCACTTTTGTCTGATAGTATGGGCTCAGACAATGAACTATTAGATATACTCATCGAGGATTTTAAAAACATCACGTATGAATTCACTGATGATGGCAAAGTCATTGGACGTCTTCCAGGAGAACCTGGTGGCGAAGGCACTTATACAATAGACGGCGAGACGATCACCATGGCTATCGACGGAAATTCCGTTCCGATGACTCTGGATGGCGATACTCTTCTGACGGAGGGGGTAAGCTATTTAGAAAGAGTATAACCATTTTTAAGTGCACAAAAACGGCAGGAAACATTGATTTCCTGCCGTTTTATTATACCGCATCATGTCTCTTCCGTCCCGCCAAAGTGGATGGTACAGTCAAACTCCGATATCACATACGCATATCCTTTTTCAATGGCATACGCTTCGGCAACCGATCCTTCCTCTACATACAGCTTTACTTTGCTGGATAGGATCATGCCGCCTTCCGGCAGTTGTTCTATTGTCTGCGGCAGCGTCAGGTACAGCCCTCCGCCCGCATTGCCCGACCACGTGAACGCATCCTCGCCGATGGCCGTCACCCGCTTGTATGGCACATATCCAATCTTGCTTTGCCCGCCCGGGTACGCCAGCAACGTTGTGCGTTCCGCATCGTACAGCACACCTTCTTCGCTTGCATAATATGGATTGCCCGCGTCCACCGTGATCTTGCTGAGAAACGGGCAATAGCGAAATGGGTTGCCCGCAATCCTGCGCACACTGGCAGGGATGTTCGCCGTCTCAATCGCGCTCTTCTCAAACGCACCCTCCTCGATGACCGAAACGCCCTCCGGGATGATGATCTCCCCCGCCGCAACGCCATAGAACGCGCCAGCGCCGATGGTGCTGATCTGCTTTCCTTCAATTTCCGTGGGCATTTCCAGCCATTCATCCACGCAACCCGCAAATCCGGTTATTCTTAACGTGCCGTCATCCAGCAGTTCGTAATAATACCCGTCCACCGGCTCAGCGTC
>DHOD01000026.1:2935-16101 GCA_002407725.1 Christensenella sp. UBA5399 | reverse complement strand
TCCACCGGCTCAGCGTCGTCATCGTGAACGGGCGGTTGAGGCAGCGATTGCGTCTGCGGGTCAAATAGTACATATTCGTATTCCATCTCCTGTGCATATGCCTCCGCTTCCGATCCCGGTTGTACATATAACACGGCTTTTGGTTCGTCCCCGTCGCTTGATCCCAATATGCCCGCCTGCGGAAAAGTATCGGCCCCGGCCGGAATGTATATTTCCACGCCGCCGACCTGCATCGCGCCCACCATCGAGAACGCGCCGCTGCCTACGGTTGTCACACCATCGGGCAACGCATAGCTCCCCGCCCTGCCCGCGGGATAGCAGACGATAACCGTACCGTCTTTGCTGAGCAACACGCCGTCCGCATCACGAAAATGTTCGTTGCCATCGTCAACCGTTACACGTTCCAGGTTGCGGCACCCCTCAAACGGATTGCCTGTCATCAGTGTAACACCGGCGGGAATATACGCTTCCCGGATCGGATTTCCCTCAAACGCCGCATATTCAATCGTCTTGATTCCAGTGGGAATTTCCACATCCGTCAGGCCGCAATTATAAAAAGCCCCCGGCCCCAATGCCGATACCGCAACGTTGTCGATTCGGGCAGGAATCGCGACCTGCGTTTCCGCACCTTTATACCGCACAATCTTTGCTGTGCCGTCATCCAGCATCGCATACACAAAATCGCCGCTCTCCACTGCCTCGCCGGGCACAACCGGCAGTGCTGTTGGCACAGGCAGCCTACCGTCCTCCACTTCTACCGGGCTCTGTGGCGCGTTCACTTGCCCCTCTGTTGCCTTCCCTTGCATAGCCTCCATCACCGCCTGGTCATCCTGCGCTGCCAAAGCTGCCTGTCCTATGCACAACAGTGTCAATACCACGCATATGCAGGCAATTCGCCTTCCCATGCTTCTTTTCATCAATACACTCCAATGCCCGGTTGGGCTTGTATTCTCTGTGATTCATTATATAGCGTATGGGCACTTACGTCCACTTTCCAATCATTCACAATTCTTTTACACAAAAAACCATTTGGTCGCGTTTAATTCAATTATTTAGGGGTATATTAGTATTATACGACTTTTAGAAAAGGAGGCAGGGAACATGTTGTTATTTGGACTATTTATTTCAATCATTGCTGTATTTATCGTTTTCTCTGCCATTGACAATGCTGTCAACAAACGAAAAAACGATGAAATCCAGTCGGCGATAGACCGCTCTCAGCGCTATAAAAACCAGCATCGTCTTTCCGTTTGAGCATCACATGTATCGCTAAAATTATTTTACCGCTCCAGCGCTTGCCGGGGCGGTTTTTTTGTACACAGAAAAATCCCCGCTTGCGTCATACAAACGGGGATTCCTGATTGGTTTGCTAAGCTCTGTTACCACGCGATATCCGTATAGTCTTTGACCAACATCAAGTGTTGTGTCCTATATCCGCCCGTGTCCCCGCCAATGTTATCCATGGCGACACGCGCGATATCCTCCACCGGCGCGCCGGCCGCATATGGTGAATTGCGCATTTGCATCCCCAGTTCCGCCACCGAGCAGGCAAAGTTCAGGTCGCTGCTGGTCTCCCGCGCTACATCATCAAACGTCACCGGCCGCAGGATCAGGTTGCTCTCGTTCTCACCTGGATTTTTGTACCGGATGCGCACTTCGAAAAGCTCGTCGCCATACTGGCCAAAATCTGTCTGCACAGGCGCATCGCTTGCCGCCTCACCGCCATACTTCAAATCCTGCTCCCCGCTGCCCGGGTTTGCAAGCTCCAGCTCGAAAAGCATTACAACATCCGTGCCAACGCCAATCTCGCCCGCATCCTTTGTATCGTCGTTGAAATCCTCATTGTTCAGCTTTCTGTTCTCATACCCCACCAGGCGGTAGCTCGCCACGTTGACAGGGTTAAACTCCACCTGCGCCTTTACATCGTCCGCCAGCGCGAACAGGTTGGACCCCAGCTCGTCGACCAGCACCTTTTTGGCAGTCGATACGGAATTGATGTACGCATAATTGCCGTTGCCGTCCTTGGACAGCGTCTCCATAATGTCATCCTGTATGTTGCCCGTACCAAACCCAAGCACACTCAGGTATATGCCGCTGTCACGCTTCTCGCCGATCAACTGCGAAAGCCCATCAATGCTGGAAACACCTACGTTAAAATCTCCGTCGGTGGCCAATATCACCCGGTTGTTGCCGCCGGGTATAAAGTTTCTCTCCGCAATCTGGTATGCCGTCTGGATTCCCTGCGCCCCCGCAGTCGATCCACCCGCGCGCAGGTTGTATATGCTGGTAAGGATTGTATTCCCGTCATCGCCGCGCGCGCCATCCAGCACAACGGCCGAGCTTCCCGCATATGTCACAATTGAAACCCTGTCCTGCCTGTCCAGGTTTTCCGTCAACAGGCTGAACGCCTCCTTGAGCAACGGCAACTTGTCGTACGTGTCCATCGACCCGGACGTATCGATCAAAAAAGTCAGGCTGCTTGGGGGCAATTCGCTTTTATCCACCTCCGCCGCTTTCACGCGGATAAACGCCATGTACTTATCCGGGTCAAACGGGCTTTGGCCAATCTCTGTGTACACACCCAGCGGATGCCCGTCATAGCTGACCTGCGATTCATAGTTAAAGTAGTTGATCATTTCCTCTACCTTGACGGCATCGGCCGGCGGCAAGCTACCGCCTTCCAGGTACCGCTGCACATTGGTATATGACGCGGTGTCGACCTTGAGCGAGAACGTCACCAGCGAATCCGTATCAGTGGGCTTGGGGTTGTTGTCTTCGATTGGAATATATGACTCCGTATCGCCAAACGCCCCACCGGACTCGTACCCGTCATATGTCGCTCCCGCAGCGGGCGCGGGCACCGGGGCCTGGTCAATCGAAGGCGCCAGTTCGTCGGATGCCGGTTCTTCCGCCACCCATTCCTCCGCCGCGGGCGCTTCCATCGCGGGTTCTTCCGCCGCGGGTTTTTCCGCAGCCGCAGGCGCTTCCATAGGCCCCTGCGCCGCGCATGAGCAAAACAGCACCGCCACAATTACCATAGATACAATTGTAATAAAGATTTTTTTCATTGTTCCTTCTCCCTCATTTCGGTTATTCGCAAAATGCTTTTTGTTTTCCTGATCACTTAGAATAACCAACGGGATTTCAAAAACATTACACTTTTTAAATATTTTTTATATAAGGATCGCTTCTCCCAGTTCCATCAGCGTATTCATATCATATTTGCATGTCAGCACGTACTCGATCCCATCCTGCTCAAACATCAGTACGCTATAGTCGGGCCTGTATTTCCCGTACGTCTCTACGCCGTTGATCATGATCACATCCAGATCCTCGGGCACTTCCAACGCCTGCCCTTCTGTATCCTCCAGCGTGAGCACCACATTGTCTTCGTTTGCATCGTCAATATAATAAATGGTACGGGCCACATCCTGCTCCACCGCAGATACCGTGAAATTGTCCGGCAACGTGGCGTTGAGCGGTATGATGTCATATTGCTGTGCGCCGCCCGCATCGGCAGCCGGCTGCTCCGCCGCACTTCCCGCGGCAGGGGCCGCTTCCTCCATAGCATAATCCCAGCTTTCCGCCTCCCCGGCGGTTGCTTCCTCCATCACCGCTTCCGCAGCCGCTTCATCCGTCGTACTGGTGCTCACTGCGTCAAACATCGGCGATAGCCTGTCAAGCACGGCAGGGATCGCCACAGCCAGTACAATACACGCGGCCAACACGCCAAGCACACCGGAGACCCGCGCTTTGCTCTTTGCCTTTATGCGCCGTACAACATTGTTTTGCGCGTCTGGCTCGGCAGCACCCGTGCGCTGCATATCTTCCATCTCTTTTTTCAGTTCGCCGCCGTATACGTCCACATATCCGTTTGCCATTTTTTTGAAAAGGAAATCTGCGTCATGTTTTTTCATAAGCCTATCCCCTCCTCCCGCAATAGCACCGATATCTTCTTTTTGGCGCGGTGCAGCAGCACCCCCACATTGTTGGGGCTGATGCCCATTGTTTTGCCAATTTCTTTATTGGACATATCGTATGCGTATTTCAGCAGGAACACATTCCTGTATTCCTCGTTCACCTTGTTCAGCATTGTGTATATCTCCCCGGCCGAAAGCCGCGAGACCACATCCCCCTCCAGTTCAAAATCATCCCTGCTGTTGTCGGGCAGCAGTTCCGTAACATTGCTGTTTTTTCTTTTCAGCAGCGTCAGCGAAACGTTCTTGACAATTGTCACAACAAAGGCTACGCACCTGCCGTCGTCCGGATCGCCGATTTTGTTCAGGTTCTTATACACCCGCAGCATCGCCTCGCTGACCGCATCTTCCGCCATCATATGGTCGCGCAATATGCCGTACGCCTTGCTGTACAGCAACCGCTTATACTTCGAATAAATATATTCGAATTTGTTTTTATCGCTCTCCGTCTCGAAAGCCAGCACCAGCAATATCAAGTATAGCTACCTCGATTCCCCTTTGGATGGGTCTCACTCATATCAACCCGCGTACTGTTCAATTTATTACAGATATTACAAAAATATTTGGCAAAAAGATAATACCTTAATTACTGATTCCAAATTAAAACATCTGTTTTAATTTGGAATGCCCCGCCAATGGCGTGGCTTGTTCCGCGCAAAAACAGCACGGAACGCGTCTCATTTCATCTCACGAAGCGGCGGCTGAAGGCCGCATCAGGGATGCCGGTTGGTATGCCATCCCAAACGCGCGTACCGCGCTTTAAAAAACGCCAGCGTTTTTTAAATGGGATTGGTATAATAAATTGTAATTTATATTTAAACTTTCTTTTTAGAGAATAAACACGCAAGGCTCTCTTGGCGGAGAATCCTGGTTTCGTGCAGCGCTTTTGCAGGCTTGCCTCCCCGTTGTGATTGGCGTATAATTGACAAAAATACATGGGAAGGGTTCAGTATGAATTTTGATTTTAAGGAAATAGACGGTGGTGTGTGCGCGCCTGGTGGCTTTCGCGCAGCGGCGGCTGCCACCGGCATCAAGCATAACGGCAATGCCGATATGGCGGCCATATTGTGCGACCACACATGCCCGGCGGCAGCCATGTTCACCACCAACAAAGTCACCGCGGCGCCCGTCGTCCTTTCGCGCAGCAATATAGCAGACGGCTATGCACGCGGCATCCTGGCCAACAGCGGCAACGCCAATGCCTGCAACCAGACTGCGGCCGATACGGCGCAGCAGAGCCTGGACATCATCGCCGGGGCAACATCCGCGTCACCATCCGAGTTTATTATCGCCTCTACGGGCGTCATAGGGCAGGACCTGCCGGCCAGGCATTTTACAGACGGCATCCCGGAAATCATCCGCAACCTTTCGCACGATGGGAGCGGAGACGCCGCGCGTGCGATTATGACAACCGATACCATTGTAAAAGAATTCGCGGTGGAATTTGACTTGGGCGGTGTCCCCTGCCGCATTGGCGCAATCGGCAAGGGCAGTGGTATGATCAACATCAACCTGGCCACCATGTTGGTTTTCATCACCACCGATGTTGCAATTACACCTGGCATGCTCAAGTCTGCACTGGGCAGCAGCGCCACCGTTACACTCAACCAGGTTTACATTGATGGCGATATGTCCACCAACGACACCACGGCAATATTGGCCAGCGGCAACGCCAACAACAAGATAATAGAGAGCGATACAGAAGATTACAATGTATTTTGCGCTGCATTGACCGTTATACTGACAAAAATGAGCCGGGCCCTTGCCAGGGACGGCGAGGGCGCAACCAAGCTAATCGAGTGCCGCGTGACAGGTGCAACAAGTAATACCGTGGCCCGGGCCATCGCCAAAACAGTTGTAGGCAGCGATCTTTTTAAAGCAGCCGTATTTGCTGCCGACGCCAATTGGGGCCGCGCAATATGCGCCGTGGGCTATACACCCGGCAATTTTCCTGTGGACGACATCACCATCACCCTCAAAAGCAGGGCGGGAGAAGTTGTAGTGTGCAGCCATTCCACCCAGCAAGGTTATGACGAACAACAGGCCAGCACCATACTGGGCGAAGATGAAATCACTGTGGCCATCGATATGGGCGACGGCAACGGAAAGGGCGCGGCCTGGGGATGCGACCTGACATACGATTACATCAAAATAAACGCCGAATACCGGTCTTAGCGCCAAAACCAAAAAGCAATCCCCGCCTCATTGTTTGAGACGGGGATTTTTATTGTCGTATTCATTCTATCGATCGTATTGCTAACATTGTAGGATCGGCACGCTAAAACACCACAAAATCGCCCAGCAGTAAGCTCCCCAGCACAAACGCCACCAGAATGGACACAAGATTGGCGAATGTTCCCACAATACCGATCACCATCGCCGGCAGGGCATACCGCACGCCCGGATCGGTCTGGTGAATCTTACGCCCCAGCACCCATGCCGCCAGCGCAAGTGTAAAACCCATCAGGCACAGCCAGTTGACGACGGGGATATATGAAAGAAACGCCAGAGGCAAAGAGAGGATGGCAACGATCAATACCGCCATAGCCGCACTCTATAGTGCGCATGCGCATGCCATCGCTGCCGCCGCACAACCGACCGGCATCACAAAGAACAGCACAATGGCAAGTATTGCAAGCATAAGGCAAACCGTTCCGATTGCTTTTCCCGCACGCGCGTTCTTGTCGCCCTTATCCGCTTTGAGGATGTTGCTCCCGGTCGCAACCGCAATAATCGCCAGCACAAAGCCTATAAAAGCCAAAAAACCCGTGCTGAGGCTCGGTATCACATTGGGGAGCAGTGCAAGAATATTGCACGCCAACGCCAACAGGCCCATTATCAATGAAATCATGAAAAATTCCTCTCAATCCCTTTGTTTTTTTCGTTATACATATATACCCAGAATTCAAGGAAATTATACATGGATGTGGCACAATATGTCAATGCCGTACAGCTTTATTTTCAGCCGTACAATCGGTCCCGCCCATCTATAACGCCCCAATCATCATTTAATCGTGTGGGACGCCGACATATTTCTCGTAGTCAAACAATTCATCCATCTCCACGAGTTCGTTGACCATCAATGCGCGGATATAATCCTTATCGCGCGAAATAGAATGGATATAGTAACCGTTCTTCAGATAAAACGCCACGGTACTGCGCATCTTTGACGCCGTATGCAGCACAATCGCACGTACCCCCAGGTCAATACACCCCAGCCGCACCTTCTCCAGCAGCAGGCCGCCAATACCCAGGTCGCGCGCATCTGTACGCATCGCAAACCGGCTCAGGGATGCAATCCCGTCCTCCAGAACCGCAAACCGCACACTGCCCACAGTCTCTCCGTCAATCTTTGCGAGATACACATGCTTGTTGTTTATGTCACTTAACACATCGTCCAGTGTTTCATGCAAGGCTTCAACGTTTTCACGCTTGCGTATTTCCTGCGCATAAAGCCCAAACGCTTCTTTTGTGATATCCAGTATGGCGGCTGCGTCGCTTGGCGCCGCCTGTGTCAAAACAATCTGTTCCATAACCGTTACTTGTACTCGTGCAGCGGAATCACTGCCGGAGCTGCTTCCGATTGCATCACCGTCAGCATAGACCGCACCGTGTCCATCGACGTAATGCAGGATACGTTGAACCCGACCGCCGTCCGCCGCAGCTTAAACCCTTCGCGCTCGCTCTGTTTGCCCCGCGTGGGCGTATTGATCACCAGCGCGAATTCGCTTTGCTTAATTTGCTCGAGCGTGTTCTGTGTTTTTTCACACACAAGCCCGCCCTTTTTAAAATATTGGTACGTCCCCGCTGTCCCAGCAATCCCAAACCCGCAGGCTTCCATTTCCTTTGCGATCTCCAAAGCCTCTGCCTTATCGCGGTCCGCAACGCTGAAAAGCACTGTCCCACCGCTCTTTGGCAGGCTAAACCCTGCTGCAGTATATGCTTTTTTGAGCGCACGTTCAAACGTGCGGTCCGTCCCCATGACCTCGCCTGTCGATTTCATTTCCGGCCCCAGGAACGTATCCACCCTGGCCAGTTTTGCAAATGAGAATACCGGCGCTTTGACCGTGATCATCTTGGATTCCTTATGGATGCCCGTCTTGTACCCGTGTTGCACAAGCGTCTCCCCCATCATCACGCGCGTTGCCAGGTCGATCATGTTGATCCCTGTCACCTTGGACAATATCGGCACTGTGCGGCTGGCGCGCGGATTCACTTCCAGCACGTATATCTCTCCATCACCATCCATCACAAACTGTATGTTGAACAAGCCTTTGATATTCAGCTCCCTGCCAATCGCAATGCCATATTCGGCAATCTTCTTCTTGTCGGCGCGGGATATGTTCTGCGTGGGATACACGGCAAAGCTGTCGCCCGAATGCACGCCCGCGCGCTCGATATGCTCCATAATTCCTACAACCAGAACATCCGTGCCATCTGCAACAGCATCCAGTTCGATTTCCTTGCCCGTAATGTAACGGTCGATCAGCACCGGCTTGTCAGGTGATACATCCACCGCCATCGTCATATATTCCGTCAATTCCTTATCGTTGTACACAATCTCCATCGCGCGGCCGCCCAGCACATAGGACGGGCGTACCAGCACCGGGTAGCCGATCCCATTCGCAGCCTTTATCGCCTGCTGCACAGAATACGCCGTCGCGCCTTTTGGCAACGGGATCTCCAGCTTCTCCAGCATTTTCAGGAATCTGTCCCTGTCCTCGGCCCTGTCAATGTCCTCCACCGTCGTACCCAAAACCGTCTTGCCCGCCTCATGGATGGATTGCGCCAGGTTGATCGCCGTCTGTCCGCCAAACTGGACGATCACGCCTTCCGGCTCCTCCTTGTCTATGATATCCAGCACACACTCGCTGGTCAGCGGCTCAAAATACAGCTTATCGGACGTATCAAAATCCGTCGAGACTGTCTCCGGGTTGGAATTGATGATAATTGATTCGTAACCCATATCCTTCAGCGTGCGCACCGAATGCACCGAGCAATAGTCAAACTCGATGCCCTGGCCAATGCGGATGGGACCGGAGCCCAGTACAATCACGCTTTTCTTTGGTGTTGCAATTACCTCGTCTTCATTATCGTATGACGAATAGTAGTACGGTGTAACCGCCTCAAACTCGCCTGCGCATGTATCCACCTTTTTGAACGACGGACGGATATTCAGCGCGCTGCGCATATAAATGATCTGCGAACGGTGTGCGCCAATGCAGTCCGCAATGTATCCGTCGCCAAAGCCCGCCTTTTTGCATTTGAGCAGCATTTCGGGCGTCAGCGTGTCGATTGTATACTTACGCAACTGCTTCGCAAGGTCTACAATGTTTTTCAGCTTATTGATAAAGAAGCGGTCGATCTTTGTGATCTCGTGCAGCTCGTCGACCGTATATTTGCCCCGCTGGATAGCCTGGGACAGCACAAATATGCGTTCGTCGTCCGGGCTCGCCAACGATGCGGCAATCTCCTCATCCGTCCATGTATCCACGCTCTTCATGCCAAGGTTATAATTCATCTTCACATCCAGGCAGTCAATGGCCTTTAGCAACGACTCCTCAATGTTCCGCCCTATCGCCATCACCTCGCCTGTCGCCTTCATCTGCGTCCCCAGCAGACGGTTTGCACCCGCAAATTTATCAAACGGCCACCGCGGGACTTTTGTCACAACGTAATCGAGCGACGGTTCAAAACAGGCATATGTTTTGCCCGTGACCGAGTTGAGTATCTCATCCAGGTTATAGCCCACGGCTATCTTAGAGGCCACCCGCGCAATGGGGTATCCCGTCGCCTTAGACGCCAGCGCCGAAGACCGCGACACCCTGGGGTTGACCTCAATGACCACATATTCATACGAATTGGGATCCAGCGCGTACTGGATATTGCATCCGCCCCGGATGTCCAGCGCACGGATGATCTTGATTGCGGATGTGCGCAGCATCTGGTACTCTGTGTCCGTCAGCGTCTGGGATGGCGCCACCACAAGGCTGTCGCCCGTGTGGATACCCACCGGGTCGATGTTCTCCATATTACACACAATCACGCAGTTGTCGCAATTGTCGCGAATTACCTCATATTCAATCTCTTTCCAGCCTGCCACACTTTGCTCCAGCAGCACCTGGTTAATGATGCTCATCTTGATTCCACGGGCGCAGATCTCGCGCAGCTCGTCCATATTATGGGCAGTACCACCGCCCGTACCGCCCAATGTGTAGGCCGGGCGTACAATGATGGGAAACGCGCATTGCTCGGTAAACGCCTCGGCCTCTGCAATTGATGTGACAATTGTCGACATTGCGGTTTTTTGATCATGGGCTGTCATCAAATCACGAAAAAGCTCCCTGTCCTCAGCCATTTGTATGGATTTGAGCGAGGTCCCCAGCAGGCGTATGCCCAGCTTCTCCAGTATGCCGGACTTATCCAGTTCAATCGCAAGATTGAGCCCTGTCTGCCCGCCCAGTGTGGCAATGATGCCCTGCGGGCGCTCCTTCTTCAGTATCCTGATCACCGTCTCCGGCACCAGCGGCTCAATGTACACCTTGTCGGCCATTTCCTTGTCGGTCATGATGGTGGCCGGGTTCGAGTTGATCAGCACCACCTCAAACCCTTCCTCCTTGAGCGCTTTGCACGCCTGTGTGCCGCTGTAATCAAACTCCGCCGCCTGCCCAATGACAATCGGCCCCGACCCAATTACCAGTATTTTCTCTACATCTTTTAATCTTGGCATCTTCTCTCCTGTGTTTATTGCAACGTTTCAATTAAGGCCTCTATGAGGCGATCTATGTCCTTCTCCTTTATCACATAAGGCGGCAAGAACCGCAAAGCATTGCTGCCTGCAGTCCCAATCACAAACCCTTTATCCAGCATATTGCGCTTGATACCCATTGCGCTGTATTCGTTCGAAAGCTCTGCAGCCTGCATCAGCCCAATGCCACGTACGTCGATGACCGCATGCGGCACGGCACGCATCAACTCGCGCAGCTTGACTTCCAAGTAAGCGCCTTTTTGCGCGATTGCCGCCAGCATGTCGTCTCCAATTGCTTCTGTCACATACAGTGCCGCAGTGCAGGCCAGAAAATTGCCACCAAATGTGGAACCGTGGTCGCCGGGCAGAAACGCTTCCGCCGCTGCATCCGTCGCCAGGCACGCGCCGATCGGCACGCCATTTCCCAACGCCTTTGCAAGTGTCACAACATCCGGCTTTATACCCGCATGTTCGGAGGCGAGAAACTTACCCGTACGCCCCATCCCGGTCTGCACCTCATCCACAATCAACAGCGCATCGTTGTCCCTGCACAGCTTTTCCAGCAGGCACAAGTACGCAAAATCCAGTACATTCACGCCGCCTTCGCCCTGTATTATTTCCACTATTACACCGCACGTTTTTGGCGTAACAGCGGCCTTTACGGCAGCCTCATCATTCGCCTCCACATACGCATACTCGTATGTCCCTGGTGCAAACGGCACATGAAATTTCTCCTGGCCTGTGGCCGTCAGCGTCGCCAGCGTCCGCCCATGGAATCCGCTTTTCACCGACACGAAATCCGCCGAATCCAACCCTTTGTTAAACGCCCGCTTCTTTGCCAGCTTGATCGCACACTCATTCGCTTCCGCACCACTGTTGGTAAAAAACACTTTCCCCATGCCGGTCTTTTTACACAGCGCTTCCGCCAACCGGGCCTGCGGCTCTATATAAAAATAATTGCTGGTATGCAGCAATTGATCCACCTGCGCCTTTACAGCGGCCTTAAACCCCTGATCGGAATACCCCAGCGCATTGACGGCAATCCCCGCCAAAAAGTCCGTATATTTCTTCCCGGTACTGTCATACAGGTTTGCGCCCTCTCCCGTTTCAAATGCAACAGGCAACCGTTGCCCAAACACCGGCATAAAATACTGGCTGTCCAACATCTCCATTGTCTTTACATCCATACTGCTCACCCCGTCACCATCGTGCCAATGCCCGAATCGGTAAATATCTCCAGTATGATCGGGTGCGGGATCGTCCCATTGAGGATATGCGTACGGTTGACGCCGTTTTTCAATGCTTCCAGGCAGCTGTTCACCTTGGGCAACATCCCTCCCACAATCTTTCCTTCACCGATCATATTCATTATATCATTTTTTGACGCCACGTACAGCAATGTCTCAGGGTCGTCTTCCTTGGTGCGGACACCGTCCGTATCCGTCAGGAAAATCAGTTTTTCCGCCTGCAGCGCCGCCGCAATCGCGCCCGCCGCCGTATCCGCATTGATGTTATAGCTCTCCCCGTTCTCACCCACACCGATAGGCGCGATCACAGGGATATACTGGTCGTGCGTCAATGTCTCCAACAACGCTGTATTGATTGATGTGATTTTTCCTACATTTCCTAAATCCACACCGTTTTTCGGCGGCGCTTTTTCCGCCTTGATAATGTTGCCGTCGATCCCGCAAAGGCCGATTGCAGAGGCCCCCAGGCCATTCAGCTTGGATGCAATCTCCTTGTTGATCTTGCCCGCCAGCACCATCTGTACCACTTCCATCGTCTGGTCGTCCGTCACACGCAGCCCGTCGATAAACTGCGGCTGCAGATCCAGCGCCTCCAGCATGTGATTGATGTCCGGCCCGCCGCCATGGATCAATATGGGATTCATCCCCACAAATTTGAGCAATGTAATGTCTTCCATAATCTTGTGGGTCAGTTCTTCGTTCAGCATAGCTGCGCCGCCGTATTTGATCACAATAGTTTTGCCAAAAAGGCGCTGTATATACGGCAATGCCTCCACAAGGATGTGTGCGTTGTCCTGGTATTTTTTCATTTTATCTTCGTTCATTTCATTCTCCTATCGTTTACGCGCGTGGTATTTGTCACAAATACCACGCGACGCTGTCGAGCCCGGTGCGCTCATCCAGCCCATGCATGATGTTAAAGTTCTGCACAGCCTGTCCTGACGCGCCTTTCAGCAGGTTATCGGTACAGGACACAACGAGCACACGCCCCGTCCTTTCCGATATATCAAAGCCGATCACGCAGTTATTCGATCCCACCACATGCTTGAGCTCGGGCAACTGCCCCGGTTCCAGCACATGGGTGAACGCCGCATCGGCATACGCATCGGCGTACGCCCTGCTGATTGCGCCCGCGTCCACGCCATCCTTCAGGTCGGCGTAGATCGTGGCAAGTATCCCCCTTTTGACGGGTTT
>DHOD01000026.1:0-2775 GCA_002407725.1 Christensenella sp. UBA5399 | reverse complement strand
TCCCCCTTTTGACGGGTAGCAGATGTGGTGTGAACTGCAGTTCAACCATCCCTGCCGCAAACTTTGTCAATTGCTCCTCTATTTCAGAGGTGTGACGGTGCCCGATAATGGAATACGCTTTAAAATTATCGGCAGTCTCCGAATAAGAGAACGCCAGGCTTTCCTTTCTTCCCGCACCCGAAACGCCTGACTTCGCATCAATAATGATCCGTTCTTCGCTAATCAGCCCATTTTTCAGCAGCGGCGCCAGCGCCAATATACTGGTTGTGGTATAGCAGCCGGGGTTCGCCACGAAGTTTGCTTTTGCAACGTCATTCTTATAAAACTCCGGCAATCCGTACACAGCCGCTTCATTAAGCTGTTTTTGTGTATGTTTCAGACTGTACCACTTTTCATATACAGTTGTGTCGTCATACCGGAAATCACCCGACAAATCCACTATTTTAAGGCCTTTTTGCACCAATTGCGGGGCGACCTCCATACTCATCCCGTGTGGCAGGCATAAAAAAGCAAAATCACTCACTGCAGCAATCTGTTCGGCGTCCGCATCGGAAAGCACGAGAGCATCCCCCACAAAGTTAGGATACACGTCACGCAGCTTTTTCCCCGCGAAACTTTTGGATACCGCACAGGTCACCCGGATGTTTGGGTGCCGTGCGGCAATCCGCATCAGCTCCGCCCCTGTGTACCCGGTCGCACCCACCACGCTTACATTCACTTTTTTATCTGCCTTTTGCATTGCTCATATCCGCCTTTTGTATAATAATACATTATTTTGCATAATAATGCAATACTATTTTTTGCTTAATCTATTACATATTATATAGAAAGCAAAAAAAAATCAAGAGATAATATGTGTTGCATAAGCAACTTGCTATCTCTTGCCTGTTTTTACCTCGTCTTACCTTAATATCAAGAATGCCGATACCCCATCGCTGGTATCATGTCTCCTCGCCCAGCAGATGCTTTGCAATTGTGTAGCCAATCATATATGCCGCCGCCAAAGGATTGCCATCCGTATGATAAGGAATGATCGAGGCATCCGCCACTGTAAGCTTCCCCACGCCATGTACGCGCCCGTATCCGTCTACCGAACCTTCCGCATTCTCACAGCCCATTTTAAGCGCGCATTGGTCGTGGTACGTATGGATGAATGAACTGCGAATATATTTCTCCAGTTGCGCGTCGTCCGCAATCACATCATCCGTAGGCGCCATCAGTGTGTACGCCGGGTCTTTTTTATGTAGCGCATCCCCAATGGACACAATATAGTTTCGTACCGTCTCCATCAGCACACGCACATCGTCCGGGTCACGCAAAAAGCCGTAGTCGCACTTCATGACTTTGAGGGGGTCTGCACTTTGAATCGCAAGCCTCCCGCGGCTTTTGGGGTTGATACACAGCGCGCTAAAGTATACATACTGGTCAAAGACCTGCGCCGCAATAAGCTGGATGGAACGCTGATCCTGCGGCGCATCGCTTACAGGGCTTGGTAAAAACGCTCCACCCGCAAACTTGCCGTTTGGGTCGGCCTTACGCCAATTGTCAAAATCCCCCGGCCTGATGGAAAACACCGCGCTGACATACGCGTCGTCGGCCAGGTGCTGTCCTACATTTGGGTTGGCATGCAAAACCGGCACGCCCGCATTTTGCAGTATATCCTCCGGCCCAATACCCGAAAGCATCAGTAACTGGGTCGAATGAATGCCCGCGCTCAGTATCACCTGCTCTGTCGCATACGCCTTTTCCGATTCCCCCCTAGAAATGTACGCAACGCCTACCGCTTCCTTCTGTTGGTTAAACAGCACCTTTACCGCCATTGTTTGATATCGTATTTCAACCGTTTTATTTGCTAACGCTTCTTGTGACAAGAAACACATGGATGCGCTCGCCCTGTCGCCATTTGGCTGCTGATACAGCTGCCATCTGCCAAATCCGCCAATCGGCGTTTGGGGGTCATTATAGTCGTCAATTGCAGGATATCCCGTCGCTTCCTCTATTGCCGCGGTCAGGTTGTCGATCAATGCCGAAGGTTGCACAAAGGCTTGCCTGATCTGCAATCTGCCATCGTATCCATGGATATCATTACACTCCCGCTTTCCATAAAATTTCTCCAACTCTTTGAAGCGCGCCGTTACTTTGTCCGGGGCCCACGCCAGCCCTCCTGCCCTTTCCCATTCCTTTAATACATGTGACGTAGGGCGCACATACATCTCGCCATTGACCGACGACCCGCCGCCTGCCAGCCTGCCGCCCGTAAACGCAAACGACCTGCCACCCGTTCCTCTTTGCGGGATACAGTCACCCTGCCAAAAATATTCCGGTATATGGGCGTACAGGTTGCTGTTTGCCGATTTGATCAGGTCGTCGTTGTCATTGTTCTCACCCGCCTCCAGCAGCAGCACCGCATGTTTCTCGCCCAATTTGTGTGCCAGCACCGCGCCTGCCGGTCCCGCCCCCACAATAATATATTCATAGGTACTTGTCATGTCCTCTGCCTCCATCTGTTTCTCCCACGTTTATTTATACCAACATACATGTGACTGAAACATCCTGAATACCGATAGAATGAGAAAATTTCACCTTGGTTATACTATTTAACGCATACTGTTTTATGGCATACCGCACATTCCTTTTTTCATTCAACACCCGATTGTATCCTATCCCCGGTAAGATGCGTACAAAAAAAGGACTGTTCCGAAGAACAGCCCTTTTTAATTGTATTCATTCTTACTCAATGATGCCCGTCACAACGCCGGAGCCCACTGTCCTGCC
>DHOD01000054.1:5025-5555 GCA_002407725.1 Christensenella sp. UBA5399 | reverse complement strand
CGGCCATGTGACAAAGGAAGGCGCAATTGCGGGGCCGCGGGTACTGGAGCATATTGTGGATACGGTGCTGTATTTTGAAGGGGAACGGACCTCCAACTTCCGCATACTGCGCGCCGTTAAAAACCGGTTTGGATCGACGGATGAAATTGGCGTTTTTGAGATGCGCGACACGGGCATGTGTGAGGTGACCGACCCGACAATGCTTTCCGATGCCGCGGACATGAAGGATTTGAGCGGCGTGTGCATATTTGCGGGGACGCAGGGCACGCGCCCCATGCTGCTGGAGGTACAGGCGCTTTGCTCACACACACAGATCAACATCCCGCGGCGCTTAAGCTCGGGGTTTGACGTGAACAGGCTGTACATGATTTGTGCGGTGCTGGAGAAGAAGGTGGGGCTGAAGCTGTATACGCAGGATATCTTTGTCAATGTTGCCGGGGGCATGAAGCTGAAAGAACACGCAGCGGACCTGCCGCTGGCGGTGGCGATTGTATCATCGCTGCGCAACATGCCGGTGGACCGCGATACGT
>DHOD01000054.1:4045-4890 GCA_002407725.1 Christensenella sp. UBA5399 | reverse complement strand
GATACGGCGTTTATTGGCGAAGTGGGGCTGGCGGGGGAGATCCGGCGTGTGACGCAGATGCCCAAGCGGTTGGCGGAATGCGCGCGCATGGGGGTCAAACATGTGTTTGTGCCGCATGGCAGCGCAGGCGACGCCAAATACGACGGCATGCAGGTCACGGGCGTGCGGACGTTGTTTGATGTATTGGAAAAAGTGTTTTGATCCTTATATATTGCTGCATGGAAATGGTGTATAATAAACGGGTGGGGAATCAAACCGAAAGGCGGAGGCAAAATTGCTGAACAGGCTGCTCAGGATATTTATAACTTTTATCGGTTTCTTTATTGGCCCCGGTATATTGATGCTGCTCCAATACCTGTACGAATATATCAACGGCGAATATATGTTTGCATACACCCCGCCGTGGGTGCCGGTGCTGACATTTTTGCTGTGCGCGGTGGCGTCGGGGATTATTTTCACGTCGCTTGCCAAAAGGATTGCGAACCTGATTGAAAAAGGCGTGAAAAGCCTGGAAGAGAACCTGGCAAAAACACCATCGACAACATTGCTGGCTGGTTCGATCGGCCTGGTGATCGGCCTGGTTGTGGCGGCGCTGATCTCCATCATTATCAACCTGATACCGGTGGCATGGCTGTCGGTACCGCTCACCATTGTGGATTACCTGCTGTTTGGGTATCTTGGCCTTTCCACAGGCGTCAAACGCCGGGGTGACCTTGCCAATTACTTCAGCGCGCGCAAGGCGGGCGGGGATGGCAAAACCGATGTGGTGATCACGCCCAAAATACTCGATTCCAGCGTGATCATTGACGGGCGTATTTTTGACATATGCAAGACGGGCATGTTTA
>DHOD01000054.1:2562-3886 GCA_002407725.1 Christensenella sp. UBA5399 | reverse complement strand
TGTTTGAGGGCGAACTGCTGGTGCCTGAATTTGTGATAGAAGAGCTGCAGAGGATCGCCGATTCGGCCGATGAGCTCAAGCGTTCGCGCGGGCGGCGCGGGCTGGATATGGTCGCGCGGATGCAAAAGGAACTCAGTGTGCCGGTACGGGTCACCACGGACGACTATGACGACACGTCCGAAGTGGACGGCAAGCTGGTGAAGATGGCAAAAGAATATAACGGCAGGATTGTGACGAACGACTATAACCTGAACAAGGTCGCGGTGCTGCACGGCGTATCGGTGTTCAACATCAACGAGCTTGCCAACGCGGTCAAGCCGGTGCTGGTTGCGGGAGAGGAACTCTCGGTGGCCATTGTGAAGGACGGCAAAGAGGAAAACCAGGGCGTGGCGTATATGGACGACGGTACCATGATTGTGGTGGACGGTGCAAAGGGCAAGGAAGGCAGCACGCTCAGGGTGGTCGTCACCAGCATATTGCAGACGGCGGCAGGCAGGATGATTTTTGCAAAGATCAAATAAATGTATAAACTGAAAACTTTCTTTCGACATACAAAAAATCCCTTGACACCAACTTTTGCTTGTAGTATCATAATAAATTGCATTAGCATGGGGAGGAATGCCGTAAAAACGGCGGAGGCCCCGGAGAACTGTTGTTATAGGCACAGCCTGGTGACGATGGTTCTATATCAGGTTGCTTGGGCGCGCGCCCGGGCGGCCTTCCCGGCAGCGGCGGCTTGAATCCGGCACGGATGGCCCGCTGTACGGTCAGAGCGTTATAAATTTATACCAATATAATATGGGAGTTGATTGTTTTATATGCATGAAGTCAAGTTTGGAACAAAAAAGAGAATGAGTTTTTCGAAGATAAAAGAAGTTCTAGACATGCCGGACTTGATTGAAATCCAAAAAAACTCGTATCAGAGATTTTTGGAAGAAGGATTGGGGGAAGTGCTGAAAGACATCTCCCCAATAACAGATTATTCCGAGAACCTGGTTCTGGAATTCGTGGATTATCAGATTGCAGACGAGCCAAAGTATTCAGTTGAAGAATGTAAAGAGCGGGACGTGAACTACGCCGCTCCGCTTAAGGTGCAAGTCAGGCTGTTGAACAAGGAGACGGGCGAAGTTAAGGAACAGCAGGTCTTCATGGGCGATTTTCCGCTGATGACAGAAAAAGGCACGTTTATCATCAACGGCGCCGAGCGTGTTATTGTATCACAGCTGGTGCGTTCGCCGGGCGTGTACTTCGGATCGGTCAAGGACAAGGCAGGCAAGGATCTGTACACTTCTACGGTCATCCCGAACCGCGGCGCGTGGCTGGA
>DHOD01000054.1:2025-2373 GCA_002407725.1 Christensenella sp. UBA5399 | reverse complement strand
CCCGAACCGCGGCGCGTGGCTGGAATACGAGACGGATTCCAACGATACAATGTTTATCCGTGTGGACAGGACAAGGAAACTGCCCGTCACGGTGTTTTTGCGTGCGATGGGCCTGGGGACAAACGCGGAGCTGCACACGTTCTTTGGCGATGACGAAAACATTGACGCGACACTGAAAAAAGATAATACAACCAGCCAGGAAGAAGGCCTGCTTGAAGTGTACAAGCGCCTCAGGCCGGGCGAGCCGCCCACGGTGGAGAGCGCGAACATCCTTTTGGGTTCGCTGTTCTTTGACGCAAAGCGCTATGACCTTGCGCGCGTGGGCCGTTATAAATTCAACAAAAAGCT
>DHOD01000054.1:1442-1914 GCA_002407725.1 Christensenella sp. UBA5399 | reverse complement strand
CCGTTATAAATTCAACAAAAAGCTGGCGATTTCCCAGCGTATCAAAGATCAGGTTGCCGCGGAAAACGTGATCAACGAAGAGACGGGCGAGTTGATTGTTGCGGCGGGCGATACCATCAACGAGAAGCAGGCGCTGCAAATAGAGAATATGGGCATCAACACTGTGGATGTTAAGGTGGGGGACGACCAGGTGATGCGCGTGCACGGTAACCATTTTGTGGATGCGAAAGGGTTCCTGGATTTCAAACCGGAGACGGCCGGCATCAATGAAAAGGTATATTACCCTGCGCTGCGGGAGCTGCTGGACGAGTTTGGCAGCGACAAAAAGGCGCTCAAGGAACAGATTAAGGAAAATATTGCGGTACTCATACCCAAGCATATCATCAAGGAGGACATCTATGCCTCCGCCAATTATTTCCTTGGCCTGAAATATGGCATAGGGAACACCGACGATATCGACCACCTGGGCAAC
>DHOD01000054.1:1053-1284 GCA_002407725.1 Christensenella sp. UBA5399 | reverse complement strand
GACGATATCGACCACCTGGGCAACAGGCGGCTCCGGTCGGTGGGGGAATTGCTGCAAAACCAGATACGGCTTGGCCTGACACGCCTTGAAAGGGTGGTTCGGGAGCGGATGTCCATACAGGATATGGATGTTGCGACGCCGTCCAACCTGATCAACATCCGTCCGGTGACGGCGGCGATCAAGGAGTTCTTTGGTTCGTCGCAGCTTTCGCAGTTTATGGACCAGACAAAC
>DHOD01000054.1:418-915 GCA_002407725.1 Christensenella sp. UBA5399 | reverse complement strand
ATGGACCAGACAAACCCGCTGGCGGAGCTGACGCACAAGCGCAGGCTTTCGGCATTGGGGCCGGGCGGCTTGAACCGCGACCGCGCCAGTTTTGACGTGCGTGACGTGCACCACAGCCACTATGGCCGCATGTGCCCGATAGAGACGCCGGAAGGCCCGAACATCGGCCTGATTGGTTCGTTGGCAACATATGCGAAAATCAACGATTATGGTTTCATTGAAACACCATATCGCAAATTTGACCGGAAGAAGGACATTGTAACCAGCAATGTGGAATACATGACGGCGGATGTAGAGGATAACCTGGTTGTAGCACAGGCCAACGAGCCGATTGACGACAAGGGACACTTTGTGGACGAGCGTGCAATGAGCCGCGTGCAGGATAAAATCGTTGAGGTGCCGCGTGACGAGGTGGATGCGATGGACGTATCGCCCAAGCAGCTGGTGTCGGTGGCTGCGTCGCTGATTCCGTTTTTGGAAAACGACGACGCCAACCG
>DHOD01000054.1:0-251 GCA_002407725.1 Christensenella sp. UBA5399 | reverse complement strand
ACGCCAACCGTGCGCTGATGGGCTGTAACATGCAGAGGCAGGCGGTGCCGCTTATGACCCCCGAAGCGCCGATGATTGGCACGGGTATGGAGTTTAAGGCGGCGTACGATTCCGGCGTGCTGGTGATTGCCAAGCAGGCGGGTGTCGTAAAAAGCGTGAGCGCCGAAAAGATTGTGATCAACAACAATGATGGCGGCGTTTCAGAATACAAGTTGACAAAATTTGCGCGTTCCAACCAGGGCACATGCATC
>DHOD01000107.1 GCA_002407725.1 Christensenella sp. UBA5399 | reverse complement strand
TACAAAGATTGGGGGCAGCCCACCGTCACCTGCCGGTATTTACAGCCGTCGTATTTAGTATGGGAAATTATAATGATGTCAGTCTGGTAGACACAACAAATTTGATCGGGAATAAAAAATTCATTTGGGGATAGGCCTGCGTTTTTGTCGAAACATTATACCGCGACCAGCGGTTGATTGAAATTCAATGTATAAATGGAGGTATATTCATGTCAGATCAACTTTTCATACTGGCTCCCATTGCCGCAGTGCTGGCGCTGGTGTTCGCGCTCGTGCAATCCAGGAAAATCATGAAGTTTCCACAGGGAAACTCCCTCATGAAAAAGATCTCGGATTCCATCCGCGACGGCGCCAACGCCTACCTGAAACGACAATACAAGGTCGTGGCGATTTTCTTCATCGTCATGTTTGTCGTGCTGGGCATCATGTCGTTTGCCGGGCTGCTGACGCCGTTCGTTCCGTTCGCGTTTGTCACGGGCGGCTTCTTCTCCGGCCTGTCCGGCTTCATCGGCATGAAGATTGCGACAGCGGCCAACGCGCGCACAGCGCAGGCCTGTTCGGAAGGCTTGAACCGGGGCTTGCGCGTCGCATTCTCATCGGGCGCGGTCATGGGCTTCACCGTTGTGGGACTGGGGCTTTTGGACCTGTCCGTCTGGTTTTTCCTGCTCAAAAACGTATTTTACGCCGGCCTGCCTGAGGTCGAGCAAATCACCGCCATCTCGTCCGCCATGCTGACATTCGGCATGGGCGCGTCCAGCATGGCGCTGTTTGCGCGCGTGGGCGGCGGTATATTCACCAAAGCCGCCGATGTGGGCGCCGACCTTGTAGGCAAGGTGGAGGCGGGTATTCCCGAGGATGACCCGCGCAACCCTGCCGTTATCGCCGATAACGTGGGCGACAACGTGGGCGACGTCGCGGGTATGGGCGCCGACCTTTACGAATCGTATGTCGGTTCCATTGTGGCCACGCTGGCACTGGCGGTCTCGGCTGGGTATGGATTCGGCGGTGCTGCCGTGCCGCTTGTCATGGCGGCGGCAGGCTGTCTCGCGTCTATCATCGGCACATTTTTTGTGCGTACCGGCGAGAGTACCGACCAGAAGACGCTTCTCTCGGCGCTGCGGCGGGGTACAAATATTGCCGCCATTATCGTCGCCATTGTGGCGTTTCCCGTCATCTGGTATACGCTTGACTGCGCCAACAATCCGGGGCGCATCGGCGTTTACGGCGCCGTGCTTTCCGGCCTGGTAGCCGGCGTGCTCATCGGCTTTACCACGGAATACTTTACGTCCGACACGTACAAACCCACCAAAGACCTTGCACAAACAAGTAAAACAGGCCCTGCCACCATGATCATCGGCGGGCTTGCGCTGGGGATGAAGTCGACGGCCGTCCCCGTCATTATTGTGGGCGTCTCGGTCATGATCAGCTTTTTCGCCTCCGGCGGTACGGAGAGCTATGCCGCAGGCCTGTACGGTGTGGGCATATCGGCTGTCGGTATGCTGGCCACGCTAGGCATCACGCTGGCCACCGACGCCTATGGCCCCGTGGCGGACAACGCCGGCGGCATCGCAGAAATGACCGGCATGCCCCCCGAGGTGCGCGAGCGCACCGACGCACTTGATTCGCTGGGCAACACCACCGCAGCTACCGGCAAGGGCTTTGCCATCGGCTCCGCGGCGCTGACTGCGTTGGCGCTCATTGTCGCGTACATTGACGAGGTTGCGCTAAAGGCGCCTGACTTCGTCTTCGATCTCAACATCACCAACCCGCCCGTACTGATCGGCGTATTCATTGGCGCCATGCTGCCCTTCCTGTTCTCTTCCATGACGATGCAGGCTGTGGGCAGGGCGGCGCAAAGCATTGTGGTGGAGGTGCGGCGGCAGTTCCGTGAAATCACCGGACTGATGGAGGGCAAGGCCGAACCGGACTATGCACGGTGCGTAGACCTCTGTACCCGCAGCGCGCAAAAGGAAATGATCGCGCCCGCTGTTGTGGGCATCGTATCCCCCATTGTTGTCGGGCTTCTGCTGGGCGTCAACGGCGTGGTCGGGCTGCTGGGCGGCGCTACGGCCACCGGCTTTGTGCTTGCCATCATGATGGCGAACTCGGGCGGCGCGTGGGACAACGCCAAAAAGCATATTGAAGCCGGCAACCTGGGTGGCAAGGGCTCGGACGAGCACAAGGCAGCCGTTGTGGGCGACACGGTGGGCGATCCGTTCAAGGATACGTCCGGCCCGTCCATCAATATATTGATCAAGCTACTTTCCATGGTTTCCATTGTGTTTGCAGGCCTTACCATCACCTTTGGATTGATGTAGCAGTAATCCTTATGATCGTAATAAAAAGAATGCTTCCATCCGGAAGCATTCTTTTTATTACATGCACAGCCGTGATCCTGTCACATTTTCTCACAACTTATGGCGTTACAATATTAATATCCAGCGTAAATACATCCATCAGTTCAAAGAACCGCTTCAGCCTGGCCACGTCGCCATCCACCTGAATGGTGCCGTCCTTCACCAGCCCGTCTACATCCGCCATGCCTAAAATCAGGCGAGCGAATGCATCGCGCGGCAGCTTCACCTTTGCATCAAAACTGGGATACTGCTTATCCTGATGGAAATTCAGCACGCCGTTTTTGATTTGCAGTGCCCAGGTTGTTTTCCTGTCCGTCTGCTCAAATTGTATTGTTACGACCTCCTCCCCAGCTTTATCCATGTTAAGATGGCAGGCGGTGAAATCAAATAACATTTCATCGGTCATTGCATCCAGCATGGTTGGGTTGATGGTGCTGATTTTGGGGTTGGCGCTTTTGCCTTCGGAATTGAGCCGCAGCTCATATGCGCCCATCAGATACACGCACCGCCATGTACCATTTTCACACTGGTAACCGAGCTGCTCATAGATATCCGCAAGCAGCAGCAGCGCATCGGTGTTCTTCGGGTTGGCAAACACCAACTGATTGCCAATTTCCGCTGCCCAACGGTAGTTGCCCGTGTCGTATTCCTTCTGTATTTTTTGCAGCATGGCGGCTTCGCCGCCCGCCAGCTCTACATATCCTTTTGCCGCATCTTCCGGCGGGATGTTGTGCAGGTGCGCCGGCACCATGTCAAACCACCCAAGGTATTTTTGGTATACTGCCTTGGCGCTGTGGTTCCACGTGCCATAATAGCCGCGCATCGCCCACTGCTTGCCCAACGCGTCGGGCAAGCGGAACATTTCCGCCACCTCTATCATTGTATAGCCGTGATTCATCAACCGCAGGCACTGGTCGTGCAGGCATTTGTACGAGTCGCGCGTCAGCTCCAGCAGCGCAAGGCACCGATCTCCCCATTCAGGCCAGTGGTGCACGCCGCACATCACGTCAATTTTGTCACCGTAGCGCTCGATCATGTCGTCCACGGCCTTCCACCAGGCGCGTACGTCCCGCACCTCTGCGCCGCGCAATGTGTACATGTTATGGAATGTATGATTCACCGTTTCCGCTGGTAACAGCATTTTAAATTGCGGGAAGTACATAATCATTTCCGACGGCGCCTCTGTGTGCGGGGCCAGCATGAACTCAAACGTAACGCCGTCTATGACGTGCGTTTCATGTTTTTCTTTAATTGTGTTCGTGGGCGGCGCAATGGTGATGGTACCGTTACTACTCATTGTTTTTCCCAGGCCGTCGTCCACCTGCCCGCGAGGACCGATAGGCAATATGGTGCCGTACTGGTTATAGGTGCGGCGCGACATAATGTTTCCCGCATACACGTTTTCGCTCATAACCTCAAGTATAAAGCCGTCGGGCGCATACACCGGAATTTTACCAGATTTGATTTCGTCCAGGGTTGTGACGCCCAGTATGCCGCCGTAGTGGTCTGTGTGCGAGTGCGTGATACAGATTGCCTTAATGGGTTTGTCTCCGCGGTATTTCTTGTACAGCTCATAACCCGCCGCAGCGGTTTCGGCCTTTGTGGTTGTATCGATAATGATGACGCCTGTGTCTCCCTCGATAAATGTCATGTTGGCCATGTCCAGGTTGCGCATCTGGTACACGCGGTCCGTCACCTTAAACAACCCGTGGATGTGGTTGATCTGCGCCTGCCGCCATAAGCTGGGGTTCACCGTATCCGGGCACGGCTGGTCGAGATTTTCAAAATCATAGGCCTTAAGCGGCTGGCGTGCCCCCCAATCCTT
>DHOD01000130.1:32331-34544 GCA_002407725.1 Christensenella sp. UBA5399 | reverse complement strand
GTACTTTTCAGTTGACAAACACACTTTATTGTCACCAGGAAGCCTCCCAAATATAAATTAATTGTGCGGCGCTAATAGCCCCATAGTTCGCGCCCTTAATCAATACCGATATTATATACCAGAAGATGTAAATAGCAAAGCTGCTTATGGATCAGCCGCCCATATATTGAACACAGACGGCAGTCCCTTATTCCTACACAATCGCTAGCAGCGCATCCACTATCTGCCGATCCAGCTTTTCCCTTGCCTGATCGTTCATGTAGTCCATAGCATCTTCTTTTTCCCAAGCCCTGCGGTACGGTCTGTCCGACACCAGCGCGTCATACACATCAGCAACGGCGACAATCCGGGCCGGAATTGGTATCTGCTCGTCATACAGCCCCATATACCCGCTTCCGTCGCAACGTTCGTGGTGATATAGCGCTGCGATTGCCGCCATCCTGTGTATCTGGTCGGGTATATTGTTGAGCATGGTATATCCCATTGTTGTATGCCACTGGATAATGCGATATTCCTCCGGCGTCAACGCGGTACGCTTGTTCAAAAGTTCGATGGGAACTCCCATCTTCCCAATATCATGCAGCATACCGGCGATCGAGAGCAGCGCGCACGTTTTTTCTTCCAGCATCAGCTTGATGCCGATGTTGCGGGATAAAATGGATACATTCATAGCATGCTCAATATCCGTCATTCGATCAGCCCCTTTCCATTTTGAGCGCCATGATAAGCAGCCTTCCATTACGGCCATAGAATTGTCTGTCGCAGGTTGAGAGCGTCAGTATACGGTCATTTTTTTGTATTTCAACATCTGCACCGTAAATGGATAGCTCCCGCGCTTTGTCAACCCATTCCATGAATTCATTCTGGCTCTCAAAATCCAGCCGGAGATAATTAAACTCTTTGCTGCGGATATCATGGTTGATGACGGCAAATATCTTCCACCATCCATGCTGTTCATAGATGGTATCGAACTGGATATACTGATGCCCCGCGTAGTGCTCCGCATCATTGAAATCCAAAAGTGTCCCAAACATATCCGTCCTGCCACTGCCCATGTTGTGTCCATATAGCACGGTGTTTTGGTTGAGTTCTTGCATGTTGTTTTTTGCATCTGCAAACACTGCCCCTGCACCGCTTCGATTTCCTGAAAACGATGTGTTCAAATACTTTGAGTTGTTCGTAGCCTGTACTACCGGATAGTTAATGAGTGTATCGGGAATAGAAACCCAGCCCACAGTATCAGGGTTCTGCTCTAACAAGGCGTCAAAGTCCACCAATGTGTAAGGCAGGCCGTCCGTTTCAGATACTGGTACATCCACTTCTCCAGCCGAATCGTCGTACACTACCTCAGAATATTCAGACTGTATCTGGTCGTACTCACGCACTTCCGCATCGGCAGCCATCCAATCAATGGCAAAATATATCCCGCAACAGGCTGCGATCGCCAGCAGAATCACGACAATCAAAATAGGTCGGCGCGACATTCGCAAAGTTCTCCATATTGTTGCATGATCAGGTCCTTATCTTCGCCATCGCCCCGGATCGGCTGCATGGGTAGGATGAAGTTGATTTCCGGCAGGTACTTGTTTTCAGGATCGAGATCGTTCAATAATTCATGCATTCCTCTTGGGTCACCCAACGGATTCAGAAGGAACTGAAACTTAAGCCTGGGAACCATGCCGCCGTGCGTCACAAACGACACCGGTATAGGAAATAATGTTTTCATATATATTTTATTCCTTTCCAAAAAAATGAGGGGCGACCATATTTCCTGATCGCCCCTCTGCATTAATAATCTAATCGAGATTTGCCTTTATTCGCTAATTCCGGTCTGCTTCTTCTTGTGCCGACTATATATCAGCGCCGCGCCTATGGCAGCGCCAATTGCCACAAACAACAACCAGAACGGCAATCCATCACGACCTGTCTTAGCACCGCCGCCGGTACCCGGAGTTTCCTCGGTCACGGTTTTGACACCGATGCCAACGGTCTGCGCTTGGTCGCCCAAGTCAGCATGAGTGGCGATCTCCTTGCCCTTGTACTCAAGGCTCTCGAACACCACCAGAACCTTACCTTCCAGCGTCATGGCATTGAAAACAAACTCAACCTCCACGCTGCCGGATTTCTCTTTGGCAACAAACGTCTTCGTGGCGGTTATTTCCTTGCCATCCACCAAAACAGGTTTACCCGTTTCCTTGTCCATAAGGGTACGT
>DHOD01000130.1:30536-32164 GCA_002407725.1 Christensenella sp. UBA5399 | reverse complement strand
AAGGGTACCCGTAAGCGTGTATTCCTCACCAACAACGAGATTCTCGTAGGTAACGGTATCGACAATTTTTACCGACTCCGCCACCGGGATTACCTTGTTACCATCAGCGCCGGTCGCGTTGGTCTTAATGATGACTTCTTTAAACACAACCGTTTGGCCTTCATCCTCGATATTGGCATGGGCGGCGATTTCAGCATCCTTGTAATAGAGGTTTTCAAACACAACAACCTCTTTACCTTTCAGGCTGACAGCATTCAAGGTAAACACCACTTCCACACTGCCGGATGCTTCTTTCGCTACGAAGGTGGTTTCGCCAGTGATCTGCTTGTCATCAACCAAAAGCGGCTCGTCTGTGGATTTATCCATCAGCATGCCTTTGACCGTATAGGTCTTGCCCACGGCAAGATTCTCATAGCTGACCACATCAACGATGGTAGCCGTCTCCAGCGCCAGGATTTCCTTATCTCCATTCACGCCGGATGCCGATGTGCCGATCTTCGGCTCCTTAAACGTCACAGTCTGTCCTTCATCTTCAATCTCCGCATGAACAGCGATCTCGCGGCCTTTGTACTCAAGAGATTCAAATACAACAATAGTTTTCCCCTTAAGCAAGATGGAGTCCACAACGAATTCAATCTCTACTGTACCGGATTCCGCCTTGGCGACAAAGGATTTTTCGGCAGTGAATTGCTTGCTGTCAATCTCCAGCGGTTCGCCTGTGGATTTATCAATCAGGGTTCCTTTGACGGTATACGTCTCACCAACGATCAGGTCTTCAAAAGAAACCACATCGATGATTGCCGTTTCAGGATAGATATCCAGTTCTTTTTCGCCATCGGAGCCCGTGGCGGTCGTGCCGATCTGCGGATCCCTAAAGGTTACGGTTTGCCCCTCGTCCTCAATATCTGCATGTACTGCAATCTCTTTGCCTTTAAACTCTAGCGATTCAAATACGACAACCGCTTTTCCTTTGAGCAGTAGCGTATCGACCATGAACGTCATGGACACATTACCGGATTCGCCCAGCGCCTTGAAAGTTGTTGTAGCGGTGATATTGTTTCCATCGCCATCCAAAAGCGGGTTGCCGGATTCTTTGTCCATCAGTGTGCCGGTCAGCGTATACTCCTTACCCACCAAAAGGCCGCTGTAATACACGGTATCCACTATTTCTGTCGTTGCGGACACATGAGCATCATTGATGGTTGTTTCCTTATCCATCGCTGTGGTGAAGATTTCCGGCACAACGGTATAATCATTCGTAAGCGTGCCGAGGTCAACAACGGTCAGATGGCGGTATATGGATACCTCAAAGGATAGCAACTCACGATCCGCGTTTGCCTTGCATGGCTGCTCTTCCAGAAGATAGGTATCATAGAGCAACGCGCCGTTATCATTATCCAGTGTCTCGAGTTCCCCGAACCAAATGCCGTCATGGTCTGTTTCGCCCCTGTTGGTATCCTGGCTGTGCGGGTTCCATGAAGATGACGTATCGAACATGCCGTTTTTGTCGGTCACTATGGTGTGGCTTTCGCCCGTTGTGAGCGACGTGATACTGAACGGAACGCCCGCAAGCCTGTTCCCATCGCCATCAGATATCTTTACACCTTTGAGGTCACCACGGATGGGAT
>DHOD01000130.1:29542-30379 GCA_002407725.1 Christensenella sp. UBA5399 | reverse complement strand
TATTGAGGTCACCACGGATGGGATCGTTTTTGATCGCCGTTTCCGATGTATTCATATCAACAATTTTTTCGTGTACCCGAATCTCAAACGTCCGGCTGAGTACCCCTGTAGCCAAGTAACCTTCGGGCGGCTGGATTTCCCTAACCTCATAAGTGCCGTAGGGCAGCAGGTCTTTTGCGGTCATGGCAACACCATCCTCATCGGTAGTCATCGTGAAAACAACTTCCCCAGGGGCATACCACTCACCCAGCACCAGCACATCGTCAATGCTGCGGTTCACAAGCTCAAACACCGCACTCTCAAGTGTAGCTCCGCCCTGCGGCCTGTGCTCGTCAATCTCGTTGTCCCACTTTTCCACCCGCACACCACCGCGGATCACATAATTCTTGATCGCTTTTTCAGATGTCTTGTAGCTCTCAATTTTGCCATTCTCCCTGATGGTAAAGGACTGCTTGATCACGCCGGTGTTGAGATAACCAGTCGGGGGCGTTTTCTCAATAATCTCATAGCTGCCAAAGGGAAGCAGGTCTTTTGATGTCCCGGCCCAGCCCTTCGTGTCAGTGGTCAGTGTATGCACAACTGTATTCGGTGCGTATTCCTTGCCATCAACCACTACAACGCTTTTGCTGCGGTTCCAGATCTCCAGAACAGCGCCCGCAAGTGTAGCATCGCCCTGCTTTTCAGCGCTCATATTACGCTCCATATCCCACTTCTCAATTTCTAGGCCACCGCGCAAAACATCATTTTTGATGGTCGTTGCGCTGGTTTTTAGGTTGACGATCACGCCGTTGTCCTTTATTTTGAACGTCTGCTTGATGACGCCCGTATTGAGGTCGT
>DHOD01000130.1:19916-29353 GCA_002407725.1 Christensenella sp. UBA5399 | reverse complement strand
TAGGTGCCATAAGGCAGCAGATCGGCGACGGTGGATGCTGCTCCCATATCATCGGTTGTCATGGTGTAAACCACATCGCCCGGCTTATATTTCTTATCACCCACCTCAACATCGCCCACGCTGCGATTGTAGATATCCAGCACCGCGCCTTTTAGAATGGCGTCGCCCTGAGGGACAGCCCTGCGGTTCAGCTCAAAGTCCCATTTTTCAATGGACACGCCACCGCGGATAACTTCGTCTGAGATTTCAGGCTCATTGTATGTCTTGACTGACTCAATCTTTCCGCTGCCGGTGATCTGCCTGATGAAAAGCTCATCGTTGATCAGGTAGCCTTCCGGCGCTTTAGATTCCTGAATTGTGACTGTCCCCAAAGGCAGGGCTGGATCGCCCGCCGTGTTCTTATACAGTTCATCGCTGCCGGGTACAATGTAATCCTGATGCAGATATGCCGTCCCTTTGTCGCCGGTTTTCACAACCCATGTCCTGACGGGCGTTTTTCCTTTCAGCTCACTTTCTTTGGAATAGTAGCCGTCATAATACTTAATGGTGAATTCCGCGCCCTCCAGCCGGGTATTGCCCTGGGATGTGTTGCCGTTCAGGTCTTTGTCCAGTTTTTTCAGCAAAATGCCAACCGGGTCGTTGTGCGGGATATCTTTTACCGGAACAATAACAGTATCACCGGATACGATCTCAAACTCGATGGGCGTTGCGTCCAGCATATATCCTGTGGGCGGCGTAACCTCAACGATATAGTAGTCTGCTCCGGCGGGAAGCCCTTCCAGCCTGCCTTTGCCATCCTTATCCGTTGTGATGGAGCCAACATTTTCCTTATTGCTGTTGTATACATCAAATACAGCGCCTTCCAGCGAATAGCAGCCGTTGCCGTTCGATATGGCGGGGTTGGCCGAGGATTTATGGATTTCAAGATTACCGTTCGGTTTGTACTCCCAACCCATAAGCGATTGAGAGGTTTGATTTCCCACATTGTACAGGTATACAGAGAATCCTGATGGCGGCATGGGTTTCGATTTTATTGCGTTGACGATACCCATAATTCTGTTTTGCGCCGCTGCGTTTCCCTCAAGTCCCTCCCAGGCTTTGCTCAAGCTGTCACCAATGATCTCAAGATAGATGTATGACGCTGCAACATGGGAATATCCGTAGGCGTGCTCCCAATCCAGCCCTGAGAACAGGCTTGCATCTTCACCCGGACAGCGGTACAGATACCAGGCGGCTTTGATGATGTTATCGTTGCCGGTGCCGCGCTGCATATACCCGCTGATGTCGTAGGATCCTGAATTAACGCCGCTGACAGATGGATCAAGGCAGTAGGCGACGTTGCCGTTTGCAACGTAATATGACGTGACATAACCATAATTCACACTGTTATAGTGCTGGCGTTCATGGTTTACCGTGGTCGATGCAGCCATTACTGAAAACCCGTTGTTGCTCTTGATCGGGAATGCGGACACCACCAGATCACCGCCCAACGCAGAGGTATTGACCGTCAGCGTATCGCCATTCATGGAGTATTCACCTGCAAACAATTCTAACCCATTTTGGTTCACAACGATCCTGTCAATGCCGGACAGGGGAATAGCGATAGAGCCTGCATTGGATGCCAGCGATAGGTTTTGTTCCGACATTTCGGTACGCCCATTGCTGAAAACGCCTATCGTAACTTTCACAGGCAGTTCCACGATATCCGTTGTGGGGCAAAACCAAATGACGTTGATGCTGTTTCCCGCGTATTCGGCGGGCAAAGATACCACGCCAGTTGCAGCGTCATACGACACCTGTGCGGTAACATCCTGGCTACCGTTCAAAAGAACGCAAAACCGCAGGGTCTCTGTGCTGACAGCAACCTTGCCCGGATACTTGTTAGCGGCGATGATGATGCCGGAATCATTTGCCGATGCAAGTGCATGATACGTGTGGCTGGATTCAATGGAATAATCCGCAACGTTGGCGATGCCTTGGTTTTTTGTGGCATCGTAATACCGATACTCAACCGTTGCAAGCGGCGCATCCACAACATTTGTGATGGATATATTCCCATTGCCGTTTTCCTCATTCTTGGGCGTTTCCTCCGTATCATTAACAGGCACTTCGATAGGTTCCTGCGGCTTAGGCTCGCCATCGTAATCGCCGGCTTCCACACCACCCGGTTCTTCGGGAATTTCCTCGTCCAGATTTGTTTCAACCTGATCACCTGTGTTCTCTGCAATGCCTGTGGCAAACGCCGATGCGGGCACAAGCGAGAAACATAAAATGATAACGAGTAGCAACCCAATTGTTTTTCTGGAAATTTTCTTCATTCTTTGCTTCCTTTCTTTCGTTTGATTTTTGTATATGTGAAAACACCGCAATGCTAGAATATATGCGGCGTTGAGATTTTTGGGCAGAACGCGCAGTAGCTTTCACCCAATCGACCGCGCACTATGTGCTTGTCTCTTGGGAAAGCCTTGCGTACCTGCTGCCAGCCAATCGCTACGCCCTTGGGGTAGAAGGCAAAAAAAGAGGGGCAGTCCCATATGTTTACAGGACTGCCCCTCTTGTGGATTATTCAATTTTTTGTATTCCGATCAGTACCATCCGGCCTTTCTGATCAGCTTTTTCTCCCAATGCCCCTTTTCCGGTAGGGTCACCTGTTTTACGCCGACCTCGACCTGAACAGGTTTTCCACCATACTGAAAATCTTCATCTCTATCAAAGTGCCTGTCACCATGCGCCGGAATATTGCCGGTGATATCTGTGTCGCAAATATAGCAGTATGTGCGCTCCCGCGTTTCAAATACAGGTTCCTCCACAGTTCGTGCTGGCTCATCTACTACCCATACATCCTCATAAACATCGTCATGCCATGTTTTCCCTGCATTGGGATCAGGCGGTGGCGTGGAAGCAGGCGTGGTGGATATCGGTGCGCTTGCGGCAGGCGCTTGGGTTGCATTGCCGCCACCCGCTGGTTGTGAAATCGAGAAACCATTCCCGCTGCTACCGTTCATATCGGCATTACTGTTTTGCGTAGCTGAAGGCGCAGACGATGCAGAAGCAGAAGGCCGGAACGTCGGATTTGCCGATGGTTGTGGTGACTCCGTAGGTTCAATATTCTTTTCTTCAATCGATACCGTTTCGGGTGAAGATGCTGCCGCCGCTTCCCCTATCGCTGGCTGGGATTCGGCGGGCACGGCGTCATCCGAGCAACCGCCAATCAGCAGGGATAAAGAGAATACGCATAGTCCGATACATATGAGTTTTCTTTTCATTTCAGGACACCTCCGTGATATATTTTCATATTTCATCATATCCCTGCTTTTTCGGATTTGTCGAAAAATGCAAATTTACCGATGAACGCCGTAAGTACCCAACTGCCCGTGAAACCGTGGCACGGGCTGCAATTCCTCGTAGATTTCCCTGCCACACAGCGCATAATATCTGGCTTCCATGTCATAGATGATCTGTCGCAGCCGCTTTACATACTTGCGTTGCATCTCAGTAATACAAAACATGTTGATGTTGTTATTAATTTTGCAAAGCAAATGATAAAGCCGTATTTCATCCGGGCGCTTTACGCCCTTCATTTTGTTCATCTCGCTTATAAAACCATGCAAATCCAGTTCAGATATATATTTTTTGCCATTGAAGATGATTGTATCAATATTCGATAAATACAGGCTATGAACAAGTTGCTTTGCTGATTCCGCACTCTCAATCTCCAAAATCACGAGTGAATCATACGCAACTCGAAACAGCCTTATTTCCAGTAAAAATGCCATTGTTGCTCCTTTCTACGTCATGCGTGTGGTTATCATTGAAAATATGAGTATTGCCGTCAGTACCAGCAACACGATTGCCAGATTCCTGTCGCCTTTTCGCTTCTTTTTAATGTATGAGCGTATGAGTAGAGCAGATGCCCCGATGCTCACCGCTGCCATAAATACAGAAAACATAATTTACCTCCATAAATTAAAAAAGCCGCGATCTCTCGCGGTCATACAGATTCTTTGTCACCTTATTGGGTCATGATCCTGTTCACGCTCCCGTTTCCACTCCCTGAGTAGCTTGAGCAGGGTTTCCTTCATTTCCTTTGGCGTGGTATCAGGCGGAAAATATTCCTTAAGCTCGTTACCCTTCATCACAACCTTGTAATCAATAGTTTTTTCCCTGGTGAGGATCTCCACAATCTTTCCCTTATCCAAATCACCCTGCTGGCTGAGTTCCTTTAGCGTCTTGGCCTGCGCCAAAGTAGGCGCGACTTCTTCCGTTTCCATAATGTATGCCAATTCACTTTGTTCCTCCGGTTTCAAATGGGATAATTCCACCGCCGGGGTAAACTTGATATCCTCGGCATCCAATGAATCCAGCAGCGGATCAATCAGTTCATTGAGACGAATAAATCTTTGTAGCTGTGTTCTGCTTTCCCCCGATTCTTCTGCAACAATATCTCTGGATTCTTTTCCAGAAAATAACTTCCGTCCAAGTTGGACGGAAGTTAGATCGGTACGCTTGCCTTGCCGTTTGATAGCATCCAATTTCATTTTTAGGGCTTTCGCCCTCTCGCTTGGCAGTATATTCACCCGCTGTGTGAGGTTGGAATCTGCCATCAGGATTGTAGCAGTATCATCATCCAATTCCTCTACTATCGCCGGTATGTTGTTCATATCCGCGTCTATCGCCGCCTGTGTCCTGCGGTGCCCGGATATGATCTCGTACCCTTCTTCAGGCGGCTTGCGTGGCCGCACCAATATAGGCATCTTTATCCCTATATCCTGCACACTCTTGGTCAGCGCGTTCATCTCATCATCGTCACGAATTTTGAAAGGATGATCGCGGAACGGATGTAGCTCATCTATGGACAGCTTTACGATCCTGCTTTTTACCTCTTGTTCCTGCTCCGCCGCCTGGAACCAAACGTCGGAATTGATTTCTACTTTCTTGTCGCCTACTCTCATTCGATATAATCTCCTTTCCAATCAGTTCAAATGGCTCTATTGCCTTAGATTTTTCATCATACGCAAATATGCTGATGCCTTTATCGTTGGCTTCCCGTATCCGCACGGTGAAGGGAATCACTGGCTCAAAAATGTTGATTGAGCCGCCATACATCTCTATGATTTCGCCCTTGATCCTGTTGGCGTATCTGGTCTGCCTGTCCCACATGGTAAACACGATACCCTCAAATTTGAGCGTCTCATTCATCCCGCTTGCCGTTATCTTGTGGTGCAGGGATTTCATCTGCTCAATCCCATCCTTGCTGTATTCCTCAGCCTGCGTGGGTATGAGGATGCTGTCCGCCGCCACAAACGCATTGATGGTCAGGATGTTGGTGGACGGCTGGCAGTCGATCAAGATGAAATCGTACATATCTCCGACAGCCTGCACATACCGTTTAAGCAGGGTTTCTCGCCCAAGCTCATTGATAAGGCTAGCTTCAAAGCCTGAGAGATTGTGGTTTGCAGGCATCAGGTCAATCCCTTCCTCATGCGATAGAATGCCCTGCATAATGTCAAACGGCTCATTGTTCACGATTTTCATGATAACGTCCGATATCGTGAAAGGAAGTTCATCTAGATTTTTGTATCCCAGCCCGACTGTGAGATTGCCCTGCGGGTCGAACTCAATCAGCAAAACCTTTTGCCCCTGCCGCGCCAATGCAATTCCGATGTTCTTGGTTGTCGCCGTTTTTCCCACGCCGCCCTTGTGATTTGATACTGCTATTGTTCTTGCCATTGTCATATCCTCCGATATATTTACTTTAATTCCATATTAAGCCTGACAGGGCGATCTCTCAAAAAATGCCCCGAAACGCAAAAAAGCGCGGGATGTCCATTTCCTGAACCACCCCGCGCCCGGTGAAAGTGCTTGATTTATTATCTTTGCCGCCTTAGTATCAGGCCAATCGGTAGGTAGGTGCAAAGGGCTGTTGTGATCCAGAGCCCCCAAATGATCGTGCCTGTTTGTATGCTTACTGTAAGTGCCACAAATGTGAGTAATATAGCCAATCCGAATAATAATTTCATTATCGTATCCTCCATCTCATTTCTTAATTCAACGATAACACCTTTCTCTCGGTTGATCAAAAAATACGAAGGAACGTTAATCGTAATCCACTTATCCACGCCGCTCTACAAACCATTTATCTTCTTCAAGAAAAAGGAATGAGGTTGTGTTTCCGATCCTGATAGTATACCGAATACCCGTACCTCCGACCTTAGTGCTGGCGGCACGAATCACATCAAGAATTTGGTCAATTCTATACTTTTCTCCATCCTCCCACCGGATACAAAGTGGGATGATTTTGCCGTTTTTCATGTGGTTGACGAGAACATCAACATACACTTTTGCATCATTCATAACTACACCTGCTATCAGAAATATCCCACCGGGTGGATTGTATGATCGTCACGGGGATTCAAATGCCCAAGCTCTTTATCCTCACAGAGCATACCGCGTAGAATCGCATAGTGCCCGAAACGCTTCCGTATGTTATCTACGGTTCGTTCCAGCTTTTCTTCTCTTATGCGCTTTTCCTCATTATCAAATAAGTCCAATTGAATGCTTGTGTGTTCTGATACAAGATTCATTGCCCGTACCTCTATGCTTCTGAGCGGCTTATCCCACCGATAATGCTTTTTAAACAATATCATGGCGGCGTCCAACAATTCCGTTGCAATACATGTTGGCTTTTGGAGCGTCATTTGTCTTTCAAAGCTAAACAACTTGTTATCGCGCAGGCTAATCTGCACTGTCTTGCCAAGCAAGCCATGCTCGCGCAATCGTGTGGCTACTGATTCGCATAATGCAGTAAATGTAATCCTTACATCTCTGTCGTTAACAAGGTCACGGGGTGTGGTCGTAGAGTTTCCGATGCTTTTGATTGCTTCCTCGAAGCCGGTCGGAGTGACTGGCGACGTGTCCATCCCATTTGCAAACACATGAAGAAATAATCCCCATTTGTGTAGCCAGCTTTGTAACATATCAGGAGATGTATTAGCGAGATCGCCTATCGTCTTTATCCCTCTGGCATTCAGCTTGATTTGTGTAGCGCGCCCCACGCCCAGCAAATCCTCGGCAGGGAGCGGCCAAACCTTGTTCATATAATTCTCTTTTGTAAAGATGGTTACTGCATTGGGCTTTTTGTAATCTGATCCCAACTTAGCAAATATCTTATTCCAGGAAACACCCACCGAAACAGTAATACCAAGCTCGCTGATTGCGCGCTCCCGAATCTGATGGGCAATTTCTTCACCGCTCATGTTCAGGTAATCCATAGAGTTTGTCACATCAACCCAGGATTCATCCAACCCGAACGCCTGCACCTTGTCGCTATATTCTTCAAAAATGTTATGTAGCAATCGGCTGTATCGGATATATAACGGGTAATTTGGAGGAACTATGATAATATCCCAGCACTTTTCACGAGCCTGCCACAGTGCTTCGCCTGTCTTTACACCACACGCTTTGGCCTCATCGGACTTCGCCAGGATTATTCCGTGGCGTTGCTCCACATCGCCGCCTACAGCCATAGGCTTTCCTTTCAACGATGGATCGTTGGCTTTCTCTATATTCGCGTAAAAATGGTTGCCGTCTACATGTAATATCGTCCTATCCATAGCGTGCTCCTTTCCATGAGGGTAAGATGTATTATACATCTAATATTTTTGCATTTCAATATATTTATCTAATTATATTAGATTTTATCATTGCCATTTACCAAATCAGGTATTATACTAATATTATGGATATTAATTCTGCCGTAATAGGCGCATATATTAAAAAGATAAGGACAGATTCAAAGTATTCTCAGGACGATGTCGCTGATTATCTGTGCCAACGCGGTGCGAAAGCCACTTCCAAAACCATCAGCACATGGGAATGCGGTAGAGCCAATCCATCGGCTGTGCAATTCCTTTTGATTTGCGAATGCTGTGGTGTGGATGGTGTCTCGGGAATCGGGCAGTTTTCTCGTACATACTACCCTAACCTGAACGAAGAAGGCTTGCGGCGCGTAAGTGAATACGCGGCACTACTGCTCAAAGACAATCGCTATTTGAGGAATCCAGTTGCAGAGATGCCTAAGCGGTACATACCTTTATATGATCTACCCGTTTCTGCCGGAACCGGAATGTTCCTTGATAGCGATAATTACGAGTTAATCGAAGCTGACGATCATGTTCCGCATGATGCGACCTTCGCTGTACGGGTATGCGGCGACAGTATGATTCCTCGGTTTATTGATGGACAAATCATTTATGTGAAACAGCAACAAACTTTAGAAGATGGCGAAATTGGCATCTTCATGCTCAATAACGAGGCGTTCTGTAAAAAACTTTCCGAAGGCCGACTTGTTTCATTAAATAGCAATTACAAACCTATCCATATCAGCGGGGAAGAGGACCTGCGCGTATACGGCAAAGTTGTAGGTTCGGAGTAAATTATGTGCGGACGATTTTATGTAGAAATTGAAGAGCAAGAACTACGGGATATCTGTAACGCCGCTGAAGATAGCGCGAGGCAAAACGGGCAGCAGATTGAATTCAATCCCGGTCTCATTGTCCCTAGCAACTATGCCCCCGTTATTATCGGTGACAATCATACTCAATTTATGCGATTCGGCTTTCCCAGTAAGAAGCAGGGTTCCCGTCCTCTCATAAACGCACGAAGTGAAACCGCCGCCGAAAAGTGGACATTCAAAGATGCTATGAAAACCAGCCGCTGCCTGATTCCAGCTTCCAGTTACTATGAGCCCCACGAAACTGAGAGTAAGAAGAAAGAACAGTATTTATTCTTCCGCCCCGGCAAGAAAGTTATTTATATGGCGGGTATCTATCACGATGATGGATTTGCTATCCTTACTCGCAGTCCTGGCGAAGAATTCGCTTGGATTCATGATCGAATGCCGGTAATTATTCCAGAGGATTATATGCATAGCTGGCTATATGACAGCACAGCTGCGTTAGAACATGCTGTGCTGGACATGTGTTTTGAGCAAATAGGTTGAGGCTATAACGTTTTTTGATATAATAAGTGCTATGACTAAACGCTACCTACATCGACTGATAATGGTTTTTTTCTCGCAAGGATACATTCAAAAAAATACTGCTTTACAATATGCTTTTGCTTGCATCCGTCATTTCCAAATTTTTAACAATAGGAGTACCTCCCATTGCTCACGTTTTAAAGTATCATTTTGCTCACGCGTTTGCTCACGTTTTTGCTCATATATTCTACAAAGACGTCTAATGCGAAAAACAGCACAAATTGCGCAAGAGCTCAAAAAAGCCTTTGTTTATAAGGGTTTCTACTGCACTAAACTGTTTCTGTTGCGCGGGACAAAGCGCCTGTCTTTTGCTTGGTAAGGACGAGGTCTCGGGTTCAAATCCCGATAGTAGCTCCACGTCGCAGCAAACTACGCTGCACTTCAATCCCTCGCAAAA
>DHOD01000130.1:18742-19731 GCA_002407725.1 Christensenella sp. UBA5399 | reverse complement strand
GCTGCACTTCAATCCCTCGCAAAATACGCGAGGGATTTTCGTATGATTTTTGTCTTACTCAGAAGCCGAAGTATTCCGCCGCCTTTTTCATATTCTCAATAATATGTACGTCAAAGGGACAGTTCTTCTCGCAACGCCCGCACGCGGTGCAATCCCCGCCATGGTGCTGCAAAAGCCTGTAATGGTCCTGCTCTGTGCTGGGGACCTGCCCCTGGGCAATGCAAAGGTTCAGGAGTTTTGTCACGGCCGCCACATCAATCCCCGCGGGACAGGGCGCGCAATGGCCGCAATACAGGCAGTGGCCGGAGAAGGTGAAGCGGTCCAGGCCGGAAAGCACGCCCGCATAATCACGTTCGGCCTCCTGCGCATCCAGATAGGCAAGAGCGGCGTCCAGTTGGGATTTTTCCCGGCTGCCTACCATGACGGCGGCTACCGCGGGGCGCGTCAGGGCATAGTGGAGGCACTGCACCGGCGTGAACGCCTTCCCGAACGGAGACAGCTCCGCGCTGAGCAGATCCCCTCCGCCGTAAGCTTTCATGACGTCGATGCCGACGCCCGTACTTTCGCACAGCTCGTATAAGCGCTTGCGGGAGGCATCCTGATTGTGCAGATCCTGCGCGTAACTTTCCTCCGCCCACAATTTTTCCAGATCCTCGTCGCCGGGCTGCATGTCGTAGCAGGGATTGATGGAGAACATCAACACCTCGATCAACCCGCTTTCCACCGCCGCGATTGCCGCGTCCGGGTTGTGGCTGCTCATACCGATATGCCTGATTTTGCCGCTTTGCCTGAGCGCAAGGACATATTCCATGAACGGCCCGTTTTTGATCGCTTCCCAATCGTCCAGTGTGTCCACGTAATGGATCATTCCCACATCGATATAACCGGTACCCAGCCGCTGGAGCAGGTCGTCAAACGATTGCTGCGTCAGGTCCATTTTGCGTGTGCGCAAATATTGCCCGTCCTGCCAGGCCGAACCGACGTGCCCA
>DHOD01000130.1:11811-18595 GCA_002407725.1 Christensenella sp. UBA5399 | reverse complement strand
CCAGGCCGAACCGACGTGCCCCTGTATGATGAGTTGATCCCGGCGGCCAGCAATCGCAGCCCCGATATTGCTGCGTAGCGCGGGGTCGGACGCAAACAGGTCGAAGAAGTTGATGCCCATATCCATGGCATACTGGATGTCCTGACAAACCTGCGATTGTTCCATCTCCTCGAACCCGGCGCAGCCGAGGGCGATTTTACTGACGGACAGGCCGGTGCGGCCCAACTTACGGTATTCCATAATACTACTCACTCCTGATCGATATTTTCGTAAAAATCATATTGTACCAATAATCAAGCATAGTATTCCCATTTTACCTCACTCTGCCTTAAAATGAAAACACGGACAGGCTAATTTGTATGGGGAATTCGCCCTGTGGGCTTGTGCCGGATCATTTACTCTGGTTCATTGCCTGCTTTGCTCTCTTTTTCTACATAACCCTGGCACGGAATCCCGGTGTTACGAAAGACGGTAGTTGAAGGCATGCCTGCTGATTTGAAACCATAGAGACGGCACGCCCGGGGAAAACGGGGTTCCCAGGTGATGACAAAATATGCGCATTTTAAGCAATTGATCCTTTTGGTAGTATGGTCTTTCATCGCTCCCAGCTCCTTCGGTCCATAAGTTGCTTTCAGCAATTCCAATTGATTTTGGCGGGGGCCGGCTCGTTTTCGACGGACACCGTCCGGAGGGCGTCCTCCATCTTTGCACATTCATCGGCGGCAATCCGGTCGTATACGTCAGGCGTTTCCGCTGTGCCAACCCGGTCGTAGGCAATGGCCGCCGCGCCGTAAAAGGCGAGGCCCAGCGAATGTGTTGGCGTATGGAAACATGCTGCCGCCTGGCCGCAGGCCCGCGCCGCCGCCTGCGCTGCGGGGCGATCGTCCAGCTCCCTTGCTGCGGCGTGGCATTCGTTTAATATAATGTTTTTGACCTCCGGCAGTTTTGCTTTTCCATCCAGCCACCGGCGGGACGCATCCAGCGCCATGCGCGGACGGGAATCGCCGGGACACGCCTTTTCAAAAACTGGAAGGATGTACGCTTCGGCATAATTAATGCACCAGTTTGCAATTGTAGATTTGCTTTGCGTTTCAATAGTGCGCATAAGCGATATGATGTAGGGTGAATCGGCCTTACCCAGCATTTTTCTTGGTTTTCTCATACTTGTCCTCCCTACAGGAGTATTGTAACATGCGCCGGGGATTTCTTCCAGAAAATCCCACGAGGTTGTATAATGCGATAAATGGCGTACCATTTACAGGAATTGCTACGGCGGATTTTGCGGGCGTGGAGCGTGCGGTGGCCGTGGAAGGCAGCGGCGGAACGGCAGGCGGATTTGAATTTGACGAGGCACATTTGGCGGAAGTAGAGGACAACAGCGGTGAAGAAAATAATTGGGATTATATTGCGATTTCGCCGGATGGGCAGTGGATGGCGGTGATCACGGACAGATATACTTCTGCGAAAAGGTTCCTCCTCTATAAGCTGGTGGACGATGTATGGACCAGGCAACCCGATTTGTCTAACATTGCATCTGTTCGGGGTCTTATTGAAGTAAAGTTTTCACGAGACAGCAAATGGATGGCAATTGGGAAAAGCTATGATTCGACTGCACCGACGGATGATAAAGTGATGCATATGTTTGAACTTGTTGATGAAGTCTGGGTGGAGCGTGCATTATCTCTTACAGGCGTAACTGCATGTAGGATGTTTGCTTTTTCGCCTACGGAAGATTGCGTAATCACGGCACAGACAACGGGTGCAAGTATCCACCGCTTAGCGGAATACAAGCTGGAAAACGGAAACTGGACTGGGCCAACGGTTATATACGGAGGGAATGCAACATATGGATATACGGGGTTAGAATTTATGTCCGATGGACAAATGCTGATTGCAGTCTATAGAACTGGACCAGTAGGGGAGGTACATGTATACAAGAAGAATGCAAATCAGTGGCAGAAGACAACAGCACTGAATATCCCGGTAAGCATGGCAGGAAAATGCGCGGTTTCAAATGACGGACGGTGGTTGTGCTTTACAAAAACAAACGCTACAGAAGAGCCCGTGATATGTGAAATCAAAGATGGGCAATGCATTTTGCATGAAGAGCACGATGAATTTGATTTCTATACACACTATGGCTGCGCTTTCTCGGCGGACAGTAAATATATGGCAATTTCCGATACGACTGCACGAAAGGTGAGGCTATATGAATTGACGGAGAATGACTACTGGAAAATCAGCACAATGACGGTGCAGAAAAACAAGACACCTGGCTGGGTAACCTTTTCGCAGGATGGAAAGTGGCTGGCTATCTCGGAACATACGGGTTTTACTTTTAACCCTGTGTATAAATGGAGTGCGGGAAGCGGCATGGTGCAAAACCTAATCAACCCATATACGACGATTGAGGACGCAATTGCGACGCCCGGGTTTGTGGGGCTGGGATTCACGCGCGGGCCGATTGCCGAAGGCGACGAGGATACGATGGACGTACTGTTTGACTGAGTAGCAGGGAAAAGCCGCCCCGCATATGCGGGGCGGCGAATATACAAACCAAGCGGCGATGGATGTGCCATTGGTGAGGACGATGTTGCGGGAAATAGAAAAGAGCCGGAGACTCCTTTTTTTGAGTGCTGAGTTGTTTGCTACACATACTCGGCCCGACTCTTAAGGAAAGCGTAACACAAAACGGATATCGCGGGTATTACCCAAAAAGGTGAAAAATGGGAAATTTATAGTTTTTGTAAAAATTTCCAGAAAGGCGAAACCCCCAACACAGTGCATCGGGGATTTCTAGAAATCTTCCATTGGCTTGTACCTCCAAGCCTGCTATATGATTTTAATCGCCGTAGCGTTATACATAATATACCCGTCGTGTGTGACGGATAAACGATGAAAGTATAAACGATTTGTAAATAAGGGGGGATTTGCCTAGAGGCAACTTATAATATGATGAATAGGTATTCCTCTGGGGTCAAGGAGCCTCCGGCGGATTGTATTAGTTTCGCCTTCGGCGACTAAGAACCTACGGTTCTTAGAACTCCCTTATTAGGGTATTCTATTAGGGAATGAAGTATCTATCCACTGGGCAAGGGCTTCACATAATCGGTAGGGGAATGCCAATCCATAGCAAAAGGCACCCAGGACACCTGTTCCAAAGAAATTGGACTCGGTTCATAGTGGAAAAAAGACATATTCCACGTCCCCTTAACAATCCTCAATACTCTCTGAACCCGCCTAAGGGCTCTATCCTTAGGTGTAGTGGGATTCCTCTTGATAGAGTGCTACACATGAGCATATCTTCATTAAGAGATGGTTGTGCCTACTTTCTTACATGTCTTATAGGGGTTTAAAAAAAATATGACCGCCCTTTTGGTGAAGGGCGGCCTTATAGGAGAAAAAATGAAGAAAGTATCTACACTCTATGGTTAGAATATACACGCGGTTTGTGTGAAACGGGTGAACAAGGCGTGAAAGGGTGACAAAAAATTTGGGTGAAATGGATGAACAAGCGTGCAGAAAAACGGCGGGACGGTAATGCGCCGGCCCGGAAGTTGTGTGACTGGTGGAAAAAGGAGGCGGATATATTCCCTTAACCCGGGATGAAGACCTGCTCGATCTCGCCGACGTACATGCGGTGAAAATCCTTTTCGGGATAGAAATCGGCGACGATGGAAGGATCCAGGAACAGGTTTTCGGCAATATCCTGGTGGTAGATTTTGCGGCAGATGAGTATGAGCGCGGCATCATCAGCTGCAGCGATGTTGTGCGGGCCAAAGCCGCTGAAGGAAAGACCTGCTTCGGCCGCCTTGTCGCAGTAGCGTCCGCTTTTGCTCCCCATGACGCCGAGGGCCTCGCGCTGTTGGCCGGGGCGGAAGAAGCTGAGTGAAAAGCGGTCATCACGATCGGCAAAGACGCGGGTGTAGCGTTGGGGACGGATGTACATGGTGGCGACCGGACGGTTCCAGAGAACGCCGACCTGGCCCCAGGATGCCGTCATGGCGTTGAAGCTATCGGGCGTGCCCGCGCCCGCAAGCATCCAGTCGGCGCCGATGCGGTTGAAAAAGTTATCTTGTATTGCAGAGGGTTTGATTTCCTGATAGTTCATGGTGAACCTCCCAAAAATATGTATTTGATCATGTATATAGTATAGCACGAAATGACGGGCAAACATAACAGGACAAGGATGATATAATGGAAACAGGAATACAGTTGAAGGGCGGCGTTATGGAAAAGGGAAATTATACATATATTGTGAAATGCGTGGACGGGACGCTGTACACGGGATGGACGAATGATGTGGAAAAGCGGTTGGCCGCGCACAACACAGGGCAGGGAGCGAAGTACACAAGACCACGGCTGCCCGTGGAACTGGTGTACTGTGAAGCGCACGACACGAAGCAGAGGGCGATGCAACGGGAATGTGAAATCAAGAAGCTGACCAGGGAGAAAAAGCTGGCGTTGATTGAAAACTGGCTGCAAGAGAAATGATGATGCGGGCAGGGGCTATGATTTGGAAGGCTAGAGCTGGCCGGCCCGGATCTCTTTGTTAAGAAAATAGGAGATGACGGTGCGGATGGCCACGATGGCGCCAAGTCGTATGATATCCGTCAAAGTAGGCTGCACAATGGAATCGATGATATCTGCCACAATGAGAATCTCGAGGCTGAACAGTACATAGGTACCGAGCTGGTTTTTGGTATCGGTCAGCAGTTGCATCAGCTTACGCTTGTCCTTGACGGTGAGGCGGGAATGGAAGAAATCCTTGGCGCAGACGATGACGCCCCATAGCAATATGAATATGGAGAACAGGTCAAGGCAGATGGAAACGACATTGAGTACGGGCGCAAAAAAATCCATAGTGAAAATCCCCTTGCAGTTTGTTAAGAAACTCTTATCTATATCTAAACGGGGAAACGAGCCGTAAACGACGGGTGTGGGCGGAGAAAAGAATGGGCCCCTGCGGAGGGGATGTAATTTTGTATCTACTCACGGGTATTCCTTTGAGGTCGAGGAGCCTCCGGCGGATTATATTAGTTTCGCCTTCGGCGACTTAGAACCTGCGGTTCTAAGAACTCCCTTTAAAGACCCAAGGACATCATGACAAAAGAATGGGCCCCCGCGGAGGGGCCCAATAAATGGAGTGATGTAAATGATACTGTATCATACACAAGATATAGTGTACGGGGCTGGTGTTACAGAACTATGTATGAAAACTGAAAAGAGTGTAAACACTAATCCTTGAGCAAGGCGAACAAATCATCCACTTTGTCAAACATAAAGGCGGAAGCATCCTCGATGGCCTTGTTGTAGCAGATGGGGCCGAGCATTTGCGCGGCAAAGTCCAGCAGGCGGCGCGCATCCATGTTGCCGGTATGTAGGTCGAGCTCGTCCGCGAGAAACAGCTGGAGCTGGGCGGCAAGTGATTCCTGTTGTTCTTTGGTGAATTCGATTACAGCTTTTTGTTTCATGAGTAAAGGTTCCTCCAAGATTAAGCTTCACCCAGTATAACATAGAAAGCAAATAGCGGGGAAAAAGAAAAGCCCCCGCGAAGGGGCTTTTTCTAAAAAGGGGTTGGAAGTATATTATCCTTTACGGATGAGTTTAGTATAGCGCCCAACTGTGAATGAGCTGTGAACAAGACCTAAACAGTTTGTAAATAGCAGCGGATTATTCCTCCTGATCGCTATCATCCGGAGGAACATCGTCCATCATTTTGTCGTAGGCCTTGACGTAATTGGGGGCGTTTACCTTGCCATTGGTTTCCCAGTTCTGGAAATCGACGTCGGGATCGAGATTGTCCGTGGAATACCATTGGGACTTGGTTTTTTCTTTGCTGTCCATGAGATCACATCCTTTCTGCTTGCTATAACATTGATAAACAGGGGAGGATGCGTTTAATACAAATTTCCAAATATTGTAGTTATTTAAATGGCTGCTATGGATGTATGTTGAATCCACTTGCAGGCAACAGATAGCGGCGCTGTCCGAAAATGACAGGGCGGTAAGGTAAAATAATCCAGGGCTTGTTCACATAAAACGAACATTCCGTTTGTGTTGACTGGCCCCCGGGAAAGGCGATGCGAATATGAAACAGATTGAGCGGGAATTATATACATATGGGCAGCACAAACGGCGTGCGGAGGAGCTGGAAGCGCAAATCAGGGAAGTGATGGATAAGAAAGAGGCGCTGGCCGACAAAATGCTGCAGGCGATGCGGTGGGAAGAGACAAAAGTGAGTGGCGGATTCCGGCCCGATCCTGTGTTTGCGGCTGTGCAGAGAATGGTGGATACATATGGCGTGCGCATCGACGCGATCAGGATGGAGTTGATCGACATATACGAGCAGCAGGACGGGTTGGCGCGCAAGGTTGCGGCGGCGCTGCTGCCGGCTGAGCGCGAATATGTGGAATTGCGCTATTTTAGGGAGATGCGCCCGGCGGCGGTCGCCGTGAAAATGAACTATAGCGAGAATCACTTGCGCAACATAAAAATTGCGGCGCTCAAGAAGATTGAAGCGGTCCGCGAGCGGTAAGCAGCGGTACGATGTGGTAGTATTGTAATATGGGGAAAAGGAAAAGGGCGAAGGCTCTTTTTTTGTGCATAAAAATAAAAAGCAGGGGCGCGTAGCATGGACTGCGCGCCCTTGGGGAGTATACGAGGGAAAAAATCAGACGAAGAAATCGAACAGCGAACCGGGTTCGTTGCGGAACAGGGGATCGACGGCCCTAATGAGGTCAATATCTGTCCCGTAGGAGGCTGTCCCATCGTGGATGGGGTT
>DHOD01000130.1:1011-11662 GCA_002407725.1 Christensenella sp. UBA5399 | reverse complement strand
GTTGACCGGCGCTGCTGCCGCGGCGGGTGCCGGCGGCGTTTTGTTAGGCAGTTCGACACTGCGGATGTATGGCTCGAAGTTGATTGTCATGACGGTCGCCATCCTTTCATAGTATTTCGCTATATATATACCCGCAAAAGGGTGCAAAAAATATGAACATTGGGTAGCGAAATGCAAGCATACTGCTATGCAACGCGTTTTTTTGTCGACTTTTTTGGCAAATAGCCAATGATAGCGGAGAGAAGAAGCATATGAAGAAAAAACAGATGGGAATGGGGGAAACGTAACATTGATATACTTTCTTCCACTGCTGATCAAAAATAAGGATGGAAAGGACCATGCACTGAAAAAATTGAATGAACATTTGATCAGGAAATGAAAGGAAAAGCGGGCTGCTTGTGCATCATGTGATGTGCGGCAGCCCGTTTTTTTATTTTGTTCAAAGGAGATGGGGCATATTGGTTATCCAAGCCGGATTGCCATCGTAATACTTCTTGGCGATGCGGTGTTGCGCCTGCTTGTCCAGTGCGGCAAGGCGCTCCAGCGCCCGGCGTTCCGATGCCGCCTCTTCGGCGGGTGTGCGCTTGAAGGGACAGGATGTCCCGCTGCACCACTCCTGCTTCAGACGCGTGCAGCGTCCGTTCTTGCGTAAGCCGATACAGTCGGGTTTGTCTATTAGGTCCAGATTGGAAAATTTGCTTAAGGCCATCCGTATATCCTCCGTTTCCTGCAAAAATAATTTATATTCAGTATTTTAGCACTTGTGTTTCTTAAAATGTAAGCAAAACTTTTTACCGTAGTATATAAGCTTATGTAAAAAAAGGGGGAATACCCTTACATTTTTGCGAATTTTCTGTTATAATGTATTTAACAACGAGCAGTATACGCCCACGTAAAGCCCAGTTGTTCACTGTGCGTTTTTATATGATGTTCCAAAAAGAGGTGCCATAAATGTTCAATAAAAATGATTATGTGATGTACGGGTCGGCAGGTGTCTGCAAGGTGCAGAAGGTGGATTATCCTGATTTTATAAAAGAAAAAACCAGGAAGTATTACTTTTTGAAGCCCATCAATTCGTCCTGCGACAATATATTTGTCCCGGTGGATACCGAGGCGTTGATGCGCAAGGTTATTACCCGCACCGAAGCGGATGCGCTCATTCGTCAAATGCCCGATATAGAGACCATGTGGGGGGATGAGGACGCCGCGCGCGAGGATGAATACAAAAAGGCGATCCAGTCGTTTGATTGCAGTGAGCTGGCCATGGTGGTCAAAAGCTTGTACGTGAAAATACAGGACCGCAAAAAAGAAGGCAAAAAGCCGTTGCAAACCGACGAGAAATATATGGACATGGCGGAGGAATACCTGTATGGTGAGCTTGCCGTCGCGCTGGAGATTCCGGTGGAAAAAGTCCAGGATTACATAGAGGAAAAGGTGGGCCTTTCGCTCGGCAGCTGAGATAAAAAGGAGCCCATTGATGTAGAAAATATTTCTAAAAAGCGCGCCTGCTGACGGTACGCTTTTTTTGTGCTGCAAAATTTGAGGGCTAAAAAACCCCGCTATTATTAGAGCGGGGTTTCAGGTTGTCGAAAAACCTAAATTGCGTGAATAGAAATGCAATATTGAGAATTTCTAATTCAAAACTCACGGGTTATTCTATAGGGTCAATGTATCACTGCGTGATGAGTGTATTGCCTCCGGCGGCCAAGAACCCATGGTTCTTGGAACTCCTTTGTTATGGTATTCCTCTTAAGCGAGATTGGTGTTGAGGTTTCTTAAGGGGCTTGCCCCTTAAGTCGGCGAAGCCGAAACCTATAAAATTGCCGAAGGCACCTTGACCCAAAAGAAATACCCGTTAGTTATGCAAGTTATCTTCTAAATCTTGCATATATTTTTTGCAGATATCACTTCTTTGACAGTCTGTAACCCCGCTATTATTAGAGCGGGGTTTTTTAGGTACGAGGCAGTATGAATGATATCACAACGAAAAGAAAAAGTCTATATTTTTCTTTGTCCTGCGCCTAACATAAAGTGCGGGAGGAAGAATGCGTGGACGATAGAAACAGGGAAGAACAAAACGTATTGGGCAGGCGTTTTGGATTTGGATCGCTGATGCGGTATGCTGCCCCCACCATGTGCATGATGGTTTTTATGGGGCTCTACACATCGGTGGATACGGTTTTTATCTCGCGGTTTGCAGGTACGGACGCGCTGTCTGCGCTCAACATTTGCACACCTGTGATTTATACGATTGTTGGGCTGGCGGGCATGCTGGCGGCGGGCGCCGGTGCGATTGTGGGGCGAAAAATGGGTGCGGGGGACAGCGCGGGCGCGCGGCAGACGTTCTCCTTTATTGCTGTTTGCGGCGTGGTGCTGGCAGGGGTGATTGCGGGCGTGGGGCTGCCGCTGCACAACCAAATGATTGATGGGCTGGGTGCAAGTGAACTGTTGATGCCCTATTGCAGGGATTACCTGATATTGCAGTTGGTCTTTGCGCCCGCAAACATGCTGGCGGTACTGTTCCAGAATTTTTTTGTCACGGCGGGACGGCCCATGCTGGGATTGGGGCTCTCGATTGCGGGAGGCCTGCTGAACGTATTGCTGGATTACGTATTCATGGTTCCGCTGCAAATGGGCGTCATGGGGGCATCGCTGGGTACGGGGATTGGCTATATGGTTCCGGCGGTAGGGGGACTGGTTTTCTTTTTCCGCAGCAGGGGAACGCTGTATTTTGCCCGCCCAAAATTTGCAATCAGGGAATTGACAGAGAGCGCTGCCAATGGCGCTTCCGAGCTGGTGGCGCAGGTATCCACCGCAATTACCACATTTTTATTCAACCGGGTGATGATGCGCATTGCGGGCGAGGATGGCGTGGCGGCGGTCACAGTGATGATCTATACCCAGTTTTTACTGACAACGCTTTTCATAGGATACTCCATGGGGGTCGCGCCCATCTTCAGCTACAATTACGGAGGTAAAAACACCGTGCAGCTGCGGCAGTTATTTCGTATGAGCGTGACGTTTATCGTGGTGGCCAGCGTCGCTGCATTTGTGCTGTGTATGCTTTGCGGACAAACGATCGCAAAAATTTACGCGCAGCCCGGTTCAGCAGTTTATGAAATGGCGCGGTCAGGGTTTGACATTTTTTCGTTCAGCTTTCTTTTTGTGGGATCCAATATTTTTGCCTCCGCCATGTTTACAGCGTTGTCCAACGGAAAGGTGTCGGCGGCAATTTCATTTTTACGTACTTTTGGTTTTATTACGGTATTATTGTTGATTTTGCCTGTATGGATGGGTGTACAGGGGGTCTGGCTTGCGGTGCCGCTGGCAGAGCTGTGTGCGTTTGTGGTTGCGCTTGCCTGCATATTTGCCAACAGAAAGCGGTACGGATACTGATAAAGCGGCGGTGCTTACCCTAAAAGCGGCTTGTTTTCCTCAACGGCAAACAGGTTGCGTGCCGCGTCCAGTATCTCCTTTTCGGGAATATTGCAGAAAATGTCCACAAGGTTGGCGTCGAGCTGTGTGCCTGCCGCCTTTTTCAAAATAGTGATTGCTTCCGCATAGCTTTTGCGGGGCCGGTATACGCGGTCGGTGTACAACGCGGAGAATGTATCCGCGATGGCGATCATTTTGGCCTCGATAGGCACCTGGTCAAACGGAACACGGTAATATCCCTGCTGGTCCACGCGCTCGTGGTGGTACATAATTGCGTTCCCAAGCTCGCTGAAGCTGGTCTGCTCCAAAATCTGCTTGCCCATACGCGGGTGCTGGCGGATGATTTTCCATTCCTCTTCGTTGAGTGCGCCCGGTTTGTTGAGGACGTAATCGGATATGCCGATTTTGCCGATGTCGTGCAACAACGCGGCATCCGTCAGGTATGCGTAGTTGATTTGGCGTTGCAGGCGGTCGGGCAGGTTTTTATAAAACAGCTTGACCAGGTTGAGGACATGGACGGAATGCCCGCGTGTATACTGGTCTTTCGCCTCCATGGCGTTGACGAGCGTGCGCACCATTTCGTCCGTCTTTCCGGCGATAACACGTGACATCTGGCCCTGCACCGTAACGACCACATAGACAAACACGGCGCCGAAAAAGAATATGCCCGACACAAGCAGATCGGACATGGTGAGCGCTGCGCGGCCGACGTACAGTATGCCCAGCGCGATATACCCCATAAAAAACATCAGCATCAAAACCATGCAAAGGGCGTATGTCCACTGCGAGAAGACCTTTTTCTCGTGCGCTTCCAGCCGGAAGTGGACGAGGGAGCGATAATACTTGATCATGCTGGTGAGAAGAATGACCGCGCCCGCGAAGACGGCGATCAGACAAATGATTTTTAAATCCATTTTTTACCTCATATTTAATGTATTTGTATAGTAACACAAAAATTGGTATTTTAAAATGAGAATTGATGAAAAAGAAAGGGGGATTGTCAGAATAAGATGCCCCGGAAGGACTTACCCTAGGACGTAAAAACCCATGCTATATTTATTTAAGGAAGTTCTTTTCTCGCTTTACTCGAAAAGAACCGCTGGACTACACGAAAAGGCACCGCAGATGCAGTGCCTTTTCTAGTATTCCATGCGTGGTGACCCCAGGGGGAATCGAACCCCCGTTACAGGCGTGAGAGGCCTGTGTCTTAACCGCTTGACCATGGGGCCAGCTTAGCGCAATCATTATTCTAAATCAGCAGGGGCGTGTTTGTCAAGAAAATACTGTATATGGCAGGCCCCGCCATAATCTACCCAATCAGCAGCTTGCCGCCGGGGTAGCGTATATTGGCCTTTTTCTTTGCCAGACGTAGTGAAAGCGCCATTGTAAAGGTGAAAACGCCGACCCTGCCACAATACATCAGCAATATCAGTAGCAGCTTGCTCTCGGAGGAAAAGGCATGTGTCACGCCTGTGGAAAGCCCTACTGTACCGAATGCGGAAGTGGTCTCGTAAGCGATGTCGGCCAGGTGTATCGATCCATGTTCGATGACGGCCATAGCAGATGTTACTACAAGAACCAGCGTGATACCCAACGCACAACTTGCGACTGCACGCATCACTACTTTGCGGTTGATGGTGCGGCCAAACACGACCACATCGTCGTTGCCTTTGATGATGGAAATCACAAACAGCACCAGTACAGCAAACGTGGTTGTCTTGATGCCGCCGCCCGTACCGGCAGGCGATGCGCCAATGAACATCAGCCCTACGCTCACAACCTTGGAGACAGGCAGCAGGTCGCCCTGCGGAATGGTCGCGAAACCCGCGGTGCGTGTGGTGACGGATTGGAACAGCGCACCCAACACCTTATCGGATGTACGCATGCCTTCCGCACCCAATGTTTGAGGATTGGACGATTCGACAGATAAAAATATCAAAAACCCTGCGGCAATCAATATGCCTGTCACAATCAACACGATTTTAGTGTGGAAATTCAATCGTTTCTTCCTGCCCCGCCCGGCTTCCCAAAGATCGAGTATCACAAAGAAGCCAAGGCCGCCTACAACAATCAACCCCATGGTGACAATATTGATAAGCGGGTCGCCTTCAAAAGGCAGCATGCTGGAGCCCAGGCCAAAAACGTCGAAACCTGCGTTGCAAAATGCGGAAATTGCATGAAACACGCTGAAATAGATGCCATTCCCCACGCCGTACATCGGGATAAAGCGCAGACACAGCAGCAGTATGCCGATTCCTTCTGTGACGGCGGTGATGATAAGGACATTGCGGGTCATCCGCACAGCGCCCCTAAGCTGCGTATCGTTAAACGAGTCGCTGATCAACATGCGCTCGCGCAATGTGATTTTTTTGCCCATCACCATAAATACAAAAGAAGTCAGCGTCATAAAGCCAATGCCGCCCATTTGGATGAGCGAAAGCAATGTGACCTGGCCAAACATGGAAAGCGTGGATCCCGGATCGAACACAGAAAGCCCGGTGATACATACTGCCGAAGTGGATGTAAACAGCGCGTCTATAAAGCCTATGGACTTGCCCGTTGCCGAGGCGGCGGGAAGCGCAAGCAGCAAACTGCCCAGCAATATCAGGCAACCGAAGCCAATGACCAATATAATGGCGGGGTTCTTTACAAGGCGGTTTTTGATGAAGCATTTTTTCATGTCGTACTCCCAAATCCGTATGCGGGCCCGGTAAACATTGCGTTACATGGTAATACTATACAATTTAAATGCCAAAATGCAATAGAATTTACAATGTAGGGATGATTTTTTTGCGGGGGATATGACGAAAATGCAGCATGATGCCGTATGATGGAAATAACGTGTATGGTGTGAAACATGGCGGATGCAAAAAGGCATAATTCATGATATGTTCATAAAAGGCAGGCGGCGGCAGCCTTGATATATCAGATGTTTAATGGTATAATAACCACGATTTTTATGAGAACAGAGGTACCCTATGCTGGAGAAAAAGAATAAAAGGTTTCTTGCACTGTTGGCGATTGTTGCGGCTGTCGTTGTTGTTGTGATCGTCATCGTGGTCAATGTACCGCGTCAGGGGACGCTGACGGATACTGACCCTGTAGAATATGCCAATGATACGATAAAATATACGTACTACGATCCGGGCACCGATACGCAGAAGACGGAAACCGTGCAGGCGGGGGAGGAAGATACGCTCCGTACGCTTGCGGATGCGGTTTCGCAAAGCTACTTTGGCCAGCCGCTGGACCAGTCGCCCATGTCCCCAAACTCTATCAGGGTGGACGGCAGCAGCCTGTATTATGATTTCAAGGATTCCATATCCCAGACAAACCTGGGCGCGGCAAGCGAAGTGGCGCTGCTCGATTCGCTTGCGCAAGCTTACAAGTCCAACCTCGACAGTGTTACGGATGTGTATTTCAGCGTGAACGGGGGCGATTTTGTAACGGGCAGCATGGATTGGCCAAAGGATGTGCCGTACGAAAACGAGTATGGAACTGTGGAAACAACAGAAAATGTATGAAATGTTACAAAATTGTCATTGAAATTTTATAACTTGCATAGTGTAATGCGTACTATATAATTGTATTCACTCAATCTAGATATGTGATCAAGGGGAGAATGATGAACAAAAAAGTATTGAAGTTGTTTGTATCGCTAGTGGTAATCGTGGCGCTGATGCTGAGCGCTATGCCCACGACGCTTGCGGCTGTACCTGCGCCCGCCGCGCAGGCCAATCCTACGGTAACGCTGGATGAGGTCGCGGCTGCCAAGGCGCAGGCCAGCGGGCTATTGATCTTTATCAATCCGGGACATTCGCCGGCGAGCCCGACACCATCGGGTGCGGTGCATGCCGGTGTCGTAGAGGATCACCTCAACGAAAAACTATCTGAGATGGTGGCGCAGAAGCTGCTGTCTATGGGGCACCAGGTGTATTATACCAACAAGGTATCGATCGCAACCAATGTGCCTTCGGTACTGCAAACGGGGCCTAGCCCGACTAATGAGCATGGAGGAAAGCAGTATACCAACTGGACAGAGATTGTTCCCGCAATCAACAGTCCTTCAACATATAATTCTTCGGTTACCCGCCTTGCGGATCTTGTGCTGACCATACACTTCAATTCAGCCAATACTGCAACCGCCAACGGGTTTGAATGCTACTATACTTCTTCTGTAAACAATACGCCGGGTTCTTCCGGCAAATATAACGCCAGCAGGACAGACAAAACCGTTTACGGCTCAAAGCTGTTCTCGGATCTGATGGCGTCAAATGTCCGCAGCATGGTGGGTGGCGTCAATGTCAGGGGGTCCAAATCGGGCGCGCCCAACAACATTTGTGCGTATTCCACATCGCCGGCGGTACTTCTTGAGTGCGGGTTTATCACCAACGACAACGACAGGACGTACTTTACAACGGGTAACGGTATGGCGCTGATGACCGAGGCCATCGCGCAGACGGTGACAGACTGGTCCAAGCAGCATGATACCAAGCCGCCTACGGCAACCGGGGTTTCGATGGGCACGCTGGTCAACAATTCCACATTTGAGGTGAAGGCTACCGGTGTGGCGGATCCATCGGGCGTGAAGAGCGTGCGCTTTGCGGTGTGGAACAAGGCCGACCAGAGCGACCTTGTATGGTATGACGGCGTGGATAAAGGCGGCGGCACATGGAGCGCCACGGCCAACATTGCCAACCATGGCGGGCATACGGGTACATACAATGTGCATGCATACGGCACGGACATGGCAGGAAATTACGGCTTTATGGCGGGCACGTCGGGCACTATCAAGACGGACAACAAGCCGCCGACGGCCAAGGCGGTGACGTCCGACCCAGCTTCTACATACAGTAATACGTTTCAGGCGTACGCATGGGGTGTGACGGACGACATTTCGGGCGTGGCAAACGTGCAGTTTGCTGTGTGGAGCAAGGCCGACCAGAGCGACCTTATGTGGTACGACGGTATCAACTATGGTAACACCAACTGGGGCCTTAATGCCAACATTGCCAACCATAAAAATAATAAGGGCGTGTACAATATCCATGTGTACGCGACAGATAACGCGGGCAACCGCGGGTTTGTGGGCGCGACAAACGTGGAGGTGAAAGCGGATACCAAGCCGCCGACGGCCAAAGCGGTGACGCCCGATTCGAAATCGACATACGGTAGCACCTTCCAGGCCTACGCGTGGAACGTAAAAGACGATTATTCGGGTGTGGCGAAGGTGCAGTTTGCTGTGTGGAGCAAGGCCGACCAGAGCGATCTTATGTGGTACGATGGCGTGGATTTTGGCAACACCAACTGGGGTCTCTATGCCAATATCGCCAATCATAAAAACAACAAGGGCGTGTACAACATCCATGTGTACGCGACCGACAAGCAGGGTAATACCGGGTTTGTGGGTGCGACAAACGTAGAAGTGAAAACGGATACAAAGCCGCCAACGGCCAAAGCCGTGACGCCCGATCCGGCGACTACATACGACAATACGTTCCAAGCGTACGCGTGGAATGTAAAGGACGATTATTCGGGTGTGGCGAAGGTGCAGTTTGCTGTGTGGAGCAAGGCCGACCAAAGCGATCTTATGTGGTACGATGGTGTGGATTTTGGCAACACCAACTGGGGCCTGTATGCAAACATAGCAAACCATAAAGGCAACAAGGGCACATATAACATCCATGTATATGCGACGGATGGGCAGGGTAACACCGGGTTTGTGGGTGCGACAAATGTCAATATAAAGGCGGACACCACACCACCGAAGGCCAAGGCGGTATCGCCCGACCAGGCTTCGACTACGGGTAATAAATTCCAGGCGTATGCGTACGGCCTCAGTGACAGTGAATCTGGTGTGGCAAACGTGCAGTTTGCTGTGTGGAGCAAGACCGACCAGAGCGACATCATGTGGTACAACGGCGTGAACTTCGGCAACTCCAACTGGGGCCTTTATGCCGATATCGCAAACCACTCGTACAACAGGGGCGTGTACAATATCCATGTGTACGCGACCGATAAAGCAGGCAACCGCGGGTTTGTGGGCGCTACAAACGTCAATGTGAAACAAGGGGCCGCTCCCGCGGCGCCTACGATGTCCGGCGTAACGGTTTCGCCCGACCCGATCACGACAAACTTTACGGCGACCATGTACGAGGTGCGTGCTGCTGCTGGCATTAAGCAGGTGCAGGCCGCGATTTGGGGCAAGAGCGACCAGAGCGACCTTGTATGGTACACTGCAAATTCGTACGGAAACGGCAACTATTATGTGGATGTGGACTACAACAACCATGGTAAGGTAACGGGTACGTACAATATTCATGTATATGCAATCGACAACAACGGAAAGAGCCAGATGGTAGGTGGAACGACGGCAAAAGTTAACGGCGCTTACGAGATTATGGGCACCAGCAGTGTGACCGTCATGCAGATGGTGAACTTCTATAAGAAGTATTCGCCGATCTCCTTCCCGCAGTATTATGTGGACCGGGGCGTAACGCTGGAGGCATTCGCCAACCAGTACGCGACAGAGTGCCTGTATGAGGGGATAAGGCCGGAGGTCGCATGGGCGCAGATGTGCCTGGAGACAGGATTCCTGAAATTCGGCAACCTGGTATCCATCAGCCAGTTCAACTTTGCGGGCCTTGGCGCGACAGGCGCAGGCAATCCGGGATTCAACTTCGCTGCGACCTATGGCGACGATGCGTGGGGCATCACCACGGGTATCAGGGCGCATGTACAGCATCTCAAGTGCTATGCGTCGACAGCGCCGCTGAATGCGAGCACATGCAAACCGGACGGTTCGCCGTACGACCCGCGCTGGAGCAATAGCCTGCGCGGTACGGCGCCGACTGTGGAAGCGCTGAGCGGCAAATGGGCCACGGGCCCGGATTATGGGCAGAAGCTTATCAACTATATGCAGCAGATCTGGGCATGCTCTGCACAGGGCACTGTAAGCGATATGATCGTGCTGCCGGGCGAGAGTGTATCGCCGACGCCGAGCGTATCACCGACACCGAGCGTATCACCGACACCGAGCGTATCGCCGACACCGAGTGAGAGCACATCGCCGACACCGAGTGAGAGCACATCGCCGACACCGAGTGAGAGCGTATCGCCGACACCGAGCGAGAGCGTATCGCCCGCGCCGAGCGAGAGCACATCGCCCGCGCCGAGCGAGAGCACATCGCCTGCGCCGAGCGAGAGCACATCGCCC
>DHOD01000130.1:363-836 GCA_002407725.1 Christensenella sp. UBA5399 | reverse complement strand
AGCGAGAGCGTATCGCCCGCGCCGGGTGAGAGCGCTTCGCCCGATGTGAGCGCAGACGCACAGACAACAGGCGGCTGATAAAGATGGCGGCCTGACAGGTAGGATTTTGTTTGAGGCGAAAGAGGGGTATGCCCTTCTTTCGCCTTTGCAACTTTACGATAGTTGTGATATATGAATTATTTTTTAAATTTGCGGCTGCTGCCGGCGGATATGTGGTACTGTCTTGTTTAAAAGGGACCCTGCCGCACAGATATGCTGTACTGCAAGCGGATTGAAAGGATGGGAGTTTCACAGTGTATTCCAATAAAAAATCAATTGTAGCGTTGGTATTGTTTTTGGTTTTCATGTTTTCCTTTACGATGGGGGCAATGGCGGGCGACCTGCCTGCTTCCACAGGGGAACCCGGCGCGATTGTGACAGGAGAGGGCGAGGGAGAACAGGCGCCGGATGACGGTACAGGGCAGGACGAAGGA
>DHOD01000130.1:0-207 GCA_002407725.1 Christensenella sp. UBA5399 | reverse complement strand
AGGACGAAGGACAGGTTGCAGAGCCGTCGGTATCCCCGTCGCCCAGCATTAGCCCGTCCCCGAGCGCATCGCTGGAAGATAGCGGGCAGGAATCCGGTGCGGGTGCATCGGCAACACCCTCACCTTCATCATCTCCGGCACCATCGGCAACACCTTCTCCATCGCCGACCGCTTCACCCACAGGCGGCCACCCGGCTGCGGCGCTGA
>DHOD01000129.1:4587-18189 GCA_002407725.1 Christensenella sp. UBA5399 | reverse complement strand
TACTTTTCAGTTGACAAACACAGCCAAGTCGTTCATTCATTTCGAACCCGCTCTGTAGTGCGGTTAAAAGATTATCGCCTTTTGCATTGGTAGTGATGTTTTCGGCAAGCGCGGCGTATCTCTTCAGCTCTTCGATTTCTTCTTTGATGCCCTCATAATCCGCCGCTATTGCCTCGACCGCTCCAGCGTCATCGCCGTTCGATTCTTCATCGATGAGTTCTTCGATGCCATCGTAATCATCAAGATCGGAGAGGTTGAGTTGGGTTTGATAGTCAGTTAGTTTCAAATTCAATCGCTCAACAATCGTCGAAAGCGTACCATGGATAGCCATGGATGATGAAGCAAGCAGTTTTCGTGCTACCAGCATCAGAAGTTGGCGTTGCCCTTGTGGGAACGCGTAAAGGCGCTCACGTTGCAGGTAATTTGATACATCCGTGTATAGTTGCTCTTCTTCTGGGCTCGGTGTGTATTCTTGCATAATGGCTCTGCGTTCCGTGTAAGAAACATATTCCGTCACCTGACGGCGCAGTGTGCGCTTACAGCAGTTTTGCAGGCGCGCCTTGAGGTTGCGATTACGGGTCTCAATATTCGATACATTAACATAAACCTCTCGGAAGACATCCGAGTCACCAAAAACCCGTTCGTCAATAATGCTGACAAGCCCATAGAGTTCCATCAGGTTGTTTTGCAGAGGTGTTGCCGTAAGGAGTAGCTTTTTTCTTCCCGCAAGAGCAGTTTTCAAATTATTGCCCATCACATTGTTGCGCTTATAGACGTTGCGGAGCTTGTGCGCCTCGTCCATAATAATTAAATCCCAGTCCACCGCGCGGACATCGTGCATCTTGGCTGATGCAAAATTGTAAGAGCAGACAACGACTGCATCCTGCACTAAAAAGGGGTTGCAAGATGGGTTATTTTTCTTAGCCTTATTGTAGTTTTTAGATTCCAATATTTCGGAGCCTATGAAGAATTTTTCTTCCAATTCCGCTCTCCATTGTGTGCGCAAGGAGGCCGTGACAATGAGAAGGATTTTTCGTTTGCGCTCTGACCAATACTGTGCAAGCACAAGCCCGGCTTCTATTGTTTTCCCTAGCCCAACTTCATCTGCAAGCAGTGCTCCGCTGGACAGGGGTGACTGCAAAGCAAATAAAGCTGCATCCACTTGGTGCGGATTTAGATCTACTTTAACCCCTGACATAGCAGAAGCAAGCCCGTCAAGTGAATGTTGAGGACGTTTCAACATTAGTTGCTCGGCAAAAAACCGAATTTGATGTGCGGTATACGGCATAGCGAAAGCTCCTTTATTTGTCCTCAGTCATCTCCATAATATCTGCGATATCGCAGTCTAGCGCGCGGCATATTTTTTCGAGGATGTCTGTATTTACGTTTTCGTTCTTGCCCAATTTTGTAACTGACGCAGAGCTAATGCCGGCCAATGAAGGTAAATCCTTCTTTTTCAGGTCACGGTCAATCAGTAGCTTCCATAACTTTTTGTAGCTTATAGCCATATTGAACCTCACTTTTCGAGATTTCTTAAGAGTCTCAGTCGATTTGTTAAGTATAGCACGCATTCTCTGAGAAAACAATAAAATATCATGAGAACTCTGGAATATTGCCATACAATTCAGGATTTCGCTTCTCAAAAAACTTCTGGCGGAAATGCTATCGGGTATTGACAGGCCTATAGGCACCATGATAATATACGCTTATAAGCGAATCTGCTAATAAGCTGTGTGGCGCGATGTGCTGCCACCGAAAGGAGAATGATTATGGCAGGGGAATTTGGAGCATTTATCGACAACAAAAGAAAAGGCCGCGGCGTTGGAGGTGAAGACATTAAACTGAAAGACATCGCTGATGCAATGGGTATGACCGCGTCGTATCTATCGGACATTGTCAAGGGCAGACGCAACCCGCCTGAAATGCAGGTTTTAGAAAAAATTGCAGTTGTACTTCATCTCACATCCGACGAAAGGGAGGAAATGTTCGATCTTGCCGGTCGCGAGCGTGATACTGCAGCACCCGATTTGCCCGAATATTTAATGTCATCGCAATTGCCGCATGTACGGAAAGCCCTGCGCAGAGCAAACGAGAAAAATCTAGGCGATGATTTCTGGAAAAAGGTACTCGATGACATTGGCAAGGAAGACAAGCAATAGCAAGCTGGGAGGGATTATATTGTCTGTGTTACTTTCATCAAATGTTCCGCACATTAGCCGCGCCGATTTTGATAATGAAGCCGTTGAATTTCTGGAAGCGTATTATCCAGAGGCTTTGGTGCGCCCAATCGCAGTCCCAATACTCCATGTTGCTCGTCATTGTATGGGGCTGCGAGTCGTTGAAAAACGCTTGACAGAGGATTTCAGCATACTTGGGCAAATGTGCTTCACGAGCGGTCTGGCAGAAATTTATGATAAGGATGACGATTCATATAGAATGGTTAAGGCGAGGTACGGCACGATGATTATTGACCCCGATACCATAGAAAAACGCAATGAAGGCTGTAAGAACAATACCATTGCCCACGAAGCATTTCATTGGCACAAACACAGAGATTATCACATCGCCGTTTCCGTGGTGGACACAACAAAGGCGGTTCACATACGCAGTTCATACGAAGAGTCTGACGAATCGAATAAAGCAAATTGGACAGATGAGGATTGGATGGAATGGCAAGCAAAAGGTATTGCGCCTCGTATTCTTATGCCACCGGAGCCATTTAACATAATGGTAAAAGAGTTTATAGGTGAGTATTCTACAAATTCTGTTGCACAGCGAAAATGGTCTTCGCTTCATGCATGGGTTGTATATCGCTTGGCAAATTTCTTTAAAGTGTCTAAGCAATCTGCAGAAATCCGCCTTAACGAGACAGGCTATCGTCTTGAGTAATCGGCAAAAAAAGCAGGTCGCATTTTTTTAAGAAAACACTTCGCTACAAAGCGGATAAGCTTATTTCTCGAAAAACAATTGTGCGAGCTCAGGAGCTCTCGAAATATGTACCATGATTACTGGAGGAGATTTGCAGAATGAGTAAAATGACTAGAATTCCCTGCCCAAAGTGCGGCGGCAGAGCCTTTGATATATCTAAAATCCCAAAGGAACGAATTGATGTGGCGCTGAAATGCCCGCGTTGCCACAATATAGTCACCATTGAGTGTTCCTCGGATTTCAAAATCAAACGAACGACCAGCTGTAAATAACTACCGAGCAACGGGTTCTCGCTGATGCGATGAGACACCAAATGGCCGGAGTGAAGCAAGCAAGCTTTGCTCCGGCCATCTTTCTTTTATAAAGCTTCTTGTTTCCCGGCTGAGCAAGGAGCTTTTTCTATGCCCATCTTCCCATGTGCACGTGGACCGCCCTTCTCCAGCAGTTTTTGGACTATCACAAAAAACTGACTGGAGGAAGGACTATGAAATATTGGCAGAAAGATCGCAACTACAGAAAATATCAAAACGAGGACGGCACGTTCCGCTACGTCATCATAGTAGATGGCGTAGATGTGGAGGTTCCCATAGATGTATATCAGGCGTATGCGCAGGCAGATCGCAAGGAGCGATATGGCTACGAGCGCGAAGATAGGTTTCTCCTATCTCTGGACCGCATGGCGGAAGACGGCATGCACCTTTCATATCTGACAGGCCAGCATGTCGAGTCAGCAGAGGATGCCGCCATTCACGACCTGATGATTGAGCAGATGATGGATGTAATGCTCTTGCTTTCGGAGGAGGATCGGGAGCTGATCGACCAGCTTTTCTTTCAAGGCATTTCAGCTCGAGAGCTGGCGCGAACAATAGGTGTGTACCACCGCACCATCATCTACCGCCGCGACAAAGTCCTTGAAAAGCTTCGTCGCCTGATGAACGAGTAATTTTTTTCAATATTCTTTTATCCACCCCGGCCTTTTTTCGGGATGGATAGTGAGGAGGAAAATCGCTTCCTCGTTGCACCTTGACAAACACCGCCCGCTAGGCGGTCATAGCGACACACCGGGTAACATAACCGCCCGACGCCGCGCGCGAGGACCCCGCCCCTGCCTGCTACAGTAATATGGCGGTAGGGGTAGGGCGAGCGCCCGGTCCTCTTTCTCCTTGGAAAAGAAGGAAACCGGCAGACACAAGGCGCCAAGCGGATGATGATACTTCCCCGAACCTGACTATACGGGGGCCATGGTAGTAGGGGTCATACATGGCGGAAGCATCGTTCTGACTGAAAAAGGCCAGGGGGAGCTTTCATGGGTAGCGCGCATGCGCCGCCGTCCGGGAATGTCACAAGAAACAAACTATTACGGTATTCACCGCAAAATCAATCATCATCTATATGTTTTGACTTTGGCGGTTTGACTACTGCGCAGCGGTTCGGTTCTCGGATCGCTGCGTACCATCAAGCCGCCAATCTAACGGATTGGAGGGATCATCATGCCTGTAACGGCTACAGATATATACGCCCGCGAAATTTCATACGACATGCCACCAAACATACCGCCACGCTTTCTTGCGGACGGAAAGCCAATATTCACCGCCTATGGCTGTGCACTGCTGGAGCGGCAGACAACCAAGAGCCATGTGTACTGTGCGGTCAACCTGACCAGCGGCAGAAAAGAGATTTTATGCCGCAAGCATCGCCCACTGGATGAAAGCGAATATCAGGATGCGGCGGCCAAGATCAGGGCACTTCCCATCGCTGGAGCTGGCCGCTTGTCTATCGACCGGCCACCGCGCGAAAAGTTGCCACGCAAAAAGATGGACGAAACCTTGACCCACATATTCGCAGACATTCTGCCCCAACACGGGTACGCCGTTCGAGAGAACCAGATTGGACTGGCAGAGCATATCCTTAAAACGATCTCTCGCCGCGCTATTTCTCTGGCAGAATCGGAAGTTGGCACCGGCAAGACCATGGCCTACCTAGTCGCCGCTGTGCTTGCCAAGCGCGGAAGGCTCAACGACTTCTGGCTGTGCGGCCACTATCCGCAGCAGAGTTATGCCGAGACTGCCTACATGCCGGTAGTCATCGCAACATCCAGTATTGCACTCCAGCGCGCCATCATCCAGGATTATCTCCCTGAACTTTCAAATATCCTCATGCTGCACGGAGTTATCAATACACCCCTGACCTGCGTTATCCGCAAAGGCCGAGAGCATTTTCTTTGCGAAAGGCGCCTGCATGCCTTTATAAAAGATGCCGATGCACAAACCCAAAGCATTCTTCATCCTCTCGTTTCGCCGAGTGCATCCTGCGACCTTGCTGACGCGGAAGGATTGACGCCATTTATGAAGCGCAAAGTCTGCGTCTCCGGAAAATGTGGCGACAGCTGCCGCCATGCTGCAAGCTGTCGGTATCTCCGATACATGCAGCAGGCCAACGATCCCGAGGTGGATTTTTTGATCTGCAACCACAACTATTACCTCGCTGATGTTCTTCATCGCGCTTCTGGCAAGCGCCCACTTCTGCCACACTACCAGCTTGTGGTTATCGACGAGGCTCACAAGTTTCTTGATGCAGCGCGACAGATGTACGGCGTGATGCTGGATGAATCGGAGCTTCCGCAGCTTGCGGCCTCCATCCACAGTTTCACCGAAGGCAAATCCTTAAGTGGTGTGAATATCCACCGCCTGGCAAAAAAGCTGGAGGAGCAGGGCAAGCGCTTGTTTGTACGATTGCAGAACAATCTACCTAATGTCGAAGACGACGAAGCAGAGCGGCTTCCTGCCAATCTGGATGCTGATGCGACCCGCCACCTGAAAACCATGGCGGGGATTGCCGCCGATCTCATTGCCGCATTGGCCGACAGCCATGTGCATGCACGGTATCGGGAGCGTAGAGCACAGGCAGTGTGGGAACTGGAAAACCTGAGAAGCTGCGCCGCGGCCCTGCGTAAGCACCGCGACTTGGTTTACTGGCTGGAGCAGTCGGAGGATGGTTTCACGCTTGCATCAATCCCAAAGAACCTGGATGAACGGCTATATACGGACATCTGGAGCCAAGGGCTACCCGTCATCCTGACTTCTGGCACGTTGTCGGCAGGGGGCGATTTCTCCCGCATGAAACGCTCCCTTGGGCTATCGCGGATGCGGGAAGCCCTCATCGCCGAAACCAGCCAGCCGTCACCCTTCGATTACCACAGAAACGTCATGCTCTATATCAGTGATTCCGTTCCGTTTCCAGATCAGCAGGATAAGGGCTATATTCAGTCGGTGGCAGATGAGGTGGAACGCCTGGTACTTGCATCTCACGGGCACACCGCCGTGTTGTTCACATCCTACAACGCTATGGGCCAGGTCTTTACCATCCTGCGTGGACGCAAGCTTCCTTTCCCGATGTTCCGCATGGGTAAACGAGATACCGCTGCGCTGGACAACTTCAAGGCCAGCGGCAACGGCATTCTGTTTGCGTCTGGCTCATTTTGGGAAGGGATCGACATCCCTGGTGACGCGCTGAGCATGCTGATTATCGTCAAGCTGCCCTTTTCCGTGCCTGATCCCATTGGTGATTACGAAAAGACGCTTTATCCTGATATGCTCGCCTACAAAAACCAGGCGCTGGTGCCCGACATGCTGGTGAAACTCAAACAGGGCTTCGGTCGGCTCATCCGCACCGAGGGCGACAGCGGCGTGTGCGCCATTTTGGATTCCCGAGCCCGTGACGGAGCCCCGTACCATGACCGGGTGACAGCTGCACTGCCATTCTGTCATACCTCTTCCAGCATCAACGATATTCGGCAGTTTATGGCAGACCACAAGCCAGCCACCTATTTCAAATAGCCGAGGAGGATTTCATTATGAACCACGTCATATTAAGCGCACAAGACCTGGTGGATATCCGCGAAGTCCAGGTTGATAAAAGCATGCCGCGTGATGAGCGCATCGCCGAGTTCGTTCGGCAGATTGGGAACCCATATCACTTTCGTTGCGGAAAATTTGAGGTCACCGCTCGCTTCGCCGAGGACGGTCCCACGCTGGAAGAATGCCTGCAAAGAATTATCGCCTAAATGAGAAGAATGACTTGAATACGCCGCTGAAGAGAGTTAACATGGAGATGGGAAAAGAGAAGAATAGAGCCATCTTCAATCACTTCTGATTCGCGGCGAAACCCGTGAAAAAAGGAGTGATTTGTCATGGCCCAGGCCACCCTCTCTTGCCCCGATGGGGCAATTCACCTTGTGTCAGAAACAAAATACTTTGCAACGAAGTATATTCGCCTGTCCTATGCGGACGATAAGGACGGAGAATCGAACAGTGTGGAAAATCAGCGGAAGATATTGGATAGCTTTATCTCCAGCCAGCCGGATATCGAGGCCGTGTCAGAAAAAGTGGACGATGGCGTTTCTGGCGTCATCTTCGACCGCAAGGCGTTCAAAGAGATGATGGTCGATATCGAAGCCGGCGAAATCAACTGCGTGATCGTAAAAGACCTCTCGAGGTTTGGCAGGGATTACATCGAGACTGGCCGTTATCTGCGGCGCATTTTACCTGCCTATGGAGTGCGCTTCATCGCTCTGAACGATAACATCGACACCCTTCGAGACAGCGCAGATGACCTAGTGGTGAGCGTAAAGTCCATCATAAACGACGCTTACAGCCGGGATATATCGATAAAGACCCGCTCCGCGCTGAACATCAAGCGTGTTAACGGCGATTATGTTGGCGCATGCCCAATTTATGGTTACCGACGCTCCGATGAAAACAAGAACCAGCTGGAGATTGACGATTACCCCGCTTCCATCGTGCGGGACATCTTCCGTATGAAGATCGACGGCATGAGCGCCCTCAAAATCTCCGAGACGCTCAACGCTCGCGGCGTGCTGTCGCCAATGGCCTACAAGCGCGACCGAGGGCTTCCGCATCCGACAGGCGGTTTCGCCGACACCCCCGAAACGAAATGGTCGGCGACCGCCATCTTCCGCATCTTGAACGACGAGACCTACATGGGCACGCTGGTTCAGGGGAAGCAGGGTACATTCAACTACAAGATCAAGGATGTGGTCGACAGGCCGGAGTCCGAGTGGCAGCGCACGGAGAACGCCCACGATCATATCGTCACCGCGCAGGATTTCGACCTTGCCCAGCGGATCATGCAACTCGATACCCGCACCGCACCGGGCGGGAGCAAGGTGTATTTGTTCTCTGGCATCATCATCTGCGGGTGCTGTGGTGGCCGAATGACCCGCAAGACCAACCACTACAAGGGCAAAGAGTATCTTTACTACTATTGCCCCACCGGAAAGAAGAACGGCTGCACCGGTGCATCGATGGTCAAAGAAAGTGACCTGATCGAATGTGCCCTGGAGAGCGTAAAGGCACATATTTCGGGGATTGCGTCTTTAGAATCCGTGTTGGCTATCAGCGATGGGCGTAAGGCGGCACTGGCGTTGGCGAAGCAGCTTCAGGAGCAGATCACCGACAACGAAAATCAGCTTACCAAAATCAGCGGCTTCAAATCCTCGCTATATGAGAACATGGTCAGTGGGTTGTTGACGAAGGAAGATTACAAAACCCTAAAAACCAAGTACACCGCCGACGAAGCCCGCCTGCGGGATGCCATCGCCACATTGGAGGCCGAGCGTGATAACGCCATGGAGGGCAGGGCCGAACGGCTTCGTTGGATGGAGCATTTCCAGAAGTTCGAGGGGCTGAACGAACTGGACCGCCGTACCGTGGTCAACCTGATCCGCAGCATCCGTGTCATCAGCAAGACCGAGCTGGATTTCACCTTCAACTATCAGGCGGAATACGAGCAAGCTCTGAGTCTCCTTGGCATCTCCAAGAGCGCGCAGGAGGTGGCGTGATGGCTAGAAAAAGCAGGAAGGCTACCGGAACAGTAATTCTGGCTCAGCCGGAGCAGCTCATTTACAATGCTGGCGCCTACATACGGTTGTCCAGTGATGCGAGGCGCAAGCCAGGCGACTCCCTAGAGAACCAGCAGGATATCATTGAGAACTTCATTGCGACATCACCCGATATCCGTCTTGTGGAAATCTATTGCGATAACCAGACCACAGGCACCAACTTCGACCGTTCAGATTTTAACCGCATGCTTGAAGATGCGCAGAGCGGCAGGATCAACTGCATCATCGTGAAAGACCTTTCACGGTTTGGGCGCAATTCCATCGATTCCGGCTATTACATTGAGAAACAGCTGCCCGCAATGGGTGTTCGGTTCATCGCAGTGACCGATGCTTTTGATTCCAAAGATGGCGACGGCGGTGTGATGATCCCACTGAAGAATATGATAGCGGAATCCTATGCGCTGGACATCAGCCGCAAATGCCGCGCTGTACAGCAACAGAACATTCAGGATGGTCGTTTCGTGGGCAGACTGGCGCCTTATGGGTATTCCAAGGCGCCTAATGACTGCCATCGCCTCGTAATCGATGAAGAAGCCGCCGCAGTTGTGCGCCAGATGTTCGACTGGGCGGCAAGCGGCATAGGTGCCGGCGAGATCGTTCGGATGCTCAATGAGATGAAGATCCTGCCGCCCAGTCACTACAAACAGGATAAGGGCCTGATTACCAGCAAAAAGTTGATCGGCAAGCCCTTCTGGCAAAAGCGTGTGGTTGTGGACATCCTCAAAAGCCGCATGTATGTTGGCGATATGGTGCAGGGCAAGACGCAGACGAAAGGATACAGGCAGAGCAATGTTCATCCCGACGATTGGATCTGCGTGCCGAATACCCATGAGCCCGTTATTTCCCGCGAGGTATTTGACCGTGCGCAAACCATGTTCCAACGTGCTTCAGAGAGAGATAAGCAGGTTCGCCGGGAGGCAGTCGCATACTCACCCCATATCTTCAAGGGAAAGGTGTTCTGCGCTCACTGCGGCCACCCCATGCACCGCCATCGCCAGAACAAGGACGGCATCTACTGGTATCGCTGTGAATCCCAGTGGAAATTCCATAAAGACGCCTGCTTCCAGGTATCGGTAAAGGAAGACGAACTGAAATCGGAGGTTTTCGCTCTGCTGCGTAAACATGCCGAAGCCATACTGGGTGGATATATTCAGATGGAGCGCATGGTTCCTATGAAAACCGCTGCCGCCGATACCGAGTTGGATGAGATCAACCGCCAGCTTTCTGCGAGCGGGCACTTTCTTAAAAGTCTGTATGAGAACATGCTGGGCGGTTTAATTACTGCCGATGAGTTTGCCGCCATGAAAGCGGATTATGAGGCCAAGATCGAGGAACTGTCCAGGCGTGCCGACGTAATTCGCACACAGCGGCGCGAGGGTGCATCGCAGCGTGAGGCATACACGGGATTTGCCAATGCAGCTTCAGAAGCCATTGCGGGTAACGAATTGACGGCAGATGTCATTGACCGCCTGGTGGAGAAAATACTCGTCAGGCGTGACAAGAGTTTTGAAATCGTTCTTCGTTTCAGGGACGAGTTCCGGGAGGTGAAACAGGTTGGATAAGCAGATTCTTGCGAAATATATCCGGCTCTCGCTGGACGATACGCAGAGCGACAGTATGAGCATTGAGCACCAGCGATTGATATTGGATAAGTATATTCTGGATTCTGAGCTGGATGGCCCGGTGCAGGAGTTTGTCGATAACGGCTTCACCGGCACCAACTTTGAACGACCAGGTGTACAGGAGCTACTGGAGCTGGTTCGAGAAGGCAAAATCGGCGCTATTCTTGTAAAGGATTTCAGCCGTTTTGGGCGCGATGCCATTGAGACCGGTTACTTCATCGAGCGGGTGTTTCCACTGTACCGGGTACGCTTTATCTCGGCGTCTGACCACTTTGACTCTTTTGATTACAACGGAGACACTGGCGGCATGGAGGTCGCGTTCAAATTGCTGATGAGCGAGTATTACAGCAAAGATCTGTCCAAAAAAATCAGCAGCGCCAAACGAGAAAAGGCTCGGCGTGGCGAGGCTGTTACGAAAAACTGCGCATTCGGCTATATGCTGGATGAAAATCGCAAGATGGCGATTGATCCGGATGCTGCGGAAACCGTGCGCGTCATCTTCGACATGTATGCAGGCCGCAAGAGTATTGCGGATATTGAAAAGAGGCTGTATGATGAACGCCGCCCTACACCTGCCGCATGGAAGAAGCACCGCTGGAAAACTGCTAAAACTGAAGAATTTCGCTGTGTGTGGCAAAAATCCGTAATCTTGAGCATTTTGTATGACGAGCAGTACATTTGCACCTACATTGCGGGCAAGACTCGCACCACCGGGGTGGGCAGTGCCAACCGTGCTGCGAATGCAAAGGAAGATTGGATCAGGATACCCAATCATCACCCTGCAATTATATCGCAGGAACTATTTGATGTGGTACAAGAGAAGCTCCGCGTCCGGGGAGAGCCGCATCGAAAGCGAGGGCTTGGCACAGCACAGCGTTATGCCGCTGTCACTTCTCCGCTCAAGGGCAAGGTGGTTTGTGGTCACTGCGGGCATACCATGCGGCTGAGCTGTACGAAGAATGCAGCCTTCCACTGCTGGTTTACTCGCTCGGCAGCAGACGCTGGTTGCCACAAGCTTCGAGTTCTTGGTGGCGAGCTGGAGGCTATAGTGAGCGAGGTAATTTTCAGGCAGGCGGCAGTTATCTTGAACCGGAATGATGAGCTGAGCAGGGTTCCAGCAAGTCGCAGCTCCAAAGGGGAGGCTGTGTGCGATCTTTGGTTGAATGAGCTACAAAACAGAAAGCAGCAGCTTTACGAAAACCTTGTGCTTGGCACAACTACCCCCGAAGAATACAAAGCCCAAAAAGCTGCCATCGACATTGAGATAGGTCACCAGCAACAGGTGCATGATGCGATTTGCGTGCAGAATGAAAAAAGCGCCCCCAGCGCAGCTACAGTGAAAGCAGCGCGGGCGGCGTTGGATACAGAGATGTTGTCTCAGGAGCTGGTGGACATGCTGATAGAAAAAATCCTCATCTTTCCGGGCGGCAGGGTTGAAATCGTTTGGAAGGTTTCGGGCTTCGCCTATGGCATGCCCGATCCAGTGCAGAATTCTTTTGTCGCTACCTGAACGTGCAATGAAAAGAAGTCAAGGCCGAGACAAATTATTTTTTGTCTCGGCCTTGACTTATGGGTGGTGCGGGCGAGAGGACTCGAACCTCCACACCGAAGTACCAGATCCTAAGTCTGGCGCGTCTGCCAGTTCCGCCACGCCCGCATTGCCACGCATTATTATACATGTGCCGCCTGCAAATGTAAATACGACATCTTCCCTGATACCACATAAATATGTAACAAAATAATAACGTTTATTGAATGTTCTTTTTTATTTGTGCTATAATACATTCTATGTGATCGGAGGGATTATAGCTTTATGCCGGAATATACATTGGGGCTGGATGTAGGCTCCACGACCATCAAAATTGTCATTACCGACAAGGACAACAACATCGTTTTTTCCCGTTACCGCAGGCATTTTTCCGATGTCCGCGGCGAATTATATAATCTTTTTAAAGAAACCGCCGAAGAATGCGGCGACCTGCATGTACAGGCTGCCATCACGGGATCTGGCGGGCTGACCGTCGCCACGCTACTCGACTTGCCTTTTGTGCAGGAGGTTGTTGCCGGCGCAAGGGCGACACACACATTTATCCCCCAGGCCGATGTGGTGCTGGAACTGGGGGGCGAAGACGCTAAAATCACCTACATGAAGCCTTCGCTTGAGCAGCGTATGAACGGAACCTGCGCAGGCGGCACGGGCGCTTTTATCGACCAGATGGCTACCTTGCTCAACACCGACCCGACCGGGCTCAACGAACTGGCAAAATCCCACAAAACCATCTACCCCATCGCGGCGCGGTGCGGTGTTTTTGCCAAAACCGATGTGCAGCCGCTGCTCAATGAAGGCGCGGCCAAGGAAGACGTCGCCGTCTCTGTGTTACAGTCTGTTGTCAACCAGACAATTGCAGGGCTTGCCTGTGGACGCCCAATTCGCGGGAATGTCGCTTTTCTGGGCGGCCCGCTGCATTACCTTTCCGAGCTTCGGCAACGTTTTATTGAGACGCTAAATCTAACCGGCGAGCAGATCATTTACCCGCAGGATTCCCACTTGTTTGTGGCGCTTGGCGCTTCGCTGATGGCCGAAGGCCAGGAATTCTATATCCGTGAACTCCCCGGCCGGCTGGAGAATGCAAAAGGAAAAGGCCACGAAACACGCCGCCTGCAGGCGCTGTTTGAAAACCCGGCCGAACTGGATCAGTTTAACATGCGGCATGGCAAAAGCAATGTTCCCCGTGCCGATTTACAGAAGCATACCGGCCCCTGCTACCTTGGTATTGACGCGGGCAGCACAACCATCAAGGCCGCAGTGATCGATGATGAAAATAAGCTGCTATACAGCTATTACCATTCCAACGAAGGCAGCCCGCTTGACGCGGCGGTCGGCATTGTCAAGGATGTCTACAGCAAATTACAGGACGATGCTTATATTGCAGGATCATGCGTGACGGGTTATGGCGAGGCCATTATCAAGGAAGCCCTTAAAATGGATTTGGGTGAGATTGAAACAATGGCGCATTTTAACGCAGCGCGTTACTTCAACAATGACGTCGATCTGATTATCGACATCGGCGGCCAGGATATGAAGTGCCTGAAAATCAAAAACGGCGTGGTGGACGGCATCATGCTCAACGA
>DHOD01000129.1:4239-4383 GCA_002407725.1 Christensenella sp. UBA5399 | reverse complement strand
GAGGCCTGTTCCTCCGGCTGCGGCAGCTTTTTGGAGACGTTCGCAAGCTCCCTTGGCCTGCCGATCAGCGATTTTGCGCAGGAGGCCCTTGACGCACCCCATCCTGTCGACCTGGGAACACGCTGCACCGTCTTTATGAACAGC
>DHOD01000129.1:3472-4068 GCA_002407725.1 Christensenella sp. UBA5399 | reverse complement strand
TATGAACAGCCGCGTCAAGCAGGCGCAAAAGGAAGGCGCCACCGTGGGCGATATATCGGCCGGGCTTTCCTATTCCGTTGTCAAAAATGCGTTATATAAGGTTATCAAAGTAAAGAACCCCGAAGATTTGGGCAAAAATATCGTTGTGCAGGGCGGAACATTCAAAAACAACGCGATTCTCCGCTCGTTCGAGCTGGAACTGGGCCGCGAGGTTATCCGTCCCGATATTGCCGAGTTGATGGGCGCCTTTGGCGCGGCGCGGATTGCAAAAAAAGAAATGGCAGGCCAGCGTTCTTCCATCATTTCACAGGAAGAACTGGAGCGTTTCTCTTACAAGGGCGCAAACGTGCGCTGCGGCAAATGCGAAAACCGGTGCATGCTGACCGTCACTACATTTGAGGACGGGCGCAAGTTTATATCGGGCAACCGGTGCGAGAAAGGTGCAGGCGCGCACAAAGCCAGCGAAATGCCCAACCTGTACGAATACAAGCTGAAACGGGTGTTTGACTACGAGCCCCTCGCCGCGGCAGATGCGCCGCTGGGCGAGATCGGCCTCCCCCGTGTGCTCAACGTGTACGAAAATTATCCATTCTGGT
>DHOD01000129.1:0-3280 GCA_002407725.1 Christensenella sp. UBA5399 | reverse complement strand
CGAAAATTATCCATTCTGGTTTACGCTGCTGACAAAGCTGGGATTCAGCGTCGCCTTGTCCGACCCGTCCTCCCACGCAATGTTTGAGGAAGGCATGGAGAGCATTACGTCGGATACGGTTTGCTACCCTGCCAAGCTGGTTCACGGGCATATTGAGAACCTTGCCAAAAAAGGCTTGAAGCGGATATTGTACCCCTGCATCCCATTCGAACAGAAGGAATACGAAAATACCAACAACCACTATAACTGCCCTGTCGTCACGTCGTATCCCGAGGTGATCAAGAGCAATATGGAGGTTTTGGGCAAGCAGAATATAGAGTTCATCAACTTTTTTATCGCGCTTGATGAGCCCGACTTCCTTCCGCAAAAAATCGTCAAGGAATTTGGCCGGTTCGGCATTACGGAGCAGCAGGCACAGGATGCCGCCACCGCCGCGTACGCCGAGCGCGAGGCATTTAAACGTGACATTGAGAAAAAAGGTGAAGAGACCCTCGCATGGTTGAAAGAAAATGGCAAAACAGGCGTTGTGCTGGCAGGACGCCCGTATCATATCGACCCGGAGGTCAACCATGGTATTCCTGAACTGATCACCAGCTATGGGCTCGCCGTACTGACGGAAGACAGCGTAGCGCACCTGGGCAGCCTGGAACGCCCCGTCCGCGTGATGGACCAATGGGCATACCACACGCGTCTGTACGAAAGCGCCGCGGCTGTTGCCAAAAACGACTGCCTGCAAATGGTGCAGCTCAACTCGTTCGGCTGCGGGCTGGACGCAATCACCAGTGACCAGGTTTCCGAAATCATCAACGCTGCCGGAAAGATTTACACGTTGCTGAAAATAGACGAAATCAGCCACCTTGGCGCGGCCAAAATCCGCTTGCGTTCGCTGATTGCCGCGCTGAAGGAAAAGGATCCGGCCGATTACACACCGGAGGCCAACGCCGTCTTTGAGCGGAAAATATTTACGCCTGAAATGCGTGAGAAAGGTACGATTGTGTGCCCACAGATGGCGCCCCTTCAGTTCCAGTTTCTCAAACAGGCGTTCGACCCTACGGGGTATAACTTCAAGGTGCTCACCGAGGTGACAAAGGAAGATATTGACGTTGGGCTTAAATACGTCAACAACGACGCATGCTACCCCACCATCATTGTGGTCGGTCAGCTGGTCAATGCGTTTATGACCGGCAAACTGGACCCGGACAACACCGTCATTATGCTGACACAGACAGGCGGCGGCTGCCGCGCGTCCAATTATCTTGCATTCCTACGCAAAGCGCTCAAGGAAGCCAACTTCCCCAATGTGGTCGTCGCATCCATCAACTTCTCCGGGCTGGAAAAGAACCCGGGGTTGAAGTTCACCGGCGGCCTTGCGCTCCGGCTGCTGATCGCGATATCGCTGGGCGACCTGCTGCAAAAGGTTGTGCTGGCAACACGCCCCTACGAGAAGAACAAGGGCGAGACCGATGTGCTTTTTGATAAATGGGTACAAAAAATACAGGATATCACCTACCATACGCGTTACTTTGGATACCGCAAAGCCGCAAAGCAGATGGTACGTGATTTTGAGGCAATTGAGCGCACCGGAGAAATCAAACCAAAAATCGGCCTTGTAGGCGAGATTCTGGTCAAATACCATCCCGACGCAAACAACCATGCGATTGACGTAATTGAAAGCGAGGGCGGCGAATGTGTGATGCCCGCGCTGATGGAGTTCTTTACCTACAGTTTGTATAGTTGCAAGTTCAAGCACGAGGAAATGGGTAAAAGCAAGCTGGTATACAAGGCAAGCATGTTCGGCATATGGCTGGTCAACTGGTTCCGTAACCCCATACAACGTGCGCTCCGAAAGAGCAAATACTTTACGCCGTACGCGGATATCCGTCACTTGGGCGAAATGGCATCCGAGGTCATCTCCAACGGCAACTGCACGGGCGAAGGCTGGTTTTTGACCGCCGAAATGCTCGACCTGATCGAGGAAGGCGCGCCCAACATCATCTGTGTGCAGCCGTTTGCGTGCCTGCCCAACCACGTGGTTGGCAAAGGCATGATCCGCGCGATGCGCGACCGGTACCCCGAGGCCAATATTGTCGCGGTGGATTATGACCCCGGCGCCAGCGAGGTCAATCAATTAAACAGGATCAAGCTGATGATTTACTCCGCATTTGAGAACCTCAAAAAGCAACAGGCCGAAAAAGCGGACGAAACCGCGCCGCGGGAAGCGCCCGAGGCCGCACCACTCCACGATCAAGCTTAATCAAACTCTAAATACCTGTTTCCACTATTGGAAGTAGGTATTTTTGTTTATATAGAATGGAAAAACACTTGCTTTCAGCGGAGGGTCATCATGGAGAAAAAAAGAATCGCGTTTTTTGACGCAAAACCGTATGACCGGATATGGTTTGACCAGCTTGCCCCAAAATACGGATATGACATTAAATACTATGAACACAAGCTGACTGCCGACACCGCCCTTCTGACCAAAAACGCAGATGCCGTGGTCGCCTTTGTCAATGACGATATTGGCAAAGATACCATAGACGCCCTATACGGGCAGGGTGTCCGCGTCATTGCCATGCGTAGCGCGGGCTATAACAATGTCGATATCAAATATGCTTTTGAAAAAATCCATATACTGCGTGTACCCGCGTATTCTCCCCATGCGGTTGCCGAATACGCAATGGCGCTGCTGCTGACTCTTATCCGCAAAACACACAAGGCGTATGTCCGCACGCGCGAGCACAATTTCAGCATCAACGGCCTGGAGGGCATCAACCTGTATGGCCGCACTGCCGGTGTTGTGGGTACAGGAAAAATCGGGCGGATCTTTATCGATATTTGCAGGGGATTTGGTATGCATGTTATCGCTTACGATCCCTACCCCGCCGCCGACTCCGGCATACAATATGTTTCCTTTGAAGAATTGTGCGCGCAGAGCGATATCATATCGCTGCACGCCCCCCTGACCAAGGAGACGCATCATATTATCGACGCGGCAAGTATTGCCGCAATGAAACCCAATACCGTTATTGTCAACACATCGCGCGGGGCGCTGATCGACAGCCGCGCCCTGCTGGACGCGCTTCGGACACGGGCGATACGCGGCGCGGCGCTCGACGTATACGAAGAGGAAACCGATGTGTTTTTTGAGGATTATTCCCAGGAAATCATGAGCGACGACATCCTCACCATACTGATTTCCATGCCCAATGTGCTGATCACATCGCACCAGGCGTTTTTGACGGACGAGGCGCTGCAAAACTGGCGTGCCCCCCAATCCTTG
>DHOD01000038.1:19062-23331 GCA_002407725.1 Christensenella sp. UBA5399 | reverse complement strand
ATAAGAATATTATACCAAATTGTCCGCCATGTGCAAAAAGAAGGGTAAAAAATGCAGGATTACTGCCATACAAATGGCAGTGATTGTGTAGTATACTATCTGTATGCAGATAGATCGTTTGTTTAAAATCATCAATATACTGATGACAGAAAAAAGCATAACGGCCCAAAAGTTGGCAGAAACACTGGGGGTGTCGGTGCGTACAATCTACCGTGATATCGACGTACTGAGTGTGGCTGGGGTGCCCGTTTGCTCTGCTGCGGGCAAAGGCGGCGGGTATAGCCTGATGGAGGGCTACGTGCTGGACAGTGCGGCCGTGACAAAGGAAGAGCAGCAGCAGATTTTAGGCGCGCTGGGCGGGCTTTCGGCTGCGGGCAATGTGGGTGTGGAAGATACGCTGACCAAGCTGCGGGCGCTGTTCAGGGCGGATGGCGAAGACTGGTTGGAGGTCGACCACGGACGCTGGGGCCCGAGCGGGCAGGAAGATAACGATAAATTCCAGATGCTGCGGGATGCAATATTGACGCATAAGGTGATTGCGTTTGAATATATCAATACGTATGGGCAGTGCGGGCGTCGGAGGGCAGAGTCGTACAAATTGGCATATAAATCAAAAGCCTGGTATTTGCAGGCATATTGCATAGATAAAAATGGATACAGGCTGTTTAAGCTGAACCGTCTGTCCGGATTGGCAGTGGAAGATCAACAATTTGAGCGGCGGACGGAACTGCCATCAATAGAGGAACGGTCACCCGATGGCAGGGAGTACCCTGAAATTGTGCTGCGGTTTCGGCCCGGTGCGGCTTACCGCGTGTACGATGAATTTCCCCTGGAACGGGTACAACGGGAAGATGATGGGACGTTGACGGTGCGGGAGCGTATGCCGGAAGACGAATGGCTCTATGGACTGCTGCTTTCATTTGGGACAAATGTGGAAGTTGTATCCCCAACACGTATCCGGGAGAGGCTGAAAGAAGAAATAAAGAAACTTGCGCAGTTTTATGATATACGCTGACAACCTGATGTCAGTGTATACATGATATAGTATAAAAAAACAGAAATGAGGATTGCGATATGGAACAGAAGTTTTGCCAAAGCTGTGGAATGCCAATGGAGGATGCGGAGATGTATGCCGTGGAGGCGGATGGCAGTAAAAACATGGATTATTGCAAATATTGCTACGAGAACGGAACGTTTACGGCGGATATGAGCATGCAGGAGATGATCGACGCGTGCGTGCCCTATATGGTGGAGCATAACCCGGAGATGACGGAGGCAAAAGCGCGTGAAATGATGGGGCAATACCTACCCGCGCTGAAACGATGGAGGTCGTAAGAAAGAGATGCCGATCATAGAAGTCAACAGGGAGAATATCTCCGCAGAGCATATTTGCTGTGCAATCACGGATGCAAAAGGCGACAATTGCGTCGCGCTCAAAAAGCAGTGGATGACAGAGCGGTTTGACGACGGCCTGGTGTTCAGAAAGCTGGATGAACGGGGTAAAGTGTTTATTGAATACATCCCGGCCGAAAATGCCTGGGCTCCTATAGATGCGCCGGGGTATCTGTTCATCGACTGCATGTGGGTGTCGGGCAAATTTCAACACCAGGGCTACGCCGGCCAACTGCTTGCGGCCTGTGTAGAGGATGCGGAATCGCAAGGAAAGAACGGCGTAGCAATCCTTTCCGCTGCGAAGAAAATGCCGTTTTTGTCAGACCCCAATTTTTTGAAGCATAAAGGCTTTGTGACAGCGGATAAGGCGGGGCCGTATTTTGAACTGCTGTATCTTCCGCTCAGGGATGGTGCGCCGCCGCCAAGGTTTAAAGAAAGCGCCCGGGCAGGCACGATTGGTGAGCAGGGGATGGTGCTTTATTACGCCAACCAATGTCCTTTTGCCGAAAAATATGCGCATTTGGTACGCGACATAGCGGAGCGGAAAGGGGCGGTGCTGAAGCTGGTCAAGCTGGAGACGAAACAGCAGGCGCAGGCAGCGCCGTCGCCGTTTACGTCGTATAGTTTCTTTGACAAGGGAAGGTTTGTGACCAACGAGATATTTGGGGAAAAGAAGTTCCTGAAATATCTGGCGGCGCGGACATAATCAATTTATGTTTTTGAGCGAGTGTTCAGAAAAAACTATGCGGGCGAAAAGGATTGGAGAGAAACAGTGGATTTTACATAGAAAACCGCTGTTTTTTAACGCGATTGTCTATATTTTCAAAAATAATCCTCATTTATTGGTTATATTAAACGAAAACTATGATATACTGTGATATGCTGTGAAAACAGCATATCAATTTTATCATTTTTTGCGGAGTGAATATTGTTATGGGGCGTTTAAAAAATTCGGTTGCAGCAAAGATATCGTTTGTGGCGCTGGTCATGATTGTTATTGGCACAATTGTTATTGGAGTGTATGGTTATGTATCGTTTCGCAGTGAAGTCATCGATGCAAAGAGCGATGAGGCCGTATCCATTGCCAGCGCGGTGGCGGATGCTGTCGATGCGGCCGGCATGGCGGCGGTAATGGATTCCGCGCAGCCGGATGATGGCTGGAACGAACTCAAGGCATATGTTGATTCTGTAAAGACAGATACGGGTGTGGCGTATCTGTATTCCGTGGCTCGCAACGCGGATGGCGAATGGCAATACTTCTTTGACGGCAAAGCGCCGGGCGACCTTGAGGAAAACCTCGGGGTGTTGGGCGGTACGGAAAGTGACGACGCGTTTGCGGCGGAGGCGGATACGACATATATAACAGGCGTGGCCATGGCGACAGACATCTACGATTCGGAAGGGTATGGCGTCATGGTGTCCGGTTTTGCGCCCATTAAAGCGGAAGACGGAACGGTGATAGGGATTGTGGGCGTGGATATTTCCGTAGAGGAAGTGAACCAAAGCACCGGACAATTTGGACTTTTCACCGTACTGATCATTGTAGTATTCAGCATTTTTTCAAGTTTGTATTTTTTACGGTATGTCAATAAACATGTCGGAAAACCGGTGAGGATGCTTGCGGGCGCGTCGCGGAACATTGCCGAGGGCGATATGAATGTACGGCTTGAATATCAGTCGGAAGACGAGATCGGCCAGCTTGTGACATCGTTTCAGAACATGGTGGAGAGCACGACGCAGCAGACCAAAACGCTGGAGCAGATTGCGGACGGCAACCTGACGGTGCAGTTGGCGGCGCGCGGGGAAAACGACTCTATGTACATTGCATTTCGAAAAATGGTGGTGCAGCTCAGCGACATGGTGGAGCAGATCAGGCAGGCGTCCGAACAGGTCTCGACAGGGACGACCCAACTTGCGGACGGCGCCGGACTTTTGGCCCAGGGGTCGATCGAGCAGTCTTCCGCGGTGACAGAGCTTTCCACATCGATATCAAATGTTGCGGGAAAAACAAAAGAAAGTGCGGATATGGCGCAACGAGCGGCAGATCTCGCGGGGCGGATTCAAAACGATGCGCGCGAAGGCACTGAGCAAATGGACAGCTTAATTGAAGCCGTCGGCGAAATAGGCAAGGCAAGCGAAGAGATTAGCAAAATCATCAAAACGATTGACGATATTGCGTTTCAGACAAACATACTGGCGCTTAATGCCGCGGTGGAGGCGGCGCGTGCGGGTGAAGCGGGTAAAGGCTTTGCTGTGGTTGCGGACGAGGTGCGAAACCTTGCAGCCAAGAGCGCAGAGGCCGCAAAAGAGACGGGTATGCTGATCTCAAACTCCATTGGAAAATCCGACCAGGGCTCTAGGATTGCGGAGGAGACGGCAAAATCGTTTGGCAAGATTGTAGAAGGGATAGAGGAGAGCTCCCGTATTATAAGGGAGATTGCCCGTTTAGCGGAGGAACAAGATTCTTCGATCGCACAGATTGATACGGGGATTGACCAAGTGACCCAGGTTGTGCAGCAAAACAGCGCGACAGCGGAGCAAAGCGCAGCATCCAGCGAGCAAATTAGCGGGCAGTCCGCTATATTAAAAGAACTGGTTGAAGTGTTTAAAACAAAGCAGTAAAGATAGAAAACAAATATCAATAGTATTAATAACCGGGCAAATCCTATCCCTTTTGTCCGGTTTTGTATGTCCTCTTTTCAATGTTTCTCTTCCGGGTAGGGGAGTTATGCTATTCACCATTAAAAACGCAGACGTTTTTAATGCGCGCTGCGCAATAGCGGGCAAGCGAAACGTACTGTGAGTTAATAGCGAGGGTGTGCATAGCTGAAGGCAGCCCAGGGGTGTTTCACTTTTTATTGAAGATTGGTATTACAT
>DHOD01000038.1:18487-18906 GCA_002407725.1 Christensenella sp. UBA5399 | reverse complement strand
TTTTATTGAAGATTGGTATTACATGGGATTGGTGTAAATATGCCGTCCGAAAAACGGCGAGATATGAATAAAGTGTAAAATATACGGCGAATGCAGGCCATGTTTGTCCGATTTGCTGGAAACAGCGTAAAAAACTGTGCTATAATGGCAACATGTTTGGATATATAACGCCTTTGCCCTGCGAATTGAAGGTGCGCGAGTTTGAGCTTTTCCAGGCATATTACTGCGGATTATGCAAGGAGCTTTCGGCCGGTTACAAAAAAAGTTCCGTGCTTAATTATGATTGCACCTTTATTTATATACTGGGCGACAGCCTGGCGGGGGGCGATGCAGAGGCGGCGCCTTGCAGCTGTATGCTGCACCCGTTCAAAAAAAAGTGGGCGGTCAGGACGGACAGTGCGCGCTATGCGGCGGCGGTC
>DHOD01000038.1:7664-18328 GCA_002407725.1 Christensenella sp. UBA5399 | reverse complement strand
CCGCCTTGGCATATGCCAAGGCGGATGACGATGTGCGTGACCGGGGCGGTATGATGGCAATGGTCAGGCGCGCGACGCTTAAGAGGGCTTTTGCCAAAGCGGGGGAGATTGCTCCCGGCGTCGTCGCAAGTATGCGGGAGAGCGCGGACAAGCTGCATGCCCTGGAGGCGGAGAAAAGCGCGAATACGGACGCGGCCGCCGATACATATGCGGTGCTGTTTGGAAAGGTGCTGCAGGAGCTGGATGTTGTGCAGTCGCATATCCTGTACGACCTGGGATACAGCATGGGGCGCTGGGTATACCTGATAGACGCCTACGACGATATTGGCCATGATATGAAGCATGGTGAGTATAACGTGTTTGTAAACAAGTACGGGATTGCGGGAGATATACCTGAGGATGTACGTGAGCAGGTGCGGTTCAATTTCAATTATACGCTGTCCATGGCAATGGATGCGCTAAAAAGGTTGGAGATCAAACAGAACCGGCCGTTGCTGGAGAATATTGTGTGCCTGGGAATGAAGGAGCGCACGAAGAATATACTTGAAGGGATAACGGATGAATCCTTACCAGGTGTTGGGCGTCGATCAAAGCGCGTCTGACGAGGAAGTCAAAAAAGCATATAGAAAGCTGGTCAAAAGATACCACCCCGACAGGTACGAGCATGGGTCGAACGAGCAGAAGGCCGCGTCGGAAAAGCTGAAGCAGGTCAACGCGGCGTATGACATGATCACGAAGGTCAAGCAGGGGAACTTTGATTGGAGCGGCGCGCCGCAATTCACAGAGATCCGCATGGCGATCCAGCGCGGAGCGATCGGCGAGGCGGAAGCGATGCTGAACCGCATGACAGAACGGCCTGCCGAATGGCATTACCTGATGGGTGTTGTATTGCTGCGGCGCGGATGGTATGATGGTGCGGCGGAACATTTTACGCGAGCGTACCAGATGGAGCCCGGCAACAGGGAATATGAAAAGGCGATGCGTGCGATGACGCAGTCCGCGGGTATGTATGCGGATTTTGGCGATGGCGAAAACACGGTGAACATGTCCAGCCCAATGTGCAAGATATGCGCCTGTTGTGCCTGCCTTGGGTGTTTGGGCAGCAATTTGTACTGGCCGTGGTTGTGTTGCTTTTAGGAAAGACTGGTGGGTAGAAAAACAATTGTCTGTGGGATAGAGGAACTTATCCCACAGGTTGAGCGTCTAAGAGAAAAACGGGGAATCCTGTGAAAAGGTAAGGAAAGCATTTTTTATATATGAGAGGACGCGGAAGGGGAAAAGCGAATAAGGGTACGCTGGCAGTCATGTTTTCGGCGATGACGCTGCTGGTTGTTTTTTTGGCAAACATTGCCCCGGCGGGGCGTGTGGCGCTTTTTTTTGTCAGCTCTATTTTTATCATGGGCATTATGCAGGAGCGCATGTTCGTCTCGGCGTTTGTATCGTTTGGCGTCGTGTGCTTTCTGGGCTTTATACTGGCGCCGGACAAGGCCGGCATGATTCCGTACCTTGTGTTTTTCGGGCATTACGGCATATTCAAATACGCGGTGGAATCGGGTACGCGCGGGGCGACGGCAATTACGCTTAAGCTGGTGTACTACAACCTCTGTATGGCGGTATTGTATTTCTTTGGCGGCGGATACATGCTGGCGCCGCTGCCCGACATGCCGTGGTGGCTGCTGCTGATACTGGCAGAGGTCATTTTTATTGCTTACGATTTCATTTTCACCAAGCTCTCCGGCTGGTATTACGCCAATATCAGGAGCAGGCTGCTGGGCGGCAGCTGGGTATAGCTTATGGATAGCATCACGTACGAAATGGTTGCATACGCAATGCGTTATTGGTTCATGCTTATTGTTGTGGGCGTGCTGATTGCGCTTATTTATATTTCCTATAAAGAATACAAGGAACGAAAATATGTAAAGGGCGCGATCAGCAAATTTCTGGGGTATCTGGAAATTGTGGGAGGCCCCGCCGAATTTATGGGCGACCGGTTTGGCATCCGCGAGCAGAACACGATCGGCAGCTCACGCAAGGTGGACATCATCATCCCTGACGAGACGGTGATGAAGACGCACGCGCTGCTGTTTCATGAAAAGGACGAGTTGATGCTGCTGCCCACGGCAAAATCCAATACAAAGATCAACGGGAGAAAGGCGATCAACAAGCACAGGGTGCGGACAGGCGACGTGATTTCGATAGGCGACATCGATTTTTATGTATACATTAAGCGGACGAGGGTAGGCCATGACGATTAAACGGTACGGCACAGGCATCATTATGACGTTCATGATATTGTTCCTGACCTCGGCAATGACGCTGCTGGCGTTCAGGGAAGGGGGCTTCGATGAGATGCTCTTCCTGAAGGGCGTGATCATAGCCGCTGTTTTTCTGTTGCAATACAACATACTGGGCATTGTTTTTAAGCATATTGACCGCTTGTCGTTGCTGATTGCGGATTTCCTTTGCATCATTGGCATTGTGATGCTGTACCGCATGAACCCGGACGCGGGCGACCGCCAGTTTATCTGGATATTGGTGGGCAATGCGCTGATGATTGTCGCGCTCAATATCATCCGCAAGGCGAACAATTTTGGCAAGGCCAATTTTGTGTTTATGGTGCTGGCGGTAGCCATGTTGGCCATACCGTTGATCCTGCCGTCACGGCTCGGCACAAGCAACTGGCTTAGGATCGGGCCATTCTCGTTCCAGCCGAGCGAATTTGTGAAGATACTGTTCCTGATTGTCACGGCGTTTTTCCTGTCTACGAAAAACAGGAAGCGCGATATGTGGCCGTACTTTTTGTTTACCATCGCGTGCGTGGGATTGCTGGTGTTCTCCAAGGACCTGGGAACGGCGCTGCTGTTTGCGGGTACGTTCCTGATCGTGTTTTATGTGGCGACGGGCAGCCTGGGCATCACGCTGCTGAGCCTGGGGGCGTTTGCGGGTGGCGCGCTGGTGAGCTACCAGCTGTTCGACCATGTCAAGGTGCGTGTGGAGGTGTGGAAGGATCCATGGGCGACATACGACGGGCAGGGTTACCAGATTGTGCAGGGGCTGCTGGCGATAGCAAGCGGCGGCCTGCTGGGTACGGGGCTTGGCAACGGCATGCCGACATCCATACCCGTGCACGAAACGGATTATATATTTGCGGCGATCGCGGAGGAGTTTGGCAACATTGTGGCCATCGCGATCATTGGGCTGTACATTGTGTTTATTGTCCGCGGTATACTGATTGCGATGGGCGCGCGCACCAAGTTCTCCAAGCTGCTTGTGTTTGGAGCGACCTGTATGCTGTCGTTGCAAAGTTTTATTATCATCGGCGGCGTGATCAAGCTGATCCCGCTGACGGGCATCACCATGCCGTTTGTCAGCCTGGGCGGCAGTTCCATGATGTCCTCGATGATCCTGCTGGGCATTATTGAAGGCGTGGCGGTGAACAACGGCGAGTTGGACGAGGCGGAGATATCGGAGATGGGAGGCGGGATAGAATGAAAAAGCCGAACATCAAAAAAAATATGCAGGGGATGCTGTTTATTTTTGTGGCCATGTTCTGCGTGCTGGGCGGATACCTGCTTTTCATCAATGTGACATATGGTGAGGAGTGGTTCTCCACGCCGTACAACCCAAGGATATCGACTGCCAACAACATTGCGAACGCAGGCGATATCTATGACCGCAACGGCGTTCTGCTGGCACATTCGGAAGGCAGCACGCGCCACTATGCGCAGGATGCAGACCTGCGGCGGGCTGTTTCGCATACGGTAGGTGATGTGTACGGGAAATCGCTGGGGGCGGAGACGTATTTCGCGAAATACCTGTACGGGCATGACCGGGGGTTGCTGAATACGATTGCGACGGCGGCCAGCGGCACAAGCGGGGGTGACGTATACCTGACGATAGATGCGCGGTTGTGCGAGTATATTTATGACAACATGGATTATAACGGTGCGGTTGTGCTGATGGATTATACGACGGGCGAAGTGCTGGCCAGTGTCAGCGTACCGACGTTCGACCCGGAAAACATAGAAAATGACGACGACGAAACAGGATCCAAATTTCTGAACAGGGTGGTGCAGGGGCGTTATGCGCCCGGCTCCACAATGAAGATTGTCACAACGGCGGCAGCGCTGGAGCAGGGCGTGACGGATATGGAGATCAACTGTACGGGAAGCGCCGTCGTGGGCGGCGAAACGGTGACATGCCCCACAAGCAGCGGGCATGGGCACGTGGACTTTACATCGGCGTTTGTGCGGTCGTGCAATATTTATTATGCGGAATTATCCGTCCGGCTGGGCGGCACGGCAATGATGCGGAACGCGGATAAATTTGCGTTCAATTACGAGTTTAACTTCCAGGATTTCAATATGCTCAAGAGTAATTTTGAACTGTCGGGCAGGGATTATGACCTGGCGTGGGCTGGGGTGGGCCAGTATAAGGACCTGGTGACGCCCATGCATAACATGATGATTACGGCGGGGATTGCCAACGGCGGTACAGTGATGGAGCCCAAGACGCTGCTGGAGGTCAAATACGGCGACAGGACGGCGTACAGCTTCAGCCCTTCACGCTTTCGCGACGAGACGTCCCCGGCAATTGCGGATACCATTTCGGAGTTGATGCGGGCCACAGTGGACCATGGGACGGCGACCAGCGCGGATATCGGCGGCGTGACGATCAACGGAAAGACAGGTACGGCGGAATATGTGGATGGCGGCGCGGTCAAAAACCATTCGTGGTTTGTAGGGTTTTCGGACGACCCGCAGCACCCCTATGCAATTGCCGTGATACTGGAGGGCGCCGGGTTTGGGTCGGCACACGCAACCCCGCTCGCCGGCCAGATATTCTCCAAGGCGCTGGATTTGGGATACTGATACGCAATGGAATTCAACGAGAAAATACAAAAAAAACTGAAAAACCTGCCGGACACGCCGGGTGTGTATATCATGCGGGATGCGGACGACAACGTGATCTATGTGGGCAAGGCGCTTGTGCTCAAAAACAGGGTGCGGCAGTACTTTACCAATGAGACGCAGCTACCCAAGGTGGCGGCGATGATCGCGCACATCGCCGATTTTGAATATATTATCACCGATACGGAGCTGGAAGCGCTGGTGCTGGAAAGTAATCTGGTGAAGCAGTATAAGCCGTATTACAACATCATGTTGAAAGACGATAAGCACTTTCCGTACATCCGCATAGACATGCGCGAGGCGTACCCCCGTGTGGAGGTGGTGCGCAGCGTCAAAAAGGACGGGGCGAAGTATTACGGGCCGTTTATTGCGGCGCACGTGATGTACGATATACTGGACCATATTTACAGGCTGTATCCGTTGCGCAGTTGCAAAAAGGATATCGGGCGCGCGGCGGCGCGGGGTGAGCGCCCCTGCCTCAATTATGAGATGGGGCGGTGTGTTGGGCCGTGCACAGGCAAGGTGAGCAAAGAAGAATCCGGCAAGATGGTGCGCGAGGTGGCCGCAATCATTGCGGGCAACGGCGCATCGCTGAAAAAGGACCTGGCAAAGCAGATGCAGGAGGCCTCGGAACAGACAAACTATGAGCTGGCGGCGACGCTGCGCGACAAGATTGCGCTGGTGGACAGGATTCGTGAGAAGCAACGCGCGGGGTTCCCTAACCTGGACGTCAAGGATGTATTCGTGGTGGAGACCGGTGCAAGTACGGCGGTGGTGCAGGCTTTTTTGTTTCGCGACGGCAAGCTGAACTATGCGGAAAAATTCTATATCGATTATGACCAGGAAGAGAAGAGCGAGATCATGAACAGCTTCCTGATGCAGTATTATATGGACAAGACGGGCGTGCCCCGGCATATTTACACGGACCCGCGGCCGGATGACGCAGGCCTGATTGAGCAGTGGCTGACCGGCAAGCGGGGCGCGAAGGTGGCGATTGCGCAGGCGCAGCGCGGCGACAACAAAAAGCTGCAGGAGCTGGCGCGCAAAAACGCACGGGACGCGGTCAAGCAGAAGGAAGGGCGCGACAGGCTGAAAAAAGCGGCGACGGAAAACCTCGCGCGGGAATTGGGGCTGGATTTTCCGTTGCACCGCATCGAATGCTACGATATATCCAACACGCAGGGGACGGACAACGTTTCGTCGATGGTGGTGTTTACAGACGGCAAACCCGACAAAAAGCAGTGCCGGCGGTTTAAGATCAAGTCGTTTGAAGGGGCCAACGATTTTGCAGCGATGGAGGAGACACTGGCGCGGCGGCTGACGCGTGGGCTGAAAGGCGATCCGGGGTTTGCGGCGATGCCCGACCTGATCATTGTGGACGGCGGAAAAGGGCAGCTTTCATCCGCTATGGACGCGCTTGTGTCGGTGGGGTGCGAGCACCTTGCAATTGTGTCACTGGCCAAACAGGAAGAAGAAATCTTTACGCCGCACAACAGCGAGAGTATATTGTTGAAACGGGGAAGTCCGGAATTTCGCCTGGTGACGGCGATCCGCGACGAGGCGCACCGATTTGCCATCACGTTTCACAGGAAGCTGCGCGAAAAACGCATACACAAAAGCGCGCTGGATGACATTAGGGGTGTAGGGGAATCGCGTAAAAAGACGCTTGTGTGCCATTTTGGCAGCATCAAAAGCATCAAGGCGGCCAGTTTGGACGAGCTTAAAGACGTCAAGGGGATTCCCGCTAATGTGGCGGAGGCGGTTTACCAGCATTTTCATGAGAACCCGCAATAATAAGGGAATTCTTAAAACTGTAGGTTTTAAGTCGCCGAAGGCGAAACCAATAAAATGCGCCGCAGGCACCTTGACCCAATAGGAATACCTGTAAGTAATCAAGTTTGTTTGAAAAATACGGTGAAGACTTTTTTGGACAAGTTAAAGCTGCCAGCACGTACTGGCAGCTTTTGGTATACTACTCTAAATGTTCAATTGAAATTTACTCCCCGAAATTGCTTTCGACGAGCGCTGCAAGGGCGGAAACGGCTTCCTTCTCATCTTTGCCGTTGGCAAACACATAAATGGATTCCCCGTACTTGACGCCCAGTGACAACAGCCCCATGATGCTCTTGGCGTTAATTTTCTTGTTGGAGAATTCGATCAGTACCTGAGAGTCATACTGGTTTGCAACCTGCACAAAGCTGGCTGCGGCTTTGGCTTTAAGCCCATCGTAGTTGTTGATAACCAATTCTTTGTAAATCATTGTACATCCTCCCTTTGCAGTGTTTCGGCAATCGCATTGATTTTTCTCAAACGGTGGTTCATGGTGGATTTTGTGGTTCCACACAATTCACACAGTTCCTGCAACGTGGCCTCGGGGTGTTCCATCCTGAGGTGCGCGGCTTCTCTCAATGTGTCGCTTAATTTTTCAATGCCTAACTGTTTCTCTATGATATGAATGCTATTGAGCTGGGTCATAGCAGCATTGACAGTTTTGTTGATGTTGGCTGTCTCGCAATTGACTGCGCGGTTGACGTTGTTGCGCATTTCCTTCATGATGCGGACATTCTCCAAATTGAGTATGGAAGAATGCGCCCCGATCATCGCAAGCACCGCGGCTATGCCATCCCCTTCATTCAAGTATACCACATAATTTTGTTTTCGGCGAATAATTTTCGTTTTTATATCAAATTTTGCAAGCAGGTCGCGGATTAACTGTGCAAAGCTTTCTGAATTCAGCACAAACTCCAGGTGGTAGTTCTTTTTTGGATTGGATACGGAGCCCCCACCCAGAAATGCCCCCCGGAGCATCGCGACCTTGCAGCAGTCCTTTTCCAGCATGTATGCGGGTGGCTGCGCATTTGCCAGTATGTTGCCGTCTGTGTCGAGCGTCTGGAGCAGCAGGTCGCCGTTGCCTACGATAACGGTGTACGTATGGCGCTTTTTCAGCAAATTGTCCTTGACCTCTACGCCCGCGTCCAGCTTGAGCACACGCGTCACCGTGTCGAAAATCCGCTTGCCCACCGCCATGTTTTCGGTGTTGTACCGGATCTGCAGGCCATCCGAATTGATGTTGATGTTGCCGCACGCAAATGTGAGCGCGTACAGCTCGGCCATCGTACAGCAATCGCGGCTTGTGATCTGGCAGATTTCATTTTTTGCTGCGGAAGAGAAGGACTGCAAAATGGTGCACCACCTTTTATACGATTGCCAGACAGAAACAACGGGTTGTTCCTGCTTTGCGTTTCACACGGGTTTCCTAACGCCTCTGGGTATTAGAGAACGGAAAAGTCGTTCAATATCTCATGCCATGCAACTCATAGGTTTTTCTATTTGGAATGCGTATTACGATTGTACGCTCTTTTCCAGGTTGAGGTCGCGGTGCTCCAGCGATACCTTCATGCCACGGCCCTTTAAGCGGCGGTAGAGCTCCTGCGCCATTGCGACGCTGCGGTGCATGCCGCCGGTGCAGCCGATGCCGATCACAAGCTGGCTTTTATCCTCGCTCAAAAAAGCGGGCGCCAGTGTGGTGACGATGTTGGTCAGTTCCTTAAGGAAGTACTGCGCCTCGTCAAACGACAACACGAAGTCGCGTACTTCTTCGTCCAGCCCCGACTGCGTGCGCATGCCGTCGACATAGAACGGATTGGCGATGAACCGCATATCAAAAACCATGTCGGCGTCCAGCGGGATGCCGCGCTTGTATCCAAATGAAATGATGGACACGTTGAGGCGGTTGTCATACTCCTCCAGATAAATCTCATCGATCGCTTGGCGCAGCTTCATGACGGAATGGGATGAGGTATCGATCACATGGTTGGCAATGTCCTTGAGCTGCTGCAGCTTCAGCCGTTCGGCATGGATGCCGTTCAGTATCTCTCCGCTGCCCGACACGGGGTGGTTGCGCCGCACCTCTTTAAACCGTTTGACCAACACCTCGTCCGATGCGTCCAAAAACAGTATATCCAGGTCGATATCCATGTTGCGCAGTTCTTCTATTGTGCTGTATATTGCGTCAAAAAAATCGCCGGTGCGCGTGTCGGTTGCCACGGCAATACGCTCGTATCCTTTACTGTCCTCCATAAATAGATTGGCCAGCGTGGGAATCAGCTCCGGCATCAGGTTGTCCACACAATAATATTCCAGATCCTCAAGCCTGCGCAACGCGGACGACCGTCCTGCGCCCGAAAGGCCTGTAACAATGGTCAGTCTCATGTTTCCCCCTCCTGCGTTTGATGCTTTGCATTGATAATCTGCCCGGCGGTAATGCCCGCTCTTTGCGCAATATCGATTGCCGGGCCAAAATCGGCCACACGGGAGACTGAATGCGCGTCGCTGCCTATCACAAACGAAACGCCTGTTCCGGCGCATGCCCGCAGCTGCTCCACTGTAAAATCAGGATGTTTGGCGTTGATCTCGATGGCGGTGCCGTACTGTTTGGCGGCTTCGCACACCCTGACCTTGTCGACGGGAAGGCCATACCCCAGGTGCGAGATCATGCTGGGCCTGTTTTTCTCTATAGCTGCGATGTATGCCGCCGTGTTACGGGCAACAGCCTTTTTCGTCTTGGAGCCGGGCAGCATAAAGTACATAAAATTTTTGTAGTCCTTGTAACCCGAAAGCTTATGATAGCCAAACATAGTCAGGTCAAACTTGTCCCAGTATCCTTCCGGCATGTCAAGGTCACCGTCCAGAGAAACAAGGTTGAGCTCCACACTGCTCAGCACCTTGATTTTGTCCGCGTATTTTTCCTTTGCGTTGTGTATATCATCCAGATACCTGTCGATATCTTTGACCCTGTAGCACAGGTGAGAAAAGCCGTGGTCGCTGATCGCGACGGCCTCCAGGCCCTTGTCTATTGCCGCCTTTACATTGTCTTCCACGTTGCCCTTACCATGGCTGTGCGTGGTGTGTGTATGGAGGTCGCTTACAATCTCAATCATTGGAAAACTCCCCCAAAAATTTGATTTCCGGCTCCAGTATAACGCCCGTCTCCCGCAAAACCACGTCCTGTACATGACGTATAAGGCGGTAGATATCCGCGGACGTTGCGCAGCCTGCATTAATAATAAACCCTGCATGTTTGGGCGAAACGCATGCCCCGCCAAGCGCATAACCTTTCAAACCGCACTGCTCGATCAACGCGCCCGCGTAGCCATCCTTTGGGCGCTTGAATGTGCTGCCCGCACTGGGATATTCAAGCGGCTGTTTTTCGCGCCGTCTGACTGCGAATGCGTCCATTTTGGCGGTGATTGCATCACAATCGCCCGGCGTGAGCGCGAACGAAGCGCCCAAGACAACGCCGCTGTTTTGCTGCATGATGCTGTGCCGGTAGGAAAACTCCATTTGCGCGTTGGATAGAGTACACAGTTCACCGTCTTTGTCCAATACACGCACAGTGGTAATATAATCGCCCAGTTCGCCGTCATAAGCGCCGGCGTTCATGACGATCCCGCCGCCTAGAGAGCCGGGGATGCCTGCCGCGAATTCCAGCCCGCAAAGGCCTGCTTTGGCAGCTTCGGCGGCGACGGCCTTCAGCGGTACGCCTGCATCGGCGTAGACGGTATTGCCGTCCGTGTGGATGCTGCCGTAGGTGATTTTTACGATGACGCCGCGGAACCCCGCATCGGACGCCAGCACATTGGAGCCCCGCCCCATAACAAAATGAGGGATGTCGCTTTTCCGAAGTGCAGCCAATGTATCACACAGTTGCGCTTCGTTTTCGGGCAAACAAATACAATCGGCGTTTCCGCCCGT
>DHOD01000038.1:0-7498 GCA_002407725.1 Christensenella sp. UBA5399 | reverse complement strand
GGCGTTTCCGCCCGTTTTAAATGTGGTGTGGGCCGATAACGGCTGGTGCTCCAATATGTTGCCGCTGCCCAGTATATTCTTCAGCAGGTCTGTTTTCATGCTTGTTGGATCACATCCAAAATGTTTTGCGCAAGTCCCTCACCGCCGCCCTGGCCAATGCTCTTCAAGCGGAAGTTCATGGCGGCGACCTCGATCACGATGGCAAGGTTGCGCCCCGGGCGCACAGGCAACGTGATTTGCGGCACCTTGATGCCCAGCAGCGTGATGTAATTATCCGCTGTGCCGATCCGGTCAATGTCACTGATGTCGCCCGGTTCCAGATGGATGGCGAGCGATATCGACTTCTCGCGCACAATGGCGCCCATGCCGTACAGCACCGAAACGTCGATGATACCCAGCCCGCGGATCTCCATCATATGCCGGATGATATCGGGCGAGCGGCCGATCAATGTATCGTCGGAAAGCTTGTGGATTTCCACAACGTCGTCGGCCACAAACCGGTGGCCGCGCTTGACAAGTTCAAGCGCCGTTTCGCTCTTGCCCACGCCGCTGTCGCCCGTCAGGAAAATGCCCATGCCATATACGTCCATCAGCCCGCCGTGACGGGATATGGAGGGAGCAAGCTTCTCGTCCAGGTAGATGGAAACCTTGTGAGACAGCTTGGTTGTCGTGAGCCCCGACATCAGCACGGGGACGTTGTACTTGCGTGCGCATTCCAAAAATTCGTCGGGCGGCGTCAGGTTGCGGCCAATCAGTACGCAGGGAATAGGGCTGGAAAAATACTGGTCCAGCCGCTCTATGCGTATCTTGGGTTCAAGCGTTTGCAGGTAGGTCATCTCCACCATGCCGAAAAGCTGTACACGGTTGACTGCGAAATATTCGAAAAATCCGGTCATCTGCAGGCCGGGCCGGTTGAGGTCGCTGGAATCCACTTCGGCGACGTCGCGGGTACCCATGTATACGATGTTCAGGTTGATCTCTTTTGCAAGATCTTCAATTTGGATCAGGCGTTTCATGGAACGTATACCTCTAGCTTTCTTTCAATAAAAGTTGATAGATGGCCTTTGCGACACCGTCGTCATCGTTGGAATCGGTGATGTAATCGGCAATAGCCTTGACGGGTGATTCGCCGTTGGATACGGCGACAGAAAAACCGGCGTATTCCATCATGCTCAGGTCCACCTCGTTATCGCCGAACGCCATAATCTCATCCGGTGTCGCGTGCAGTTCCCCGGCGAGCCACTCCAGCGCGGCGGCCTTGGATACGGCGGGGTCGAGCACCTCGACGTATTCGGCCTGCGAATTGACGATCACCAGATCCGGAAAAGCTTTCCTGACCTCTTCCTTGACCTCGAGCACCTTTTCCGGCGTGTCGATGATCAGTAGCTTGGGCGTGTCAATATCATCCTGTTTATACAGATCAGGCTCTTCATAGCCCTTCATGTGGTTATACTTCTCATAATGGCGCGCGAAGGGGCCGTCCTGGATGTAATGGAATCCTTCGTCCGAATAACTCTGGCAATGTACGCCGCGGTCCCGGCACCAGTTCATCACTTCATAGGCGCGTTGAGGGTTGATGCTGATTTTGTGCACAAGCTTCCCGTCCGGGCCGTGCACCTGGGCACCCGCCGACGAGATGATGTAATCGTGCGTCTCAAAGGGAAGGACGCAGTTGACAATGCCGGCGTAAGGTCTGCCGGAGGCAAGGATCACGCGGTAGCCTGCGTCCATTGCTTTGTTCAATGCTTCAATGTTGCCGGGCGAAAGCGTCTTCTTGCTTGTCAAAAGGGTTCCGTCGAGGTCAATTGCTAATAATTTATATGCCATAATATGCCTTTCAATAAAATCATTTACAACTATATTATACAGGAAGCACTGAAGTTTGTGAAGGCGGGAAATTAACAGCGCCAAAAGGTAAATTAATCACCCTGAATGGTATTAGGGTATGGTATAATCAATATAAGAATTTTGATTTTTTCAGGGAGTTTTTATGAGCGGTTTTACCCATTTGCATGTACATACGGAATACAGCCTGCTGGACGGCGCGGGCCGGATAGGCGATACGGTGGCAAAGGCTGCGGCGCTTGGAATGGACAGCATTGCCATTACCGACCACGGGTCGATGTATGGCGTCATCGATTTTTATAAAGCGGCGAAGGCGGCGGGCATCAAGCCGATTATAGGGTGCGAGGTGTATGTGGCGCAGGGCAGCCGGGAGGATAAACGCGCAATATCCAAAGAGTACGCGCATTTGGTGCTGCTGGCAAAGGACATGACGGGGTATAAAAACCTGATGAAGCTGGTTTCAGAAGGATACCTGACGGGGTTTTATTATAAGCCGCGGATCGATTACGACCTGCTCAGGCAGCATAGTGACGGGTTGGTCTGCCTTTCAGCCTGCCTGGCGGGCGATGTACCGCGCAGCCTGCTACAGGGCAATTATAAAAAAGCAAAAGAACTCACGGAAATGTTTGTTGATATTTTCGGCGATGATTTTTATTTGGAGATACAGGACCACGGCCTGCCTGACCAAAAGCACATCAACCCGGATCTGAAGCGGCTGGCGCAGGAAACGGACATCAAACTGGTGGCGACAAACGATGTGCATTATGTGGAAAAAGACGACGCCTACGCCCAGGATGTGTTGATGTGCATCCAGACGGCGACGACGCTGAACGAGCCGGGCCGGATGTCGTTTGATACAAAGGAATTCTACCTGAAATCGGAAGAGGAAATGGCGGCGCTGTTTCGCGATGTGCCGGAGGCGCTGTCCAACACGGCGGAGGTGGCGGACAAATGCAACCTCGAATTCACTTTTGGCGAGCTGCACCTGCCGCATTTTGACGTGCCGGAGGGGTACGACAATTTCAGTTATTTGCAGGAAGTCGCGGAAGAAGGACTTGCAGGCCGGTACCCCGAGTTAAGTGACGATGTGCGGGAACGGTTTGAATATGAGCTTGGCACAATCCGCGATATGGGGTTTACGGATTACTTCCTGATCGTGTGGGATTTTGTGCGCTTTGCCAAGCAGAGCGGCATTATGGTGGGGCCGGGCAGGGGCAGCGCTGCGGGCAGTGTGGTGGCGTATGCGCTGGGTATTACAAACATCGACCCGATTCGCTACAATCTGCTTTTCGAGCGTTTCCTGAACCCGGAGCGCATCAGCATGCCGGATATCGATATCGATTTTTGCTACGAGCGCAGACCGGAGGTCATCGATTATGTGACGCGCAAATATGGCGAGGATAAGGTGGCGCAGATCATCACGTTCGGTACAATGGGGGCGCGGTTGGTGATTCGCGATGTCGCGCGGGTGATGAACGTTAGTGTGGCCGAAGCCGACCGCGTGGCAAAAATGGTGCCCTTTGAGTTGAAGATGACCATTGATAAGGCGCTGGAGCGCAACGAGAAGCTGAAAGCGGAATACCATAACAACGAAAGTATCCGCGAGGTGATCGATATATCGCGGAAGCTGGAGGGCATGCCGCGCCATGCGTCCACCCACGCGGCGGGCGTGGTGATCTCCCGGTTGCCCATTACAGAATATGTGCCGCTGCAAAAAAACACAAAAGACGAGAGCGTGATGACCCAGTTCCCCATGAAACAGCTGGAAGACCTGGGGCTGCTGAAAATGGATTTTCTGGGGCTGCGTACGCTGACAGTGATTCGCGATGCCGTGGCTATGGCGGAAGAGAACCATGGGGTGAAAATCGATATCGACGCGCTGGATATAGACGACCAGGAGGTTTACAAGCTGATTGCGTCGGGCGACACGGAAGGCGTGTTCCAGTTGGAGAGCGGCGGCATGAAAAAGCTGATGACCGACCTTCGGCCCACCAACCTGGACGAGATCATGGTGGGGATATCGTTGTTCCGCCCCGGCCCGATGGAGAGCATACCCGAATATTTGCGATGCAAGCGCAACCCCAAAGCGGTGACGTATACCCATGAGCTGCTGGAACCCATTTTGGCGGAGACATACGGATGCATGGTGTACCAGGAACAGATCATGCGGATTGTACGCGACATGGCAGGGTATTCGATGGCGCGCAGCGACCTGGTGCGCCGCGCAATGAGCAAAAAGCAGCAAGCGGTGCTGGAAAAGGAACGCAAGGCGTTTATATACGGCGACCAGGAGCAGGGCATAGATGGTGCGCTGAAGCGTGGGATGAGCGAACGCGACGCCAACGAGTTGTTTGACCAGATGATGGCGTTTGCCAACTATGCGTTCAACAAGTCACATGCCTGCGCGTATGCGGTGGTGGCGTACCAGACGGCGTACCTGAAGCGTTATTACCCGGTGGAGTTTATGACGGCGCTGCTCAACAGCTTTATCAACTCCAAGCAAAAGCTGTCGGAATATATACAGTACCTGAAAAAAGCAGGCATCAAGGTGCTGCCGCCGGACATCAACAAATCGCAGATGCGGTTTTGTACAGAGGATGGGTCGATCCGCTTTGGGTTGTCCGCCATCATGAATGTGGGCGAGGCGATTGACGAAGTGATCGAAAACAGGGCAGGGGGCTATGCCGATTTTCAGGATTTTGTAACCAAAAATGCGGAGGTGCTCAACAAAAAACGGCTGGAAAGCCTGATTTTGTCGGGGTGCTTCGATTGCTTTGGCAATAAACGCTCGCAGTTGATTGCCGTATACGACCAGGTGTTACAGGAGGCGGTGCAGACTGCCAGACGGCAGGCGACAGGCCAGCTTTCGCTGTTTGACGGCGAGGGCGGCGACTTTGGCATGCTCAAAACAGAGATACCGGAGATGGACGAATACAAAAAATCCAAACTGCTTGCCTATGAAAAGGAAATGACGGGCCTGTACATCAGCGGGCACCCGCTGGACGAATACGAGGAAGAGTTGAAAAAACGTCCGTTATCTATTATAGACATTATGAAGACGGGGGACAGTGACATCAGCATGTACGAGTTTGACGGCAGGGCGGTTGAGCTGGTGGGGATTATCACCGATATGCGGGTGCGGCAGACCAAGCAGAAAAAGTTTATGTGCAACATGGTGCTGGAAGACCTCTATTCCCAGATCAATGTCATCGCGTTTCCGCAGGTGTACTCCAAATACGAGCACCTGATACAGCCGGACGCCGTTGTGCTGGTTTCGGGCAAAATTACGGTGACGGCACAGTCGGGCATTGAACTGTTGGCGGAGAAGATATCCAAATATATGCCGGACGAATCGTTTTATGCGGGCAAGCAGTTGTTTGTGAAAATTGACGCGGACCACGACGTGGACGACCTGATGAAGGTGGCGGCGTCGCACCCGGGCGCATCAAGCGCCGTGGTGTATGTGGAAAGCACGGGGCAGAAATACAAACTGACCGGAGGCAGGAGCGTGCGGTATTGTGTGCAACTGGTGGAACAGCTGAAGGCCGCGCTCGGCGAGGCAAACGTGGTCGTCAAGTAGACTGGGTTATTTTGTATACAAGAAATATACGCGCTTGTATTGATATTTGCGCGTGTGTTTGCTAAAATGGTTACGATAGCTAAACTGGGGGAATGTTTGTGTAAAACATTTCGCCGCAGCGGTTTTGACTGGAAAACAGAGAAAAAACTGCCAGGGCAGTTTAAGAATTTATATTGATCGAGGTAGAGGCATGAAAAAAAGGATAGGTGTACTGACAAGCGGCGGCGATACGCCGGGCATGAATGCGTGCATACGGTCGGTGGTGATGGCTGCGGATGCGGTCGGTTTTTCTGTAATGGGAATCACCAAGGGCTATGCGGGGCTGATCGACGGCCGGATTGACAGGATCAAGACCGAAGATGTCGACGGCATCGTGGAGAAGGGCGGCACTGTTCTCAAAACTGCCCGGTGCGAGGAATTTAAAACAGAGGAAGGCCAGAAAAAGGCGCTTCAGGTGATCAAGGCTTTTGATATATCGGGCCTGGTGGTGGTTGGCGGCGACGGCAGCTTTGCGGGCGCGCGCGTGCTCAGCCATTTGGGTGTGCCCACAATCGGCATCCCCGGCACCATCGACAACGACCTTGCGTATACGGATTTCACGATTGGGTTTGACACCGCGGTCAACGGCGTTATCAGTGAGATGTCGCGCATCAGGGATACCATGGTATCGCACGAGCGCGTCGGTGTGATTGAGGTCATGGGCAACAAGTGCGGCGACATTGCGCTGTATGCAGGCATTACCGGGGGGGCGGAGCACATTATCATCCCCGAGGTGGAGTTTGACATCGATTATATCTGCGAGAAGATTGTCGCAAGCAGGATCAAAGGCAAAATGACCAGCCTGGTGCTGATTGCGGAAGGCGCGGGCAAGGGCGAGGCCGTTGCCAACTATATGCGCGCCAAGGCTAAGCTGGATGCAAAAGCCATTGTGCTTGGGTACATACAGCGGGGCGGCACGCCCAGCATGGCGGACAGGCTGCGCGCGACGCGTATGGGCGTGCGCGCGGTAGAGCTGCTCAACAACAAGGTGGGCAACCGGGTCGTGGGCCTGCGCGACAACCAGATACTCGATGAGGATATCGATGAAGCGCTTTCTAAAGAGCTTATCTTCAAGCAGGATCTTTACGACGAATTTAAAATCATGACGGAGAATGTCTAATCTATGTATAAGATGGGAAAGATGAACGCCAAAGCGCCCGATCTGAAAAGTATCGGGTGCTTTGTTTTGGACATGGACGGCACAGTAAACCTGGGGCAGACGCCCATCAAGGGCGCGAAGGAATTGCTGGACCTGTTGCATGGCCGTGGGATCAGCTATTATTTTTTCACCAACAATTCATCCAAATCGCCCATGGGGTATGTGGAAAAGCTGGAGCGGCTGGGGTTTGAAAATGTGACGCTGGATAGCATCATGACATCGGGCGATGTGATGGTGCATTACCTGAAAACCCACTGTGAAGAGGCGCCCAAGGTGTATCTGGCGGGGACGCCCGAGCTGGAGGCGCAATTCCGGCAGACGGGCATTGTGCTGGAGCCGGCAGGATGCAGCACGGCGGATTTTGCGGTGCTTGGGTTTGACACGACGTTTGATTTTGAAAAAGCGGACACATTGTGCAGGCTGGCCGCGCAGGGTGTGCCGTTTGTTGCGACCAATATTGACAGGGTATGCCCGCTGGAGGGCGACAGGTTCTGGCCCGATTGCGGATCGATGGCGGCAATGGTTACGCATGCCACGGGTGTGGAGCCTGTTTTTGTGGGGAAGCCGTCGGCAGAGACGGTCAACTATATACTGGACAAAACGGGTATGGACAGGAGTCGCGTGGCAATGGTGGGCGACAGGCTGTACACCGATATAAAAACCGCCGTAAACGGCGGCATTACCGGGATTGCTGTGCTCTCCGGCGAAATCAGCTATGAGGATATCGAGCAGGGCGATGTTGCGCCCGATTACATACTGGACAGCGTTTACGACATCTATACTGCTTTAAAATAATAGCGATCAATCGATCGCCTCAGTCCGTCAAAAAAGTCCTTTTTAAAAAGCAACATGCGATATGCAAAATTATATTGCAA
>DHOD01000116.1 GCA_002407725.1 Christensenella sp. UBA5399 | reverse complement strand
AGATTCTTAAGAGGGTGCAACCCTCTTAAGCCGTCGGAGACATTTAAAAAATCACACAGTGATTCATTATACTATTCATCAATTCACCTAAGAAACATAATGCAAATAAAGACACTGGGGTCTTTATCGGCAAAAACAATCATATCATTCTCCCCAAACGATTTACAAAAGACTATCTTTGAAAAAACTGAAAAACACCGCACAAACATCCTCAATCCGCAAAATATGTGGCATACATATCGGCAATTGCCAGCGCGGGCGCAAGCGGATATGTCTGGAAGGCGCGCGACTGCGTCATCCCGCCAATATAGCTGCGCGCGGCGTCGTCGTACCCGCCCATATGCCAGCGTATGGCTAGGGCCTCCTCGTCGGTCAGGCGGATGTGCCGCATCAGCAGATACACGGATTTCTCCCCATGCCCCATGGGCAGCATATCCTCGATCTGGTACACCTCCTGCTCGGTCCATTCGCGTTTGCCGGGTGTTTTGACATTGCGAACCCCCTTGGTGTAGAAGTTCACTTTGCACACATCGTGCAGCAATCCCGCAACAACGATGGAATCCTCCCGCTCGCACTTGATGTTTTTGTTAAAGTTGTTGAGCAGCTTGTATACGTTTATGCTGTGCACCAGCAGGCCGCCGTCATAGCTGCAATGGCCCGCCGTGCTTGCCGGCGCAGTAAAAAAATCCGTCTCCTCCCGAAGCCATTCCAGCAGCGTATCCGCGCCGTCCCTGTCCGTCGAAAGCAGCAGCTCCTCAAACAATCCTTCCAGTTCCTCGCGTTTTTCATCACCCAATACCTGTGCCATGCCTGTCCTCCGTTTGCTTTATAGTTTGATTGTCAGCCCGACCGGGCAATGGTCGCTGCCGTGTACATCGGAATAAATCACACTGTCCTCTATCCGATCCTTCAGCCTGTCGGAAACAAGGAAATAATCGATGCGCCATCCCGCATTGTTCGCGCGGGCATTGAATCGGTACGTCCACCATGTGTACGCGCCCTCCTTATCGGGGTACAGGTATCGGAATGAATCTGTAAACCCGGCCGACAGCAGTTGCTCCATCTTGCCGCGCTCCTGCTGCGAATACCCCGCCTGCCCCTCGTTGGGCTTGGGGTTTTTCAGGTCGATGGGCGTACGCGCCACATTCATATCGCCGCAGATCACCACCGGCTTTTTGCTGTCCATCTCCATCACATACGCGCGAAAGGCATCCTCCCACTGCATGCGGTAATCGATACGGGCAAGCTCCGGCTTCGCGTTGGGCGAATATACATTGACAAGGAAGTATTGTTCGTATTCCAGCGCGATCACCCTGCCTTCCTCGTTATGCCCTTCAAAATCGCATCGTACGTCGACCGGCTCCGCCTTGCTGAAAACCGCCGTGCCGGAATACCCCTTGCGCTGCGCGCTGTTCCAGTACTGTGTGTATCCGGGAAGGTCGATGTCCGCCTGTTCCCGCATCATTTTGATCTCCTGTACACAAAAAGCGTCCGCTTGCACACTGTCAAAAAAGTCATCAAACCCTTTGCTGATTGCCGCCCGGAGGCCGTTTACATTCCACGAAATCAATTTCATTTTAAAATCCTCCATCGCCGCCTTGTTTTTTGTATCAATCATATTATATAATAATAGTAAGCATTTTCAAAATAAAATGTTTACCCTTGTTATATATGTTTTATCAATATATTAAGTTTGATAACTATTCTCAATTTGTATGGAGATCTATATGATTTATTCAAAACAGAGGCAGTTGATCCTGACCCGCCTGCAGGCGCTGAAAAGCCACCCGACGGCGGATACGTTATATCAGGATATGAAACCGGAAAACCCGGGGCTTTCATTGGCGACCGTTTACCGCAACCTGAACCAGATGGCGGAAAACGACATGGTCAGGAAAGTATCTGTAGCGGAGGGCGCCGACCGGTTTGACGGCAACATGACGCCGCACCATCACATGATCTGTGAAAAATGCGGCCATATTACGGATATCCCTGTGGATGTATTGCCGGAAATTGATTTTAGCAGCCTCAACGCCGAAGGTTGCAAGCTGGCGCGCGCCGAGGTGATGTTTTACGGTCTCTGCCCTATGTGCAATGTATCAAACTAATATTTCGGACTCATTATTATTATATGGAAAAGGAGAAACAGATATGCCAGATTTGAAAGGTACGAAAACCGAACAGAATTTAAAGGACGCTTTTGCGGGTGAATCTCAGGCGAGGGGCAAGTACACATACTATGCTTCGCAGGCCCGAAAAGAGGGGTATGAGCAAATTGCCGCATTTTTTGAAGAGACTGCCTTCAACGAGCAGGAGCACGCCAAGGTTTGGTTCAAACTGCTGCACCAGGGGATTCCCAAAACTGTTGAAAACCTGAAGGATGCCGCGGGTGGCGAAAATTACGAATGGACCGATATGTACAAGCGCTTTGCGGAAGACGCAAAAGCGGAAGGGTTCGACCATATTTCTGCTATTTTTGAAAAAGTCGGCGCAATTGAAAAGGGACACGAGGAACGTTATAAGGCACTGCTGGCCAACATTGATGACGGCAAGGTGTTTGAGCGTGGCGACGAGGTCGAGTGGCACTGCATGAACTGCGGCTATACGCACAAGGGCAAGGAAGCGCCCAAGGTCTGTCCTGTTTGCGCGCATCCGCAGGCGTACTTCGAGATTCGCGGCTGCAACTATTAATATATACTTAAACAACTTTAAACATAAAAGCCCCGCGCCGGCGCGCGGGGTTTTTGCATATATTTCAAAAATCTCTGCTTATACTATTCACCAATTAAAACACCTTGTGTTTTAATTCCGCGCAGATGCTCGGGGCTCATAATGCTTTTTGCATTATGAGCCGGTTAAGCCGTGCAATACTTTCACTTCAAAAATGACATGTCATTTTTGTGCCGCATTTCATGCGGTCATGTCCGCAAGCAACGCGAGCGGCTAACGTGACCCATGCAAGGCTTGCCCAAGAGTGCGAAGCACGATTGGCTGCAAGCTACTGCGGCGGCGATAGAAGAGCCGATTCAAGGTGAATTCCGCCAAAGGCGGAAGAGAGGGCGCCCTGGGGTGTAAGGCTTTTCTAT
>DHOD01000085.1:2244-28028 GCA_002407725.1 Christensenella sp. UBA5399 | reverse complement strand
AAGACTTTTTTTACAAATCCATTCTACCATAAAAACAGCGTATATGTTAAGATAATAGAATGAAAAACAAAGATGAAAAAAAACGCTGTTCCTGGGTGAGCGGCGACCTGATGACAGTGCATCACGACAACGAGTACGGCAGGATCCAAACGGACGACAATGCGATTTTCGCCAAGTTTTGCCTGGAGATTTTTACACAGCAAAAAACCTATGCCGAGGTGCTGGAACGGCAGGATCAAATACGGGACTGGTTTTTTCAGTTTGACATCGGCCGGTGCGCCAACATGGATGATACGCGGCTAGACAGCTTTATACAGGAATCGGGGCTGCAAAAGCAGATTGTCTACGCGGTGCGGACCAACGCCATTTGTTGCCAGGAAATCATTGCCGATTACGGCAGCCTGTTCAAGTTTGTGTACGGCTTTAAGCAGCCGGAAAAGCTATACAAAGCGCTGCTCAAATATGGATTTCAGGAAATCCAGGAATCCAATGTTTTGTGGCTGATGAAGAACATCGGTGTAATTGAAGCGCACGAGCCCGATTGCTTTTTAAAATCCTCCCATCCGGAGGGCACACATTAAATGCCGGCTTTTCTTACACACAAACTCGCAGCCGACGACATTTTGGAAAGGCTGGACGGAAACCCCAGGATCACCGACGTCATAAACGCCAACATCCCCGCGTACCATTCGGGCGCGCAGGGGGGCGATTACTATTACCTGTACAAATACTATTCCATGTGGGCCGGCCATACGTACAAAATGTTCGGTTACGCCCTGCACAGGGCGCGTCCGCAGCGTTTTTTTGTGGAGGGCGCGCAGTATGTCAAAAACCACCCGGACGACATGGTCATCCGTAGTTTTTTTTATGGTTACATTACGCATTACTGCCTCGATTACATCATGCACCCAAAGATCAACGCCATTTGTCCCAACGCCATGAACAACCACAACACGCTGGAATATGGGATCGATACCGTCTATGCGCACGAAAAAGGTTTTGAGGCGATGGAATTTGACAGGGCGCAGTTTGTAGAGCAAACGTTTGTGGAATCCGATGAACTTAACCGTTTTTTTGAGGACTGTCACCGGCGGCTCTACTATGGGTTCAAGCTGAAACCGGACTCGTACCACACCACATACCGGTATTTTGCGGAATACAACCGTAAAATGTTTATGCCGGACGAAAAACAGATGAAGTGGATCCGCCTGCAAAACAAGTTTACAATGCTGGATCTGCTTACCATGTTGTATTATCCATATGAAGAGGTCAAGGATCTTTTTGATTACGATTACTTTTTGGGCCTGATAAAAAAATCGATTGAAAAAAGCATTACATACATCAAGCTGGTGGACGAGTACCTGCACGACGAGCGCAGCCTGGATGTGCTGGAGAGCGCATTCTACAATGTAAACTTCAACGGAATTCCCGTTGTGCCGCGCGAAGAGCGCAAAGCATTTCAGCGTATGTACAAAAAAGCGAAGCTGCGTCTTTTTTAAGTTAGCGTTAGGCAACTTAAAAACGCGGTCCCCGTGCGCCCTCCGCGCCTTATATTTCCTTGATTTTTATATGGTAACTATATATAATGGAAATGTTTGAGAAAGAATTAATTATTATTATGGAGGTCTGTTTTATATGGCAAAGCAAACAATAGACGGCAACACAGCAGCCGCGCACGTCGCGTACGCGTTCTCTGATGTTGGCGCCATCTATCCCATCACTCCTTCCTCTCCTATGGCCGAAATGTGCGACGAATGGGCGGCAATGGGCAGGAAAAATCTCTTTGGCGAAACGATGCGTATATCCGAATTGCAGTCGGAGGCCGGCGCTGCGGGCGCTGTACACGGCTCTTTGGCGGCTGGTGCTTTTACATCCACGTTTACAGCATCGCAGGGCCTCCTGTTGATGATTCCCAATATGTACAAAATCTCCGGCGAGCTGCTGCCCTGCGTGTTCCACGTTTCGGCAAGGGCGCTTGCGGCGCACGCGCTCTCCATCTTTGGCGACCATGCCGACGTAATGGCTGCGCGCCAGACAGGCTTTGCGCTGCTGGCATCCGCCTCTGTGCAGGAGGTCATGGATATGGCTGCCATCGCGCATTTAGCCACATTGAAGGCCAAGGTTCCTTTTGTCCACTTCTTTGATGGGTTCAGGACATCCCACGAAGTATCCAAAATAGAGATGCTGGAATATGACAAGCTGGGCGAAATGATGGATATGGAAGCCGTCGCGGATTTCCGCGCGCGGGCCATGAACCCGGAGCATCCGCACCAACAGGGCACGGCGCAGAACCCGGACATCTACTTCCAGAACAGGGAGGGCGCAAACAACTATTACCAGGCGACCCCCGGCATCGTCCAAAAGGTCATGGACGAGTTTTACAAGACATTTGGCAGGCGTTACAACCTGTTTGACTATGTGGGCGCGCCCGACGCGGAGGATGTGATTATCATCATGGGCTCCGGCGCGGACGTCTGCGAAGAGGCTGTCAACTACCTCAATGAAAAAGGCGAGAAGTACGGCGTGCTGAAAGTCCGCCTGTACCGCCCGTTTGACGCAAAAGCTTTTGTCGGTGCGATCCCCGCATCCGCAAAACGCATCAGCGTGCTGGACAGGACAAAGGAACCCGGCAGCCTGGGCGAGCCCCTGTACGAGGACGTTGTCACCGCGTTGTTTGAAGAGGGCCGTATGCCCACGGTGCTTGCGGGCCGTTATGGCCTGGGCTCCAAGGAGTTCACGCCTTCCATGATCAAGGCTGTCTACGACAACATGAAGGCATCCTCCCCCAAAAACCACTTCACAGTGGGTATCAACGACGATGTGTCCGGTACATCGTTGGAGGTCAAATCGCTCATCGATTCTTCACCCGAAGGCACATTCTCGGCCAAATTCTACGGCCTGGGTGCGGACGGTACGGTGGGCGCAAACAAAAACTCCATCAAAATCATTGGCGACCACACGGATATGTATGCACAGGGATACTTCTCCTACGATTCCAAAAAATCGGGCGGCATCACAATATCGCACCTGCGGTTCGGCAAACGCCCCATTCAGTCGGCGTACCTGATCACAGAGCCCAATATGGTGGCATGCCACAACCCATCCTATGTCATCCGTTACGATATGCTGGAGGGCATCAAGGACGGCGGCACGTTCCTGCTCAACTCCCCCTGGACGTTGGAGGAGATGGAAAACGAGCTGCCCGCTTCGCTGAAAAACGAGATCGCGAAAAAGCATCTGAAATTCTACAACATCGACGCAATCAAAATTGCGGGCGATATCGGCCTTGGCGGCAGGATCAACATGGTTATGCAGGCTGCGTTCTTCAAAATCGCGCAGATTATACCGGATGCCGACGCTGTCAAATACATGAAGGAAGCCATCAAAAAGTCTTACGGCAAAAAAGGCGACAAGATTGTGAACATGAACAACGAAGCTGTGGACGCGGGCTTTGCCGTGCAGGAAGTCAAGTATCCTAAAAGCTGGGCGGAAGCGACGCAGGGTGCAGACCCGCTTGCGCTGCCCGACGACGATTATTATTGCGACGTGATCCACCCCATACTGCTGCAAAAGGGCGACAACCTGCCGGTATCCGCTTTCGAGCCCACAGGCGTTGTGCCCACAGGCACCACCAAGTTTGAGAAGCGCGGCATTGCGGTCAACGTGCCCGAGTGGCAGATCGATAACTGCATCATGTGCAACCAATGCAGCTATGTTTGCCCGCACGCGGCTGTAAGGCCGTTCCTGGCGACGGATGATCAATTGAAGGATGCACCCGCAAATTACGCAACAAAACCGGCGCGCGGTAAGGACAAAGAAGGCCTGAACTACCGCATACAGGTATCGCCGCTCGATTGCGCGGGCTGCGGCAACTGCGCCGAGGTTTGTCCCGCCAAGGAGAAAGCGCTTGTCATGAAGCCTTTTGCCGAGCAGGAAAAAGCACAGGCCGCCGGCTGGGAATATGCCGCCGCGCTCAAAGAGCCTGCAATTGAAATCAAGCCTACAAACGTGATTGAAAGCCAGTTCAAAAAACCGTTATTCGAGTTCTCTGGCGCATGCTCCGGCTGCGGCGAGACGCCGTATGTCAAGCTGATCACACAGCTCTATGGCGACAGGATGACGGTTGCCAACGCGACAGGCTGCTCCTCTATCTACGGCGGAAGCGCGCCCACATGCCCCTATACGGTCAACGACGAGGGCAACGGCCCGGCATGGGCAAACTCGCTGTTCGAGGACAACGCAGAATTTGGCTATGGCATGAACCTTGCGTTCACCACGCGCCGCAAAGCGCTTGCTGCCAAGGTGGAAAAATTGATTGCGATCGATTGGGTACAGGCCCCCATCAAGGAAGCCGGCAAAAAGTGGCTTGAGGCCATGGACGACGGCGAGGCCTCCAAAGCCGCATCAAAAGAATTTGTTGCCGCGCTGGAGGACGGCGTGGAATTCACGGCCGAAGACGGCGCGAATTTCACCGGCGAATATGCCAAGTATTGGGATGCCAAAAACAACCAATGCCTCTGCGATGCCTGCACACTGGCGCGCGAGGTACTGGATTCCAAGGACATCTTTGTCAAAAAATCCGTATGGATTTTCGGTGGCGACGGCTGGGCATACGACATCGGCTACGGCGGACTTGACCACGTGATCGCGTCCGGCGAGGATGTCAATATCCTTGTGCTGGATACCGAGGTATACTCCAACACGGGCGGCCAGGCATCCAAATCGACACCCACCGGCTCGGTTGCAAAATTTGCGGCATCCGGCAAGCGTGTCAAGAAAAAGGACCTTGGCGCAATCGCCATGACATACGGTTATGTGTACGTTGCGCAGGTATCGATGGGCGCCAACCAGGGCCAACTGCTGAAGGCAGTCACCGAGGCGGAAAACTACAAAGGACCGTCCATCATCATCGCGTATGCGCCCTGCATCAACCATGGCATCAACATGGGCAAATCGCAGCTCGAGATGAAGCGCGCCGTAGAGGCCGGGTACTGGCACCTGTACAGGTTCAACCCCATGCTGAAGGCAGAGGGCAAAAACCCGTTTACACTGGATTCCAAAGAACCCACCGCAAGCTATCAGGACTTTATCCAGAGCGAGACGCGGTACCGCACGCTCCAGCAGATGTTCCCCGAGGACGCGGCCACGCTGTTCCCACAATCGGAGAAGGACGCGAAAGAGCGTTACGAGTATTACAAAAAGCTGGCGGAAGACAAATAAAGCAATCGAATGCTTGTCCTGTTTTTAAAAAACATGCAAAGAACTGGCTCCTGTATATTGTCGGGAGCCAGTTTTTTATTGATCTGCCCGTGGGCAATGACGGCCGGGATTGCCATAGCATTTACAAATCGTTGCAATACGCTATCATGAGCCGTATAATAGAGTCGGTTTGAAACTTTTATTCAAAACCACTCTTCCCTGATGTGATACTTTATATATAGCTGTGGTCTGCAATTTCACTTGTATAAGCCAATTTGCGTTGGCAGGAGATCTGTTATGAATCAAAATGATACCACTATTTTGGATGCGGACATCACGAATGACGATCAGGCTGTTCCCGCTTCATCTGGCGAAATCGCCAGGGGCATGCGTTTGCTTGACTTATATGATGTCGAGTCGGACGCCCTTGAGGGCGGCATGGGCCGTGTGTTCAAGATGCGCCACGAGGGCTGGAACGTAGCCCTTGCGCTCAAACAACCGCATGCGCGCCTTTTTCAGACAGAAGCACAAAAGCAGATGTTCATAAACGAGTGTGAGGCATGGATAAACTTAGGCCTGCACCCGCATATCGTATCATGCTACTATGTGCGCGAGATAGCGGGTACGCCTTCGATATTTTCCGAATGGATGGATGGCGGCAGCCTGAAAGACTGGATTGCGGACAGGCGGCTGTACGAAGGAAGCGAGCGGGAACAGCTGGCGCGCGTGCTGGATATCGCCATACAGTACGCCAGAGGGCTTCACTATGCGCATGAAAGCGGACTGATCCACCAGGATGTCAAGCCGGATAACCTGCTTCTGACCTCGGACGGATCGGCAAAGGCCGCCGATTTTGGCATCGCACAGGCGCGTGCCGTCATAACGTACCCGGACGGCGGCGCCGCCGGCAGCGGTACCATACTTTCGGAAAGCGGTGCGTATACGCCGGCCTACTGCTCTATAGAGCAGATGAACGGGCTGAAGCTTACACGCCGCACGGATATCTGGAGCTGGGCGGTGACCGTACTGGAAATGCTGATCGGCGAGCGGCTTTGGCAAAGCGGCGCGGTGGCGGGGCTGGGATGCGATGATTACTTTGCCGAATGCCGGTACGATTTGCCGGATATGCTCAAAGCGCTGCTTAAGATGTGCTTTGAAGAGGACGAGGCCGCCCGCCCGCACGATTTCACTGCGGTGGAGGCTGTTTTGCTCGCCATCTACCGTCAAGTGTCCGGATCGACATACCCGCGCAAGGATCCAAAGGCGGCGGCAGATACAGCGGATAGCCTGAACAACCGTGCGCTCAGTTTTCTTGATATCGGAAAGCCCGAAGCGGCGGAAGCATGCTGGCAGAAGGCGTTGTCGCTTGCTCCCGATTATGTCGCAGCGGCTTATAACCAAACACAATATCTTTGGCGAAACGGCAAAATAGATGACGACAGGGCGGCATTTTTGATGGAAAGCCTCCACGGCCGCCTGGGAACGCGCGACAGCCTGCTCGCGCTGATCAAAATGAACGTACTCCTGTACAGGCGCAATGACGCCCTAAGCAACATCCAATCTTTCTACAACCGATGGGGCGAGGACCAGCAAGTCTCTGCCTGCGAACAAAAAGCCCATGCAATGCAGGATGTATACCAGATAAACGATTACGACGCCTCCGGCGAGGACCTCCTCGCCATGGCGTATAGTGGAAAGTACATCTTTTATGCGACGTATGATCAACCCGACACCAACGAATACACGGTACGGATATGGGATACAGAGGTTGGCGGATACCTGCCCCAGCGCGTAGCGCTGCCTTATATAGGCGTGCTGAACCTGCCGCAGATCACCGTGAACGGCGACTTCAGCAAACTATGTGTGAACGACAAAAAGGTCTGCTACGTGCTGGATTTTGATACGCTTGAGGTGATCAAAGACTACCGCTTCAAGCCGATCCATGGAGAATCGCATTATAACTCCGGGGCCGGGTTTGTAAACGATGACCTGGTTGCTGTGGTAGAGAACAAATGGCTTTCCCTGGCAACCGGCAATCCTGTTTCCGGCATGTTTACGCCCGGCAGTTCGCACAATGCAAAGATTGTAAGATATGATATCGGCGCGCGCCTTTGCGTCACAGCAGGCGTAAATGGCGGGGTTTTGCTATATAACCTCCTAACCGGCGCAGGTATTCTCAATACCAATCTTATGGAATTGAAATGGTCGTCGGACGTTTGCACAGACCGCACGTACGAGCGCATACTCATCTATGACAGCCTGGACAATAAAATGAAGCTTCTGGATATCAAAAACGGGCTGTGCCGCCTGAGCCTAAGCCCCCGACTCGGGCAGGATTCAACACCCTGTTTTACTTATGACGGCAGCGGACTTCTGTTTAGCGAATATGACAATGGCCTGAAACATGTGTATCTGCCGCCTCTAAGTGACACAAGCGATTATTGGCTGCAAAAAGTGGCTTCATCCGAACACAGGACAAACCTGGACGAAGTATACGCCAAGAATATATCAAAAATATCCGGCCTGATCGCCGCGATGGATATTGCCGACGCCGTACTGGCGCTGGATGAGGCCCGTAGCATCCCGGGGTTTACGGAGGCTTCCGGCTACGCCAGCCTGTGCGCCGGTTTGGCCGCCTATTGCGGGCGAAAGGCGCCGCGCGCTGTTTTCCTGGACAGGGAGCTTTTGGCGCATGAAAATGGCGGCATCTATGACCTGGACGTAAGCGCGGACGGCAGGCAGCTGATAAGCGCCGGCTGGGACAGGTCCCTGCGGCTTTGGGACACGCAAACCGGAGAAAACATCCGTACATGCAGCAACGTCCAGAATAACCCTGTTTTATGCGTAAAACTCAGCCCCGACGGCAGATATGCGCTTTCGTCCGATACATCGGCCACGGTCAAATACACCGACCTGCAAACAGGCGCCTGCGTCACTGTGTACGAAAGTAACAGACAGGACGGCGCAGCGCGTGACGTAGACATCAGCCACGATGGGCTTACCGGCTATGTCAGCGGCTATGCCAAGCTGTATGTGATCGGCTTGAAAAGCAAAAAGACCCAAGCGCTTACGGATCAATTTTATTCCATGAAGTTCCTGGCGTTAAGCCCGGATGGAAGAAAGCTTATCGTAACCGAAGGGGGCGGAGGCGCGGGGGCGCTTTCCTTGCCCGACGGCACATGCGTAAAATATAACACTACCGGTTGCGGATCGCCTGAAAGCTGTGTGCTGAGTGATGGTGGGATGTTGTACATCGGTGGCGCAGAAGGCGTATACGTGATCAACACCGAATCCCAAACAACCGGCAAAACAATTGTGCAATCTGACCGGCCCGTTACATCCCTTGCAATCAGTCCGGACGGCAAATTGCTGGCCATTGCACGTAACGACGGAAAAGTGATGCTGGCCGACGCCCTGACGGGAGAAACCAAATTCGAATGGCAAGCGGGGGAAATAACAAGCTTTCAAAATGTAAGCGATATCAAAAGTATGCGGTTTTCGCCCGATGGCCACAAGCTTTTTGTAGCTTCAAGCGGCAAGATCATCATATACCGGCTGGATTACGACTACGAATTCCCCGGCTTTTCCGATTGGGACGATAGGGCGGCCCCCTGCCTCCAGCGTCATCTGGCACGCTTCCCAAAATGGCAAAAGGCGGATACCGCACCGCTGATTCAAGACCTGCAAAACCGCGGGCTGGGTTGGCTTAGAACGGCGGGCGTGCAAAACAGGCTGCATGAATTCTCCGGAAGCAGATGATCGATCAACCGCCGGCGATATAACAAATATCCCTGCGCATTGCGCAGGGATACTCCATCGTTCAATTTTTCTGTTCCATCATGCTTCCGCCGCTATGGCTTCACCGTTGCCGCCGTTACGGCGTGCCAGCTCGTCTGCCATTTGTGTGCGGGTGATCGTACCTTCCGACACCGCCGACTGCATCTGTTGCTCCGTCATCGAGCTGACGTCCGTTGTTGCGCTGCTGCCGGAGTCCGACGCAACTGTGCTGCTGCTTGCCGAGGAGGTATCGACCGAAACGGCGCTTGCGCTCGATGCGGTTGTGGCCTCGTTCTCGCTGTCTGTTGTTTCGACCGTGGGAGGTGGCACATGCGCCGCAGTGGCCTGCTCCGAGAGCTTTACCTCATAAGAAACAGACAGATCCAGGTCGTTGACCGTGGAGTCCGCCGCCAATGCAATATCCTGCATTTCGTCCGTTGTCTGCTGCTGCGCCTCTGTGGCGCGCTGCTCCTGTTGGGTTTGTTGAATGGCCGGGCCGCTGTTCATCATGCTGCCAATTGCACTGATACTATTGCCCATAATCATCGATTCCTTTCTGTTTTGTATTCCGCTATCCATGCGTTCAATCGTTGCCCCTATTATAAACCTTGTTTCTTAAAAAATCCTGAATATCACATACATTTCACAATGCCCTCACATGAACATACCATATACGGTGTTACACTCCCTCACATGAGGATACTGGTAATTGAAAATGAGAAGCGGCTGGCACATGCGCTTGCGGATACGCTGACAAAGGAAAACCTGGCTGTGGACATTGTCGCAAACAGCGCGGAAGGCATGGCGCGGGCGTTGAGCGGCGTGTACGACGCGGCGATTGTGGGCGCGGCCCATGGCAGCACGTTGTTGCCCAAGTTGCGGCGCAGAGACTGCGGCCTGCCCGTGCTTACGCTGTGCGGCAACGGGGATGGGATCGCGCGCGCCGCAATGTTGGATGGCGGCGCGGATTATTGCCTGTCGCTCCCGCTGGAAATGAAGGAGCTTGCAGCGTGTATGCACGCGCTGCTTCGGCGGCCTGCGGAATTGAACGGGGATGCCATACATTTTGGCGATGTATCACTGGTTCCAGGCACCGGCGTTTTGCAGTGTGGCGGCAATGCCGTGCAGCTTGGCAAAACGGAGCTTGCACTGATGCGCCTGTTGATGGCAGGAGGCGGGACCATCGTTTCCAAAGAAACGCTGTTTTTGAAGGTTTGGGGATATGGCGCGCGGGCAGAGGCAAATGTGGTGGAGGCATATGTCTCCTTCCTACGCAAAAAACTGCGCCACATCAACGCGCATATACAGATCAAAGCGGTCTGGGGGCAGGGGTATCGCCTTTCCGGGCTGCCCGCCGATGCCCTGGCCGTCCATGCGGGCGCAAAAGCTTATACTGTTTCCGAGTAACCTACGGCTTTGGAAATGTCCCCAGTGCAACATTTTTTGCGTTTTTTACCTCAAAATTATTCTCTTTATACGCCTGATAATCAAACGCGTCTATCTCGTCATAGGCAATTTGATGGAATTCGTTCCAGTTTTCAACGTCTTCATATCCATCACCCAGCTTATGGTTCAAAAATGCGTCGGCCATCTCAATGCCCATCTGCGGCGCAATATAAAAGCCCCCCATGGCAAGGACATTGCAGTTGTTGCCGGTGATGGCGCGCAACGCCGCCGGCACGCTCTCGCATACAGCGCACTGTACACCGGGTACCTTGCTGCATGCAATATGAATGCCCATGCCCGTACCGCAAAAGATCAGTGCTTTCTCAAATTCCTTTTCTGCGATCTTTGCGCCGACCTTAAACCCGATGCGGTGGAACATCTCGGGATTGGTGTCGCCCGCCTTCACGCCAACATCCGTGACCTCCCACCCGTGACGCTGCAAGTGGGCGACGATGTGGTCTTTTAGAGAGACGCCCGCAAAATCGGCGCCAACCAGTATCTGTTTGTCCTTGATCGTTTTCATAGCAAATCTCCTTTTTTTATTATTATGATTCCGTCATGGCCTCAGCGGATCATTTTGCCGACGCGCGGAATATCCAGACGATGCCAAATCGATCGGCCAGCATACCGTACCAGCCCTGCCCCGGGATGTTGGCAAAGGGCACAAACACCTGCCCGCCCGCGCACAGCCCGTCAAACGCCTTCTGCGCATCCGCCCAGCGCGCATAGACCAACACGGGCGACATGCTGTTGCCCCGTTCAAAATCGAATCCGTCGGGCATGTCGCTGAATTCCACCAGCGCGCCCGCAATGTCCAGGTAAGCAAACATGATTTTATCCCGCATGGCCTCCGTCACCTGAAAATTCTGGTCAAATGACGCGTCTCCCTCGCCATATGTCATAAGGCGGAGCGGTTCGCTGCCAAACACGCCGGCGTAAAAATTCACCGCCTCGCGGCAATTCCCGTTAAAATTGATCGCAATGCTGAGTGGCATAACGTTTCCTCCCAAATGTATGATACGCCTATTATACAATATATTCCGGCAAGCAAAAAGCCCCCCGGAACCCGGAGGGCTTTTATGTCTATTTTTGCATCATCAGTTGTCTGTAAATCTTGCCGTGAAATTATGAGATGTCGTCAACGTTGGCGTCTGTTACCACTGTCAGCGGGATGTAGATCAATTCTTCGATCTCGCCGCCATCCAGGTATTTTACCGCGTTGTCCATAGCTGTACGCATCATGTCTTCCTGGTTGGTACGCAGTGTAGCAGCCATTTTGCCGTCCCTGATTGACTGCAGAGCATCAGCGATCGCGTCAATGCCATAGATCTTGATCTGGTCAAGCCTGTTGGCCGCCTCGATGCTGCGCAGCGCGCCCATCGCCATCTCGTCGTTCTGTGCAAACAGTACGTCGATCTCGGGGAAGCTGTTCAGTATATCTTCCATAACGGTTGCAGCTTCGTCGCGCGAATAGTTGGCGGAAAGTGTAGTGAGCACTTCGAGGTCTGTGCCCTCGATTGCTTTGTTGAATCCTTCAGCCCTGTCCACAACGGACGAAACGCCTGCGGGGCCTTCCAGTATAACCAGCTTGCCTTCGCCGCCCATGTCCTCGACCAGCTGCTTGCCGATCGCTTCGCCAGCGTCTACGTTGTTGGTGTCAAGATGCTCAATGAAATCACCGGAGTTTGCACGCCTTGTGATGGTGATTACGGGGATGCCTGCGCTGTTGCACTCCTTGACGGCAGTGCCGACAGCATCGGAATCAACCGCGTTTACAATCATCAGGTCAACCTGCTGCATAATCATATCCTGAATCTGCGCAAGCTGCGTCTCGTTGTTGTCCTGTGCGTCCGTGATTACAATGTTCACGCCAAGCTCGGGGGCATATGCCTCCGCGGCGTCCTTCATTGCAACAAAGTACGCATTTGCCAGTGTAGACATCGAGATTCCCAGCGTGTATCCGCCGTCGGTTGTCTCTTGAAGCTCCTCCTCTGGGGCAGCGGGCTCCGCTACCGCGGGCGCCTCTGTGGCGGGTGCTTCTTCAGCAGGTGCAGGTGTTGCCGCCGCTGTTTCAGCAGCGGGCGCTTCCTGCGCTGTGCAGGCCGCGAATACCATAGAGACCAATACTACGATTAAAACGATCGATAGAACTTTTTTCATACTTTAGGTTCTCCTTCCCATATCATAAGGATTGAAGAGCATCCGGCAGAACTGTTATGCGCGCCGTGCCTACCTTTTTGGTGCAGGGCCGCGCATATTGCTTTTGCCGGTTACTCAAGCTTGGTCGCCGCGTTTTACAAGAACCGCGGCTATGATGATGATGCCTTTTACAATCATCTGGTAGAAAGATGATATTTGTAACATATTCATGCCGTTATTGATAATGCCGATGATGAGCGCGCCCAGCAAGGTGCCTATCACAGTGCCCTTGCCGCCCGAAAGCGACGCGCCGCCCAAAATCACGGCAGAAATAACGTCCATCTCCATTCCATCGTTGGACACCGATACGCCGGATAACAGCTTGGACGTCGTCAGTATGCCGCCCACCGCCGCAAGCGTACCGCAGATGATGAATGAAATCAATGTGTATTTCTTAACGGGAATAGCCGTCAGGCGCGATGCCTCGCGGTTTGCGCCAATTGCCTTGATGTACATGCCATGTTTGGTACGTTGCAGCACAAAATACCCCACCAGCAGGAACGCTGCCGCAATAATTGTGCTGACAGGAATCACGCCCGCCACATAGCCCGCACCAAACACGCCAAAATCCTCCGGCAGGTTGGATATGGGCTTGCCGCCCGACCAGACATGCGCAATGCCCCGCGCAATGCTCATCATTGCCAGCGTGACAATGAAGGACGGGATTTTGCCAAACACCACAAAGATGCCGTTGAGCGCGCCAAACAATACGCCGATGGCCACGCCGCAAATCATCCCCAGCGGAATGTTCCACGTCATACTCATCACGTAAGCGGTGGCAATGCCTGCCAACGCCGCCACCGAACCAACCGAAAGGTCAAGCTCGCCCTGCAGTATGACAAAAAGCATACCGATGGAGACGATCAGGTTGATGGAAACCTGGCGGGTAATGTTGATCAGGTTGTTCGGGTGGATGAAGTTGTTTGCCGTGGTGGCAAAGATGATGATCAGCGCGACCATGATGATAAATAGGCCGAGCTCCCCCTTCATGATTGACCCAAATGTAACCTTGCGTTTGGATGAGATCTGATTCACTGTGTGTTACCTCCCAACGATAGTGTCAAAAGTTCTTCGCTGCTCGTATCCTCCGGTTTCAGCTCATGGGTGATTTTCCCATTGCGCAGCACCATAATGCGGTTAGAGAGCGTCAGTATTTCCTTGAATTCGGACGACAGCACAATGACCGAAACGCCATCCGCAGCCAGCTTGGCGATAAAATCGTAAATCTCCGCCTTTGCACCCACGTCAATCCCCCATGTGGGCTCGTCCATAATCAGTATGTCAGGGCTTCCCACCAGCCATTTGCCCAGCACCACCTTTTGCTGGTTGCCCCCCGAAAGCTGCCGCGCCTCCATTTTCAGGTCCAGCGGTTTGACTTTCAATGTTTCGGCAATCTCCGTAGCCAATTGCGCCTTCTTCTGGAGTTTCAGCACGCCGCCCTTTCCGGAGACCAGCTCCACATTGGCGACCGTCAGGTTATCTTCAATGTTGTGTATCAAAAACAGGCCCTTGCCCTTCCTGTCTTCGGGAATATAGGCAAGCCCGTGCTTCTTCGCGTCAATGGGCGATTGCATATCCACCTTCTCTTCGTTTATAAAAAGCTCGCCGCCTATGTGCTTTTCTGCACCAAACAGCGCGTTGGACAGTTCGCTTTTGCCCGCGCCCACAATGCCCGTGATGCCGAGGATCTCTCCCTTATGCACCTGGAAGGAGACCGGCTGCTTCATTGTTTCCGCCTGAAAATCCCTTGCCTCCAGCGCAATGGGCTTGTCCGAATAATCCTTATACGTTGCCTTCACAACCGTGTCGTCGTACTCCTTACCGATCATTGCGCCGACGATTTTCTCAATATTGACCTCTTCCTTCAGGAACAGGCCTGAGTTTTTGCCGTCACGCAGCACAGATATACGGTCGCACACACGGAACACCTCTTCCAGGTGATGCGATATATAGATCATGGTCACATGATTCTTCTTTAGTTCGTCCATGATCTCAAACAGCGTATCGATCTCGGCCTGGCTCATACCGGTTGTGGGCTCGTCCAGCAGCAGTATCTTGGCATTGACCGACACCGCCTTGACAATCTCCACCACCCTGCGCTGCCCCAGCCCCAGGTTCGCCACCGTCTCGCGCGGGTCGATATCGATTTTGAAATGCGCCAGCAGCTCGTTGCTCTGCTCAATGATCGCGTTTCTGTCCGTCACCCCAAACACCGTCTTTGTCGGGATGCGCCCCAGGAAAATATTCTCGCCCACGGTCAGCCCGTTGACAAGGCTCAATTCCTGGTAGATTGCACATATACCCTGGTGACGGGCGTTGATGGGATCGGTGATCTCCACCTTTTTGCCGGCAATATAAATGTCGCCGTGGTCTGCGCGGTGCACACCTGTGATAATTTTGATCAGTGTGGATTTGCCCGCGCCGTTCTCTCCCAGCAGCGCGTGCACCTCGCCTTTCTCAAGCTCCAGTTCAATATTATCCAACGCGTGGATGCCGCCAAAGGTTTTTGTGATGTTTTCCAGCTTCATAACTGTTTCCGGCATATCTTTTACACTCCCGCCCAAAAATATATGAATTTATTGTATGATTTATATGGTTAAATGACAAACAGCAGCGTACCTGCTACGCATATACTAAATTCTGCACGAAAGCGGGGCGGAAGTAAATCCACAAAAAAGCTATTTTTTAAACAAAATGGATATTAAGCGATGATATTCGTTGACATTCAACCAACAAAATGTAATGTATAAGGTATGTCTTTGCCTTGACAGGCAGAAGGAGCAACCCAAGCTATGACCGAAAATCCCGATTGGTATATCGACGGCGACTACTTTGAAAGCTGTAACTGCGAGTTGCTCTGCCCCTGTATGCTCTCGGCATCTCCGCCACAGGATGTCATGCCCACGTATGTGCACTGCGACCTGATACTGGCGTATTACGTGGATGCCGGCAGATTTGGGGATGTGGACATCTCCGGGCTGGCGCACGTCATTATCTGTTATACGCCCCGGGAGATGAAATGGCATAACTGGAGCATCGCGCACTACTACGACAACCGCGCGACGCCCGCGCAACGGGCAGCCATGATACAGATATTCACCGGCAAGGCGGGCGGGCCAATGGAGGCGTTGAACGCATGCATGGGGCTGGACCTCGGCGTTGCCCCTGCGGATATCCAATATGAGCGGCGGGCCAATGGCCGCAAGGTGGAAATCCCCGGTATACTGGTCAATCACATCGTTGCCAAAGAAGGTTTGTTGTTCCCCGACAAAATTGTCACGTTGGACAACGTCCACCCGCAGGCTTACTCCGTAACGCCGTCCGTCGTAAAGACAGGTAAATACAACGACCACCAGATGGTGTTTGACAACGACGGCCGAAGCTCCCTTTTTGGCGAGATTGTCTGGCGGCCGGACCAGCGGTACGGCCTGCCCGCAAGTATGAAAGATTAATGATAGGAACGCATGTTCTCTCCTTTTTAGCTTGCCGGAGCCGTATACCGGCTCCCGGCCAGCTTTTGCTCGACTGGGGATTCATATATAATTGGGTCTAATAGTATAACAAAATATAAGGGGTGCTGTTTTATGAAAAAATTGGATATCGTATTATCCGTCGTGATCATGATTTTGGGTTTGTTGATCATTTTGGTTCCGCAATTCATACTGCCTGTGTGCGAAGGCACGCTGGTGACCGACGCAGGCAAGGAAGTTCCCATGAAGTGCCACTGGACCGCGCAGGCTGAAATATTGACGGGCCTCATGATCCTTGCCGCCGGCGTGCTCAGCCTGGTTGTCAAAAAAGACGGCGGGCGTATGGCAAGCGGTATTTTCGCGGCGCTGGGCGGCCTGTGCGCGCTGCTTCTGGTCACATCGGTTATCGGCGTGTGCATGAACCGGGCAATGTCTTGCGTAATGGGTACCAAACCCGCTATAATAATACTGTCGGCATTCACAATGCTGCTGGGCGCCATCATGGCCCTGCGGGCGGGGAGAAACACAAAGCAAAATGACTGAAAAAAAACTGACTACGTTTACACTGGCGTTAAGTAACCTGAAAAGCAGGGCGAACAGGACGGTGGGACTTATCGTCCTTGTTACATTGCTGGCAGCGGTGCTTTTTGGCGGCATGATGCTGGTCAGCAGCATCCAGCACGGCATGAACAGCATGTCGGGCCGTTTTGGCGCGGATATGATGGTGGTGCCACGCGGCAGCGACGCATCGGCCGAGGGCCTGCTGCTACGGAGCGAACCCAGCGCTTTTTACCTGGACGAGGATATCACGGCCGAAATTGCCGCTATGCCGGGGGTGAAGACGGCAAGTCCCCAGCTTTTCATACAATCGCTGGACGCCGCATGCTGCACGGTGCCCGTGCAACTGATCGGTTACGATCCCGCTACCGATTTCAACATCCAGCCGTGGATCATCGGCAAGATGGAACGGCCGCTGGAGGCAGGCGAAGTGGTGATCGGCGACCTGATACTGGCCGAGCCGGGCGACGAGGTCATTTTCTTCAACCAGCCCTTCAAAGTCGTGGCCAAAATGGACGCCACCGGCATGGGGTTCGATTCATCGGTCTTTATGACAATGGACACCGCCCAGCACATGATTGAGCTGTCGCGCGAGAGCGGGCTTCTTCCCGGCGATGTCGGGGGTGCGGATGTTTCTTCCGTCATGGTCAAGCTGGATGACGGTACCGACCCCGCGCCTGTTCGCACCGCAATCATTAACGCGCACCTCAACACCGATGTGGTGACGTCATCCGATATGCTGATCGACATCTCGTCGCGCCTCAGCAACATGACGCTGCTGATCTACATGTTGGCGGCGCTGATATTTGTACTGTGCATCGTTGTGCTGGTCATCATGTTCTCTGTGACCATCAACGAGCGGCGCAGCGAATTTGCGCTGTTCCGCGCACAGGGGGCGACCCGCAAAAAAATCATTGGCCTGGTGATGACGGAGGCTGTACTGATCAGCCTGGTGGGCGCGGCCTGCGGCATATTGCTGGCGTCGCTGATCTACTTCCCTTTCACCACATACATAGGCGACATGCTGGGCATGCCTTTCCTAATGCCCACAACTGCAGAAATCATCGGCTACGGCGTGCTGAGCGCAGCCGTCTCGGTACTGACCGGCCCGCTGGCCTGCCTGCCGCCTGCGCGCAAAATTGGCCAGGCGGATACATATACTGTAATGAGGGAGAACTGACAAGTGCTTCTGGAAATTCAAAACATCAAAAAAACATATACGCGCGGACGCACATTTGACGCGGTGGACGACGTCAGCCTGACGGTAAACGAAGGCGATTTTGTGACGATCGTGGGCAAATCGGGTAGTGGCAAAAGCACGCTGATGAACATGACGGTGGGCCTGCTGAAACCGGACGGCGGAAAAATCCTGTTTGAGGGCACCGATCTTTTCAGCCTGACAGACGAGGAAATGTCCAAAATACGCAACCGCAATATAGGATATGTGCCGCAGGGCTGCGGCCTGCTGAACAACCTGTCCGTTATAGACAATGTCCGCCTGCCCGCATTCTTTTTCGAGACGCCGGAGCACAGTGTAAAGCGCGCCCGCAAGCTGCTGGAGCAGGTTGGCCTGCAGGGCTTTGCCGGGCACAGCCCCACAACGCTTTCGGGTGGCGAAAGCCGCAGGGTCGCGATTGCGCGGGCATTGATGTGCGGCCCCAAGGTGATTGTGGCGGACGAGCCGACGGGCGACCTGGACCACGAGACCACAAAGGAAATCATGGAGCTGTTCAGCGCGCTGAACAAAGCGGGCACCGCAATGATCATGGTGACGCACGACCAGGATTCGGCAGGATACGGCGACAGGCTGATGATCATGGAAAAAGGAAAGCTGCGCGAGGCGGGCTCCCGCGAAGTAACGAAAGAGGTTTGAACGATATGGATGCGAATCAAGTGGCACAGGAAAGCAAACCGAAAAGGCGCAGGTGGATGCCCTACCAGCGGGTGATATTTGCGGTATTGATTGCATTTACGGCGTTGGCATGGGTGTATACGATTGCCACATCGTCCGGCGACGGCGGCATGGTGATGGACATGGGGGCCGGGGCCGACGCGGGCATGGACGCCGCAATGGCCGCGCGGGCAGCCACGGATATGGCCGCGCCCGATTTTGCGATGTTTGTGCCCATGTGGATTATTATGTGCGTCGCAATGATGCTGCCTACCGCCATTCCGATGATCTACGCGTACCAGGCGCTGCTGCACAACAAATTCAAAAAAACCGATAAAGAGGCAAACGGCTATACGATCATATTTGTGGCCGGCTACATACTGCTTTGGGCGGCATTTGGCATTGCGTGCTGGGCTGTCGCCACGCTGATATACAACCTGATTGGGGACTGGCTGGGCCAGTCGTCCCACGCAATGATTGCCACGGGCGTGCTGTTTGTCGCCTGCGGCTTCTACCAGATCAGCAGGCTCAAGGAGGCGTGCCTTCACGGCTGCCGCCATCCGGTGATGTTTTTGATCCGCAACTGGCGCAACGGGTACGGCGGCGCGCTTTACATCGGCATCAAACACGGCGCTATCTGCGTGGCGTGCTGCTGGGCGCTGATGGTCATACTGTTTCCGCTGGGGTTGATGAACCTGCTTTGGATGGGGCTTTTCACCATTATCATGTATGTGGAAAAGAATGTTCGGGCAGGCGCCCTCATCAGCCGCATCGTGGGTTGGCTGATGATCATCGCAGGCATCGCGATGACGGTGCTGGGTATCGTTTTTCTGTGAAACGCCGGTCATCGGGGCATAAGGAGACAAGCACCGCAGGCACACAGGTCAAACACATAGCAAAATTATATAAAACATCTGTAGGTTTTCCCACCAGTCGTCTGTGTTATAATTAAGCAACTGTTTGTTGCAGCACGCGCCAAACAGCGCCAAACCGGGTAATGCCCGGTTATTGGAAGTGATAGCTTGTTTTAAATCCAGACGTATATCGACCCGGTAGAGCAATGAAAAACCAAAAAGCCATCAGCATTATGTACAAGTTCATAGCGGTCATCACGGTGTTGATCCTTTTTGTGTCCTGCGTGCTGATTTTCTTTGCCAACAATTATTTCGCCCGCACCATACACGAGACGACAAACAGGTACGCGTTGTAGTCCATTTACCAAACCAACCAGAACGTGGACAGCCAGATACGTTCCATTGAAAAACTCATCGAGATTTTGTCTGTCAACACACAGGTGCAGCGCTTTATACAGGACCAGTACGGCGTGGCGGCAAGCACGGACCTGCGGCTGGACATACGGTCCACGCTGGAGACGGTCAAGTCCGCCAATCCCGAAATCCAGGGCATTGCCATCGTCAACAACGCGGGCCGGTTGCTGAGCAACGAGATGTATGCCGTGGAGGAATCGGGGTTCATGGACAGCAGCTGGTATGCGGAGTGCGTTGCGTCGCCCGGCAGCGTTGTATTGATCAACAAGCCCGCGGACCGCAACATGGAATATTTCGACCAAAAGAGTATGGACGACATCATCTGCGTAGCAAAAGCCGTGACCGACCGCACAACGGAAAGCCCCGCAGGCGCCATTGCAATCGATATCGATGCGGGCTTCTTTGAAAACCTGACGGAAAACATCAAGCCGGGCGAGGAAGGCTCGTTCTTTATACTGGACAGCACCAACGAAATGGCCTATACGCCCGCCGACGACGTCATTGCCCGCGTCCGGCCGGAATGGTTTGATGGCAGCGCCGGGCTTTTTACCAAAAACATCGACGGCGAAAGCTACCAGTTCATCTATTTTCAGTCGGACTACACCGGTTGGAAGACCGTGGGCGTCTTCCCCATCAAGGATATGCTGACCGCCATCACTGAATACGAGCAGGCCATGCTTTTTATCATGGTGTTGCTATTGGCCATCGCCATATGCATTGCCGTAATGATGGCGCGCATGATCACCAAACCGATCCGCGAGCTCAGCAAGCTGATGAAAATAACCGAATCGGGCGATCTTTCCGTCCGGGCGGACATCAAATCGTCGGATGAGATCGGCATGCTGGGCAGCAGCTTCAACAGCATGACAGAGAAAATAAACGACCTGGTGGACCTTGTGTACGAAGAGCAACAGCAAAAACGCCAGGCCGAGCTGCTCGCGCTGCAGGCGCAAATCAATCCGCATTTCTTGTACAACACGTTTGACACGATACAGTGGATGGCAAAGAAGTACAACGCGACCGAGGTGGTCGATATGATCAAAGCGCTGACCACATTCTTCCGCATCGGCATCAGCCGCGGCAAGGATTTTATCAGCGTGGACCAGGAAATCACCCATGTGCGCAATTACCTGATCATCCAGAGCACGCGGTACGAGGATCTGCTTTCCTACGAGATCAGCGAACAGCCGGGGTTGCAGGCATACTCCGTACCCAAGCTGATTTTGCAGCCAATTGTGGAAAACGCCATCTACCACGGCATCAAGCTGAAGCCGGAGGGCGGCAAAATTACGGTGTCTGCCGCAATGGAAGGCACTGACCTCGTGTTCCGGATCACGGACACGGGCGCAGGCATACGCACCGCCGAACTGGAGGTAATCAACGCAAACCTGCGGGAGGGCAAACGGGGCGAGGAAGGGTACGGCATTTATAATGTAAACGAGCGGATCAAGCTGTATTATGGAACCATATACGGGGTCAGCATTGAGAGCGTATACGGGGAAGGGACAACGGTGACCATACGATGCGCCGCGGTCACCGACCTTGACGGAGGAAGAACATGATCAAAGTACTGATAGCGGATGACGAAAAATATATCCGGAACGGCATAAACGACGCATTTGATTGGGCCGCGCTCGGCATGGAAGTGGTGGGGCTTGCGGCCAATGGCAGCGAAGCGCTGGCAATTGCCCGGGAGCGGCTGCCCGACATCTGCCTGCTGGACATTTGTATGCCCATCGTCAGCGGGCTCGAGTTTGTGGAGCAGGCAAAGGAATGCCTGGACGATCCTGTTTTTATCGTCATCACCGGCTACGACGACTTTCGCTATGCCAAACAGGCACTGACGCTGGGTGTGTACGATTACATTCTCAAACCAATTGATGAAGACGCACTGCAGGATTTGCTGAAAAAGGCATGCGCCGAGGTGGAGGAACGCCGGCAAAAGCGCACCGATTATGCAGAGGCCCGCTCGCTTGTGGACCAGAACAAACCTGTTTTGGAGGCGGAGTTGCTCCGCCAGCTTGTGGTAGAACAGGGAGACAACTCAAAGATTAGGGAGAGCCTTGCCCTGCTGGATGTGGAAATTCCCGCAGATATGGGTTATGTGCGTTTTTTTGACCTGAAGAAAACCGATATTGAAACCAAAGAGGAGAAACAGCAGAGGGAAGATGAGACAAAAAAACTGCGCGCGGCAGTGGATACGGCGCTGGAACATTTCCGGCCCTTTGTCACATGGATCAATAAGGACGACAGCATATCCGCGTTGTATACCCCCCGGCAGCAGGCAACAGCGTTTGATCACAGAACGTGTGACCGCGGGCATGATGCACGATGTCCACGCGTATTTTGGCCGGGTGGAGGGGTATGACGTTCACGCGGCGCACCTGCAGGTGAAGGCGCACATGGAAAAAGATACGCAAACGCTCCCCATCGTAAACCGGATTATGGAATACGTACGCGAGAACTATGCCGACCCGGCGCTGCAGCTAACCACCTTTGCAGAAAGAAACAGTATCAGCGTGGGATACCTGACCAAACTTTTCCGGCAGGAAACCGGCGATACGTTTGTGACATACATGACCAAATACCGGCTGAAACAAGCGGCGCAGCTGCTGGGCGGCACCGACCTGAAAATATACGAAATCGCCGAGAAGACCGGGTATAACTCTCAACACTACTTTTGCGAAATATTTAAAAATATGTTTGGCGTCACGCCGACAGAGTATCGAAAGAAAGGCATCATTCGAAATGAAGAATAAAGCGGTCTTCCTGTTGGCGGCGTTTATGCTGGCTGCGATACTGACCGGCTGTGCGGCGCCGCCCGACGACGGGGTTGGCACGGTGATCGGCGTCTCATTAAAAAGTATGCAGGATCTGTCTTCGCTTGCATTCAAGCAGGAGGCGGAAGAAGCCGCCGCTGCTTACGGCGATGTCAAAATTATTGCAATGGATGCTGGGGGATCGTCTAAAAAGCAGGCATCCGATATATTCTTTTTATCGGAACAAAAGGTGGACGCGCTGATTGTCGTCTCCGATGATCAGGAATACACCGGGCGGCAGATGCGGTCTGCCCGGGCCAAGGATATCTACGTCGCTTATGTGGGCCAGGACGAGCAGGACCAGAATGTCGACGTTCACATCTACCTGGATTACGGCAGGGTGGGCGCCATGGTCGCGGAGTGGATTGCGGCACAATCGGGCAGCAGCAATGCCGTAACGCTGGAGGTTTGCTGCCATCCCGAAACCAAGCGGTGCGCCGATCTTTCCGAAGGGTTTTACCGCCAGGCGCACGCATACGACAATATTGATATGGCCTACACCTGCGTGGGCTATGACAACAAGCTGACTACAATCGCCAACATACGTGATTCCGGCCTGTACGGGCGCGATCCGGCGCCCGGGTATGTCTTTGCGCATTCCGACGAGATGGCGCTTGCCGCGGCGGCATATGCGGAAGAGAAAGGCCTGGGCGTATCCGTCATCAGCGCAGGCGGGCTGGACGGCGCTGCGGCAGGGCTTGCCGCGGCGGTATATTGTCCGCTTGGGGCGTACGATGCAGTGGATATCATCATGAACCCGGACCTGCGCCAGCAGACATACCTGGAGCTGGAGCCGGTGATTGTGGAGGGGGAGGCGTCATGGAAAAAACATTTTTCATTGTTTTGCTTTGCGCCGTCCTGCTGCTGTGGGGATGTACATCCGGCTATGACACCTGGAACGAGGACATATTTGAGCAATACATGGGCAGCAACTATCACAATACCACCCAGCATGCGCCCAGCGAAAACACGCAGAAAAAATACATTGTCGGGTATGCCTGCCAGGATTATAACATCCCGTTTGCCGTATCGGTCCGGGACGAAGTGTTAAAAGCGCTCAAAAATTCCGACATGAATATAGAGCTTGTGATGTACGACGGAGAATCCAACGTCGAAAAGCAATTGAGCCAGATCGAACTGATGGTCTCTCAACGCATGGACATGATCTTGCTGAACGCAGTATCCTTTACGGCGTGCGAGCGCGTACTGAAGACCGCACGGGATAACAACATTCCTGTTGTTACGGTCATTTCGGAGGTTTCCAACCAGGAGGACTGCGTCAGCTTTGTAGGCCCGGACCAGTACGACGTGGGGACGATGCAGGCCCAGGCGCTGGCACGGCGCATGAGCAGCGGGGGCAATATATTTGTGCTCGAAGATACGCCGGCGACAGCGATTCAGATTGCGCGCAGCCGCGCGTACAGGGATGTCCTTGCAACATATCCCGATATCAATATGATCGACATACAGTGTGCGCATGGCAAAGAAGACGAAGCCTATATCATCATCAGAAACCAGCTCCGCCAGGAGGGCTGCGACATAACCGGCGTGCTTGCGCAAAACGACAGCATGGCGCTGGGGGCGGCCCGTGCGGCACGTGACAACGGCGGCCAGGGCAGCCTGCTGATTGTGGGTGCGGATGGGACAAACACCGCCATCGACGCAGTGGAAACAGGCGCTTTGCTTGCAACGGTCTCCACAGACGCCGCGCCACTGGCTGCATCCGTGACAGAGTGCGTGGAAGGCATTCTTTTGGGCAACCCCGTCGACACGGCATACATCACCCCCTCTATTGTGATCAGCTGAAGGCGGATGTTGCGGGGTGCAAATCCGCCGTTTTCAAGCATTTTAATGCCGAAAAACGCCGCTTTACAACGATTGACAGTATTGTTATACTTAGTATGCGATAATGCAGTGTTATTTTTGCTTGTTTTTGATATTTATTGCCTATATTACATATATTCTCATACAGTCAGGAGGAAATATCCATGATCAAGATGCTGAACGCGTATACGTTGGAAGCGGACGACGCGGACGACGCTCTGGAAGAAATCAACGGTATGATCGGGGACGGCCTGCTCAAAAATTCGTTGGGCATACTCAGCTGTTACGACGAATTTGTGGATACGGGCGTCGCGCAGCACATTGCCGCCAATCTACCTTTTGACGTGGTGGGCTTCACAACGCTGGCAACGGCGGTAGACGGCGAGTACGACCCTGTCATGCTCACACTGGCTGTCATCACCAGCGACGAGTTGGAGTTCTCCTGCCGGATGTCGGGCAAGCTGGAGGCGGACAGCGAGGATACCATCCGCACCGCATATGCGGCGGCAACGGAAGGCCGGGACGGGGATCCCAAGCTGATATTCACGTTTATGCCGGTCATCGAAGCGGGCCCGGAGCGGCCGCTTGCGGCACTTAATAAAGTGTCCGGCGGCGTCCCGCAGTTTGGCACTGTCGCCAGCGACGGGTCAAAGGATCTGGGAAAAACATATACGATATTCAATGGCAATGTATCGCTGGAAAACATGGTGTTTTCACTTGTCTACGGGAACATTGAACCTACATTTGTTGTGGCGCATATGCCGGAAGGCAAAATACAGGCGCAGAACGCGGTCATTACAGACTCGGAGGACTGCTTGCTGAAGGGTGTCAACGGCATGCCGATTATAGAGTATCTGGAATCGATCGGCGTCGTGCTGGGCGACGACCGGGCAGGCATGGGCGCCATCCCCTTTGTCGTCGACTTTCAGGACGGCACAATGCCCTTTGCCCGTGCGATTTATAATATCCTGCCTGACGGCAGCGCGCTGTGCGGCGGTTTTATGCCCAAGGGCGCGACGCTCTCCATTGGCTCGATAGACAGGGATGATGTGATCATAACGGCAGAGCTGTCGCTGCAGGACATGGTCGCGACCGGCAAGCGCAACGGCCTCCTGGTATTGCCCTGCATGACGCGCTACCTGGTTGCGGGCGGCGATATGCGTGCAGAGATCGACATTGCCCGCGATATATCGGGAGACATCCCCTGCTTCCTGAGCTACTCGGGCGGGGAGATTTGCCCTGTGTACGACGAGGACGGAAAACCCGTCAACAGGTTCCACAACTTTACGTTCACAGCCTGTATATTTTGATACGAGGTGTATAGATTGCCGGT
>DHOD01000085.1:0-2094 GCA_002407725.1 Christensenella sp. UBA5399 | reverse complement strand
GGAAGACGAGCAAGACTTTACCACAGAAAAACAGATTAAAAAACTGCAAAACGAAGTCAAGCGCCTGACGCGTAAAATCCGGGTCCAGGAGCAGATGATGAGCCGTACGACGGCTGTCGTGGAGGCAAAGGCAAAAGTATCCACGCTGATGTCGGAGGAAAAGGCGCGCCAGGAAAAGCACATGGAGTTGCTGATGCGCTACAGTCCCGAACTGCTGGTCATGGTGGACAAGGATATGCGCGTACTCTATTGCACGGACGCTTTTTTGCGTGCAATGGGCATTCCATCCATCGGCATTGTCAACGGCCGCCACGCCGACCTTTTTTTGGAATCCGCTATCTCGCGCAGCAATGCGGACGTATCCAAAAAGATATTTGATTCCTTTGAATACGCCATCCATAACGGCGACACGGTGTTTGACGCGCAAATCAATACGCCGCCGCGCAATGTTCTGCATCTTCGCATACAGATATCGCCGCTGTACGATAACGACGGCCATATCAGCGGCGCAATCGGTTTTTTCCACGATTTTACGGACATTATACAGGCCAAAATGATGGCGGAAACCGCCAACAAGGCCAAGAGCGATTTCCTGGCAAAAATGAGCCACGAGATACGCACGCCGATGAACGCAATCATGGGAATGAACGAGTTGATTTTGCGGGATGAGATATCCCCCGCGACATACGGCCACGCCAAAAACATCAAGCAAGCAAGCCTGACGCTGCTTTCCCTCATCAACGACATATTGGACCTGTCCAAAATCGAATCGGGACGGCTGGTGATTGTCGATGCGGAATATGCGCCCGCGTCCATGCTGAGCGACATCATCAACACGGTCAACATGCGGCTTACGGACCGGCCGGTCAAGCTGACGGCGTTTATCGATGCGCAGTTGCCGTCCATGTTGATGGGTGACGAGCTCCGCCTACGCCAAATCATCATCAACCTGATTTCCAATGCCGAAAAATATACGGCGCAGGGATTTGTCGACCTGTCTGTTGAAGTGGAAATACTGGACGATGACATCGCCCGGTTACGCATAAAGGTGTCGGACAGCGGTATAGGCATCGCGCCTGAAAATATGGAGCACCTTTTTGATAATTTTGTCCAACTGCACGAAAAGGGAACGCACGGGATTGAAGGCGTGGGCCTTGGCCTCGCCATCACCAAGAGCCTTTGCACCGCAATGGGCGGCGATATCCGTGTGGAAAGCGAGCACGGAAAGGGCAGCTGCTTCACCGTCACCCTGCCACAGCGCATTGTGGACAAAACCCCGGCCATTGCCGTGCGTGGTGCGGACCAGATAAACGTTTTACTGTACGACATGGACGAATACGACAGCCGGTCCATCATGCGTTCGTTGGAAAACCTGGGGATCCACTGCACATGGACGGATACGTATGCGGGATTTTATGAGAAACTGCTGGAATCCGGCCCGGACTTTACCCATGTTTTTGTGTCGCAGGTGATGCTTTCCAGCGCAGTCAACGTCCTGGAAAAGCTGCATCTTGGCACAGAGGTGGTTGCGCTGCTGGAATACGGCGCGCAGGCCGTCGTGTCACAGGCCGACACCGCACATCTGCCTTTACACTCCATAACCATAGCCGATTTGCTGGATAGGGGCAAGCCTGCGGAGGACTCCGCGGGTGATCACGGCGCACATGACATGATGTTCACCGCCCCCGACGCGCGCGTGCTGGTAGTGGACGACATTTTAACCAACCTGATTGTGATGCAGGGCCTCCTGACGCCGTATGGCATGCACGTGGATACCTGCGGGAGCGGGGCCGAGGCTGTGGAGCGCATTCGCAGCACGGACTATGATATTGTGTTTATGGACCATATGATGCCGGGGATGGACGGAATCGAGGCAACCAACCTGATTCGGAACCTGCCCGCCGCAGACGACCGGTACAAGAACCTGCCGATTGTGGCGCTTACGGCCAACGCAATTGCCGGCATAGAGGACATGTTTTTGAAGAGCGGCATGAGCGACTACCTGTCCAAACCCATTGACATTGAAAAACTGACGCGGATGCTGGCCCTGTGGATTCCAAAAGGAAAGCAGCGGGAAGCCGTCCCGTACAAACA
>DHOD01000044.1 GCA_002407725.1 Christensenella sp. UBA5399 | reverse complement strand
ACAAAGATTGGGGGCAGCCCAAGGCGGAAGGCTCCATACTATATTATATTTGCTTCATCTATACGTACATATTGACCCTGTGTGCGGTTGCCTATGCAATTTATTACCATCGCAGGGGCGACGCCGTCCACAAAAAGCAGTCGGCTATTATCATTGCGGCCACGGCTATCCCGGGGATAGGGAATGCCATCAATGTGCTGGGCGCGCACTTGCTATCCTTCGATATGACGTCTATATTGCTGAGCGGAACCTGTGTGCTGCTTGGGTATTCTTTTCTGCGGTTGCGGTTATTTCAGATTGCGCCGATTGCGCGGGACAGGATTGTGGAAACCATGCAGGATGCCTTTGTGCTGGTAGACGTGCAGGGCAGGTTTGTTGACGCCAATACGGCAGCAAAAAAACTCTTCCCGCAGCTGGCAGTGGCAAGGGTGGGGACTCCGATAGGCGATATAGAAGGCGTGTCATGGCTGGACGAACGGGAAGATGCGGAGAGCGGAACCTTCAGCCTGCAAGATGAAACAGGCGCGCCAAGATACTACAGCATATCAAAAACGGTTGTTTTTCACCAGCACAAGGTGATTTGTAATTGCATCATGATTTATGACGTCACCGAATCAAAAAAGCTGCTTGACGAGGTAAGCCAGTTGGCAGAGCACGATACGCTGACCGGTCTGCTCAACCGGGGGACGTTTTTTAAAAAAGGGGAGCAATCGTTTCGGGAAATCGCCGCGCAGGATGGCAGCATGTCCGTACTGATGATGGATTTAGATCACTTTAAAAAGCTGAACGACACATTTGGCCACCTGACGGGCGACCAGGTATTGACTACGGTGACCGGCAAGTTATCGGCGGAGTTTCGCGATACCGATCTTTTTGCGCGGTATGGGGGCGAGGAGTTTTGCGCCTTTTTGCCGCACATAGAAGAAGCCGATGCAATGCAAACGGCGCAACGTTTGCGTGAAATTGTGGAAGCGACCGATTGGGGAGGCGAACTGGCGGACCTGCATGTCACCATCAGCATTGGCGTGGCGGCGTACGATGCCGCGCGTCACTATACGCTGGATGAATTTGTACGCTGTGCGGATACGGCGCTGTATGCCGCCAAGGCCGCGGGCCGCAACAAAGCCTGCCTGTATTGCTGCGAGCAGGATGACAAATCCGAATAAAACTGCTCAACATGCATTGTAAGGGAGGGGAGCCTGCCGGCCTATCATATGATCAGCTAAGCGGATCGCTGCGGATTCGTTTTTTTGATACCCAGGCCCTTCATGTAATTTGCCCGCCCGAAGCATACGCGAAGCCGTGTTGGAATTGTAGGAGGATGTATGATAAAATCATACATATATCACTTCTCCGATAGGCGGTTTTCTACGTTAGAGGGTTGAAAAATGGACAAAAAAATTGTGCGTTGCGATTGGGCGGAACACAGCGAGCTGGAACAAAAGTATCACGATACGGAATGGGGCAGGCCTGTTCACAATGACAAGCAGTTGTTCCAAATGTTGATATTGGAAGGGAAGCAGGCCGGGTTGAGCTGGGCTACCATATTGGCCAAAAGGGATACGCTGCGCGCCGCTTTTGATCATTTTGACCCTGCCATTGTGTCACGTTATGATGAGGCGAAAATTGAAGCGCTGCTAAAAAATGACGGGATTATTAAAAACAGGGCAAAAGTCAATGCCGTCATCCACAATGCAAAACGGTATGATGTGCTTTGTGAAGAATATGGTTCGCTTGATTCCTTTTTGTGGCGCTATGTGGATTTTAAGCCGATTGTAAACAGATGGGAGCATACCGCGCAAGTGCCTGCAAACACACCGCTCTCCGATACGGTCAGCAAGGATTTAAAAAAGCTGGGGTTCAAGTTTGTCGGCTCTACGACCGTCTATGCATTGATGCAATCTATCGGGATGGTAAACGACCATCTGCTATGCTGCTCTTTTCGTAATACGCAGTAAGATTTTCACGAAACAAACGGTTGCCGTGTGTTCACAAGATGCATGGCAATATTTTTTATTACCCCTGTTACGCGTTTTTGCTTACCTAATTACCAATGGAAGGTTTTGGAAACATACCATAGTGTATATATACAGTAATAACCAAAACAAAGGGGTAAACGATGAATCAAGCGAATGTGCAGGCGCGGGGTGGCGAACGGGCCAAACAGCCAAACAAATGGCTGGTGCTTTTGACGTTGGCCCTCCTGCCCTTTATGGCGACGATAGACGGGTCGGCCACGTCCATAGCGCTGCCCGTGATGGCGCAGGATATGGGTGTCACCACCGAGGCCGTACAGACCGTGCAGATCGTATACCTGTCCACCATCGCCATCACCACGCTGCTGATGGGCAGGCTCGGCGATATCAAGGGCAAAGGGCGGGTATTCCTCTTTGGTGTGGCGTTTTTTTCGGCGGGGACATTGCTGTGCGCGCTTTCGCAAAGCTTCGCATTGTTGATTGGGGCGCGCGTCATCCAGGCGTTGGGCATCTCTGCCGCGATGTCCGTCAACCAGGGCCTTGTTGTAGAAGTGTTCCCTTCTGCGTGGCGGGGGCGGGCGCTGGGCATTGTGG
>DHOD01000013.1 GCA_002407725.1 Christensenella sp. UBA5399 | reverse complement strand
GTACTTTTCAGTTGACAAACACAATCTGGGGGTAGTGTTTTTTGACATCCGTACCTTATCTATATGTCAATCTGATTGCGTTGTGCTGTTACATCGTTATGATGTCTGCATTCGTCTCCGCAAAAAAAACATCGGAAAATAAGGCATTTATATTTGTGCTTACAGGCTTTATTGTATGGACGGCCAGTTCCATACTGATGCGCCTGCGGGTAGAGCCCGGCATGGACTTCTGGTTTTATGCCTCTTTGCTGGGGCTGTTTGCCATCCCACTGTTACTGTACTTTTTTATAAGCACGTTTGCAGGCGTCCATGAGCCTGTGGCGCGGATCGTCTGGATTGCGGGCACATGCGTCATGATGACCTGTGCGGCTTTTGGGCTCTTTTTGCTGCCGCCCGAGGTTGTGGCCGGCCCGGCCGGCGCTTACTTCACGTATTCCGTTACGTGGACGGTTGCAATCCCGCTGGCGTTTTTCGTCGCCATGTTTATTTCCATAATACGGATCATTGTCAATCTGGTACGGGAAAACGGGCTCCATATGCCTGGGATAAACGGGATTATTTTCGGCTGTATCGCACTGGCCGTAGGGAACATGGCGCAGCTTATCCCCGGCAACGTTTTTCCGTATGACATGCTGTCCGGTATTGTGTTTGCGGTGGGACTGTTGTACGCATTGATCAAAAAGCGGGTTTTCCATCTGGAGCTTTTTGCATCGGGCACCGTACTGCGGATTGCATCCCTTTCGGCCTGCATTGTGCTGGCCATGTATGCCGCAACGCCTGTCGAGCAATATGTAGGTTCGATGCGCGATATTACGCCGGTCAGCGCCACGGTGTTGATCGTCATATTCTTTTTTATAGTGTATATGGGCATCTACGAATTGCTGAAAGCGTTGTTTGCTCCTTTTTTTATAAAAAGGGAGCAGCAGAACAAAGCAATTGGCGAATACAGCAAAAAGGTTTCGACGTTGGTCAGTTCAGAGGATATTGTGGGGGAGCTGTGCGTTGCGATCAGGGCGGGGCTTGGCGTGGAGAAAACGTATGCGTTTGTCCTGGCAAGACGCCACTATGACTATGTGCCCACCAATGCCGATGACGGGGAGAATCCTCTGGGATTCCGCCTGGATGCGGGCAGCGGCCTGGTCAATTATTTTAACGAAGGGGAACCCCACTTTATCACCGACGAGTTGCGCACATCCGGCCTGTACCACACCCTGGCACCCGAAGATCATATGCTGTTGCATATGTTGTCTGTGGAATGCGCCGTCGCCCTGCGGAACGACCATGGGCTGGTCGGCGTCATTATGACAACCGGCAAAAAAGGCAACAAAGGGATTGGTACGACGGATATCGATTTTTTGATGACGTTGTGCAGCATCGCGGCCATTGCGTTCGACAACGTCTCGCTGTACGAGCAACTGTTCAGGGAAGCGCGGATCGACAGCCTGACGGGCGTCTACAATTACAGCTACTTTGTTGAGCGGCTCAATGAGGATTATTATAAGTATGATAAAAATATCGCGCTTGTGTATCTGGACATTGACGATATGAAGCTGTACAACCAGCTTTACGGGGTCAACAAAGGCGATTATATGCTCAAGGAAGTGGCGAGGATTATCTGCGAAACCGCGGAGCCAAAGGGAACGGTGTTCCGGCACAGCGGCAAGACGTTTGCGATCCTGCTCCTGGAATACGAGGCGAAGGATGCGTACGCACTGGCGGAAGAAGTGCAAAGCAAGCTGACCGCTCTTGGCAGCGGCACAACCGACGGCCATAGAAGGACCATCACGGTGAGCGGAGGGATTTGCGCCAGCCCGGAGGCCGCGACCTCGCCTTCGGTGCTGTCGGAGCACGCAGACATTGCCGTCTTTAACGCCAAAACGAGCGACAAGGGAATACTGCGGATTTATTCCACCATTACGGAGGGTTCCAAAGAGATATCCGAACGGGTCAAGCACATCATTGAGGCGTCGGAGAACAAGGGCGACAGCCGCTACGCGGTGTATTCGTCCACCATTATGGCGCTGACGGCGGCCATAGACGCCAAGGACCACTATACCTATACGCACAGCCAGAGCGTGGCGTACTACGCGAGCACATTGGCGGTGGCGAGCGGGCTGAGCGACGACGAGGTGCGCCTTGTTTACGATGCCGCGCTGCTGCACGACATTGGGAAAATCAGCATTCCGGAATCGATATTGGGTAAAACGAGCGCGTTGACAGATGAAGAGCGTGTCATCATCAATTCGCATGTCGATAATTCCATAGAGATCATCCGTCACCTGCCTTCGATGGATTATGTGATTCCCGCGGCGATATCGCACCACGAGCGGTGGGACGGCAAAGGTTATCCCAGGGGGCTCAAAGGCGACGAGATTCCCGTATCGGGGCGGTGCCTTGCCATTGCCGACGCGTTTGACGCAATGACATCCGACCGGCCTTACCGCAGCGGCAGGTCGCTGGACTTTGCGATCAGCGAGATGGAGAGCAACAAAGGCAAACAGTTCGACCCGTGGCTTGTGGGCATTTTTCTCGAGTTGATTTATGATGGAGAGGTGACTATTTCCGCCACCAGGGGCGGTGCGGTATAATTTGTACTGGCTTCAGCCCGTCTTGCAGGCGGGTGATCATAGAAAAAGGATTCGCGCCGGTGCGAATCCTTTTTTGATCTGTGTGTTGTTTATTCTCCGCCGCCTTCCGCCGAAGCAGCAGCTTCTCCGCCGCCCGCGGCATCCGCCGATCCGCCGGTCGCGCCTTCTGATGAAGGGGATGCAGGCGTGCCGCCCGATCCGCCAAAGTCACCCCCGCCGGTATCGCCGCCGCTGCCGGGAGAAACCTCCACTGCGGCCTGCGCCTCCGCCAGTGCGGCAATCTGCGCTTCCGTTGCCGCATCCAGCTCTTGGTTCTGGGTGCCGGGTGGGCTTGCTTGCGCGGGATTGCTGGCATTTTGCTTTTCTTCCGTTTCGCGGAGGTACTTCTTCTCACGGCGTTTACGTTCGCGAATATACTCGCGCAATTCTTTTTTAATCTCGTCGGCGCGTTGTTCTTCCTTCCGTTGCCGGGCCTGTATCTCCTTTTGCTGCATGCCCTCTTCCTGCGTCAGGTCCCGTATTTTCCGTTGCCCGCGGGTGACGATTTTTTCCAGCTTCCGGACAATTGCCTTGATGGCCTGGGCGTCGTCTTTGTCGCTGCACATAGCAGCCGCGACACGCAGGCTGATGAGGTCTTTGCTGGCAGAAGAGATCACCTGCTGCACTTCCATCTGGCTGAGTGCCGCCACAAGGCGTTTGTTGAGCGCGCCGGAGCTGTCTGTGGGCTTGGATGACCCAAACTTCATGGCGTTGGCGCCGCCGGCCTGTGCTGCCTGTTGCATCTGTTTCAACGCTTCCGCCTGCCGTTCCTCAAGCTCCCGAATCGATTTTTGCAACGACGATTCCTGCGCTTCGCCGTCCCCGGGTTGCTCTGTTACAGCGGCAAGCGCCTCCTCCGATACCTCTACGGAGACGGGCTCGTCAAAAAGCGCATCCAGCAGCATGCTGCTTTCTGCCTGTGTTGCGGGCTCCTGTTTTGTTGTAGATTTTGCTTTTGGTTCTGTTGCGGGTTTGCTTCGAAAAAACACATCCTGTGTAATTTGCATGACGGACACCTCCTTGCGTCCCGAATATTGATATAGTCAACCAACTGCGAAAACGATAAAATAATCTATATCGTATCTATCGTGAAAAACGCAGGAGGATTAACTTTTTTTCATTAGAAATCATATAAGGGATTTTTGCGGGCGGGGAATGGTTGTTTTATGATTATACTTAGGGTCTACTGAAGAACCAGCC
>DHOD01000079.1:9008-14256 GCA_002407725.1 Christensenella sp. UBA5399 | reverse complement strand
GACGCTGACTATTGATGCTGGGCTTGCGCCGGGCACATATTCCGCTAATTTTGCCGCAACCAACAGCGAGGGAACGGCAAACATGGCGGTAACGGTGAATGTGGTGGCGGCGCAGGTCCCGGCAATAAACGGCGGGGCGACGGCAATCACCGATACTATCAACCTGGTGGAGGGGTACGCAGCGGCCACCAAAAGCTACACGGTCACGGGCGTGCCCACACCTACGCAGGCAATGAGCGCCCTTCCGGGTGAAAACACGGCGGGCGCATCTATATCCGGCGGGACGCTGACTATTGATGCTGGGCTGGCCCCAGGCAACTACACTGCCAATTTTGCCGCAACCAACAGCGAGGGAACGGCCAACATGGCGGTAACGGTGAATGTGGCGGCGGCAACGCCTATCAGCATCACCACGGCAACGCTTCCCACATGGACGGCCGGGCACGGGTATTCGCAGCAGATCGCGACTACGGGCGGCGCGGGAGCCAAGACGTTTACTATAGATAGCGGTGCGTTGCCAACGGGGCTGTCGCTGAACGGAAGCACAGGGGCGATCAGCGGAACGCCATCGACGGCAGGCAGCTATACCTTTGCAATCAAAGTGGTGGACAGCGCTTCTACGCCGACCTCGGATACACAGAGCTATACAGTATTGATAAACGATACGCTGTTCATCAATATCAGTTCTGGCGCGCAATTCGGCACTGTTGGCGTGTCATTTAGCGGTGGAATAGAAGCGGTCAACGGGACCCCGCCGTATACATACGCGCTTACAGGGACGCTTCCGCCCGGATTGTCGTTTAACGCGGCGGACGGCAGCATAACAGGCACGCCTTCACAAGCAGGCGCGTTTGACAGCATGAGTGCGACGGTGACAGACGGCGTGGGCGCAACGGCTACGTTGCCGGTGACAATTACGATCAACCCATAACAGGCTGTGTACCAAACAAATAAAGTATGCCTTTGTACAATAAAAGCCCCCGGAATTTCTGGTTTCGGGGACTTTATATCAATCGGCTTGCAATAAAGCCGCGAGGGAATCGAAATCCGGCTTGACGTCTTTGTACAATTGCAGGTATTGCGCAAAATATTGTTGGTAGACCACGTGGTTTGCCGCATCCGGTTTGCTGAGTTCGCCCGCTGTAAGGAAGTCTTTTGCAACTTCGTAATCCTTGAATATGCCCACGCCGACGCCCGCGTTGATGGCGTTGCCCATGGGCGCGCCCTTTGCGTCCGGTGTGTAGGAAAATGCAATCCCCATGATATCCGCCGCAATCTGCCGCCAAAGCGGGCTTTTGGAGCCGCCTTCGCTGACGACGATGGGCAGCTTCATTTCCAGGCCGTTTTCCCGCATGATTTTTACACAGTGGTATACCGCGTACATGGCGCTCTCCATCAGGGAGCGCACCCAGTGGCCGCGCGTATGGGAAAGCGACAATCCGAAAACGACGCCGCGGGCAAGCGGGTTCCACAGGGGCGTCCGCTCGCCGGACAGGTAGGGCAGTGTGAGCAGGCCGTCTGCCCCGGGCGGGATATCCTTCGCTTCCGCCGTCAGTATGTCGTAAATGTCAGCCCCGTTCTCCTGGGCGATCCTTGCGTCGGTAGCCGCAAACGTATCGCGAAAATACCGCAGCAGCCCACCGCAACACGCCGTACCCGCCAATGTGGTGTAAGATTTGTCCGAGTAGGCAGTGTGGACAACGTTGGTCATCGTCTTAGTGAAAGTGGTGTTTTGGTGGACGACGCCCAGCGCGCCCGCAGTGCCCATCACAAAGCTGGCGTCGCCCGGCAGTGTGGCGCCGTTACCCAGCCATCCCGCGTTGCAGTCCATTGTTCCCGCCACAACAGGCGTGCCTGCGGCAAGGCCGCACTCCGCCGCTGCGCTGCGGGTCACTGCACCGACCACCTCGTCGCAGGGGGCCAGGCGCGTAAATTTGTCGGGGTCGAGCCCCACCTTTTCGGCAATATCCATGCGCCACTGGCGGTTGCGGATGTCAAAGATCAGCCCGGTCAGCGAAGCATTTGAATAATCCGTCACAAATTCGCCTGTCAGCAGCATGGTGATATAGTTTGCAGGATTGAGCATCTTGTACGTCCTGTGGTATATTTCCGGACGGTTATTTTTCTCCCACAACAGCTTTAACGCGCCGATGTGCGGGTCGAGCGTGTTGGCGGTCAGTTCAAAGATCTCGTCTGCGCTGTAGAATTGCTGTACATAAGCGCACTCGTCCACGGCGCGCCTGTCAAGCCATGTCTGGCTTTGATCCAGCGCGTTGCCGTCCCGGTCCACAAAGACGCTGCACGGTGAGCACGAGCTGATGCTGAGCCCTGCGATTTCCGTATTGTGCACGTTGGCGCTTTTGATTGCGCCGCTTACGACATGTTTAAATACCCGCCAGTAGTCGCGCGGGTCGTGCTCCGACCATCCGGGGCGCGAGGCCAGCAGGGGGTATTCGATATAGCTGCTGCCCAGGGTGGCGCCCTGGTCGTCGATTACAATGGCCTTTGCGCCACTTGTCCCAATATCGCACCCAACCAAATAATTTGCCATCATAACCCGCCTTTAAAAAGTATTTGAGCCCGGCCTTGCAGATGTTGTTTTAATATAGAAGTAAAGGTCTGGTTGCATTATAAATTTTTACCAAAGGTTTCGTCAACAGCACAGCGAATGATTATTTTATATAATTTTAGTGGCACAAATGTGACCGCAGCATTTGGCGGGGATGAATAATGCGCAAAAACAGCAGCAATAAGCGAAAAATGGCGGCTGCCGCACAGTTGAATTTTTTAAAAAAAGCCAGAGGCACAATATTGACAAAAAGGAACAAATGTGCTAAAGTATTTTATGGAAGGATGTGTGACCAAAAGGAGGCTGTAAAGTTGTTTCGGGGCCGGACGGTGAGTATGGATCCCAAGGTGGTCTCCTTCTAACATTTATATAACATATGGAGGATGGAAAATGAACGACAGGATTAAATCGCTTAAGGACGCATTTCTCTCGTCTACACGCCAGATCGATACGGAGCGGGCAAAGCTGGTAATGGAAAGCTATATGCAGAATGAGGATAAATCCGATCCCATGAAGCGGGCGCTCTCCATGCGCAACGTATTGGAGAACATGACGATTCACATACACGATAACGAGCTGATTGTGGGGTGCCACACACAGAGCAAGCGCGGTACGCCGCTGTTTTTGGAGTACCAGACAGGCTGGATCGCCACCCAGATGGACGATTTTATGACGCGCCAGGGTGACCAGTTTGCAATCACGGAAGAGCAAAAGGCGGAAGTGCGCGAGTGCATCAAGTATTGGAAAGGCCGCTCGATGGACGAACGTATTGCCGCGTGCGTGCCCGAGGATTTGCAGAAAATCATTGATTACAACGTCATGTACAACGCAAACTACCCGTCGCAGTCTCCGGGGCATATCGTTGCGAATTTCGATTACCTGATGCGGACGGGTTTCAATAAGATTATGGACATTTGCAAGGAGAAGCTGGCCGCGCTGGATATGAACAGCGACGACTATGTTGAAAAGCGCGAGTTTTACCTGTCCGTCATTGAGATGCTGGAGGCGACAATCGGCTATACCAAGCGCTTTGCGGATATGGCGAGGGATATGGCGCAGGATGAAAAAGATCCCACTCGCAAGGAAGAACTGTTGCAGATTGCAAAAAATTGCGAGAATATTCCCGCAAACCCGGCTTCCTCGTTCTGGGAGGCGGTGCAGTTTACCTTTATTATCCAGATGCTGATACTGCTGGAGGGCAACGGCCTTGGCGTGGCGCTCGGCAGGATGGACCAATACCTGTATCCGTATTATAAGGCGGACCTTGACGCAGGGAAGATCGACCACGACAGCGCGCTTGAGCTGATGGAGTGCTTCTTCCTGAAGCTGTCCGAGCTTGACAAGGTTGCATCCAACGAGTCGACTGCGGTCAACACCGGGCCGGCCCACGGGCAGACCATCGCCATTGGCGGTACGCGTGCGGACGGCAGCGATGCCACAAACGACATCACCATCATGATCCTCCAGGCGGACCGCGATGTTGCATTGTCGCAGCCGGATATCGCCGTGCGGATCCACCCCGGCACATCACAGAGGCTGATTGACGAGGCGACTGTGAGCGTGAAGTCGGGCATCAATAAAGTAAAAATTTACAATGACGTGCTGATCACCGAGGCTATGCGCCGGATTGGAACGGCGGAAGAGGAAGTGTACAACTTCAGCTTCCTTGGCTGCAGTGAACCGGTCATTGAAGGAAAGACAAACAGCTGGGGAAACAGCGGGCATATCAACCTGGCCAAGTGCTTTGAGCTGGCGATGAACGACGGCAAGTGCATACTGACAGGCGTGCAGATGGGCCCGCAAACGGGTGACCCTGCGACGTTCAAATCGATTGAAGACGTGAAAAAAGCGTACCGGGAACAGGTGTTCTATTTCACCGATGCGCTTGTGAAGTACGACAGGATCATTGATATAGGGCACAAGATGTACAGCTCGCTTCCGTTCTGTTCCGTTGTGATAGAAGGCTGCATCGAGAGCGGTGTGGACTTTGAGCGCGGCGGCGCGGTGTACAACTTTACATCGCCGCTGGGCGTGGCCCCCATCACAGTGGGCGATTCGCTGATGGCGATCAAAGAGCTTGTATTTGACCAGAAGAAGGTCACGATGGAAGAGCTGGTGGACGCGCTGAAGACCGACTTTGAAGGAAAAGAACCACTGCGGCTGATGCTGAAGAACCGCGCGTCGAAGTTTGGCAACGACCTGGACGAGGCGGACGCCATGAGCAGCTTTGCGATGGAAGTGTATTGCGATGCGCTGGAAGGCCGCAAAAATGCGCGCGGCGGCATATTTACCGCAGGCATCTATTACCTGACGGCAAACGTGCCCAACGGCGAGCGTACGGCAGCGACGCCCAACGGCAGGCATGCGGGGGAACCGCTGAACGACGGCGGCATTTCGCCCACGCATGGCGACGACAAAAGGGGTGCGACGGCGATATTCAAATCGGCAGGCAAGCTGTGCAACGTTCGTGCGGGCCATGGCTCTGTGCTGAACCAGCTCCTGCACCCGTCCATATTCAAGGGCGAGGAGAGCGACAAGGTGTTTGGCGAGTACATGCGCAGCATATGCGATTGCGGCGTGTGGGAGACGCAGTTTAACGTCATCACGCGGGACGACCTGCTCGAGGCGCAGCAGGATCCGGAACAGTACCGTTCGCTCGTGGTGCGCGTGGCCGGGTAC
>DHOD01000079.1:8514-8886 GCA_002407725.1 Christensenella sp. UBA5399 | reverse complement strand
GGTGCGCGTGGCCGGGTACAGCGCATTCTTCACAGTGCTGGGCAAGGGCGTTCAGGATGATATCATAGACCGCACAAGCCTGATGAACTATTGATATGGAAGGTTGCGTATTTGATATACAGCGCTTCTCCGTTCACGATGGGCCCGGCATACGGACAACGGTTTTCCTGAAAGGGTGCCCGCTGCGCTGCAGATGGTGCTGCAACCCGGAGTCTATGAACCCCAAGCCGGAGGTGTTGTTTAACCCAGAATTGTGCATCGGCTGCGGTGCGTGTGCCCAGGTGTGCCCGTCGGGGGCGATTGCCGCCGGAGGTGGGATTGACCGTACGCGGTGCACGGATTCTACAAAGTGCGCGGAGGTGTGTTATGTAA
>DHOD01000079.1:4935-8311 GCA_002407725.1 Christensenella sp. UBA5399 | reverse complement strand
TCGGGAATCGGACCGATTTGAGGGCTCAAGGATAAATCATTCTATAAGCGGACGGACGGCGGCGTTACCTTCAGCGGCGGCGAGCCGGCGGTGCAGGTGGATTTTCTGGAGGAAACGCTTAAGCTGTGCAAGGAAAACGGCCTCAATACGGCGATCGAAACGTGCGGTTACGCGCCGTGGGAGAACTATGAGAGGATTGCCCCGTTTGTGGATGTGTTCCTGTTTGACATCAAAAGCACGGACAGCGCAAAACATAAGGAATATACAGGCGCCCCGTGCGAGCGGATCATGGAGAACTGCGCGAAGCTTGCGAAAATTGCCAAGCGGCTGGTGATCCGCGTGCCGGTGATCCCGGAGTTCAACTGCGACAGGGAATCGCTGACAAACATCGTGCGTTTTGCGGAATCGATTGGCGTGCAGGAGGTCAACTTTCTGCCTTACCACAGAATGGCCGCCAGCAAATATGAGTTTTTGGGCCGCGAGTACTGGGACCCGGGAATGGACCGGCTGGAAGACAGCGTGGTAGAAGAATGCATCAGCGGAATCGAAACACCGGTTCAGCTCAAGCTGCACGGATAAACGGAATGATCACGGCAAAATAAAATAATACGAATCATCAATTTTATTAGATGTTCGTATTGCACGGCGTTTCATGCTGCATAATGCCCAAAAGCTTTATGCAGCCCGCGCCACAGCACGGATTAAAAAACATACAATGTTTTTTAATTGGAAATAGTATACAAACAGCTTTCGAAGGCGACCCGCCAACGGAAGCTGTTTTTGTTTGGGTAAGTAGCGATTTGTGTTATGCAAAAGCTAGTTTTATGAAAACAGGAGCAGATGGAGCATCGGAAATCAAATTAAAAAAGCTTAAAAGTGATTCTTTTGGGCCGAAGATCCTACTCCGGTGCCCTCTTTTATCTTATGCGATGCATATAAATATTTTGGTTTCGCCGATTTAAGGGGCAGAGCCCCTTAAAAAAATCCAAACCTCACTCATTTAACCGAAGAGGAATACCCAAGCAAGGGAATTCTTAAAACCGTAGGTTTTAAGTCGCCGAAGGCGAAACCATTACAATCCGCCGGAGGCTCATTGACCCCAGAGGACTACCTATAAGTTATGCAAGGAAAGAAACATTTTGCGTAGTACGTGGATCAAAGGGTTTTGTTTCCCTCAATCAGCAACTATTCAAGGTCGAACACGACCTTGATTTCTTTCTCTTCCAGCAGCAGGTTAAAAGATTCCTCCCACTGCTCCAGCAGCCGGACGCTGGTGATCAGCCGTTCCAGCGACGCGCCGCCCTTTGCAAGGCGGTCCAGCGCCTTATCCCATGCGGTGTACGACGAGCTCATGTTAAAGTAAACGTCGATATTTTTGAGAAGCGCGTGGTTCCAGGGAAAGTTGACGGAACCCTCGGGGATGCCAAGGGCGATCATCCTGCCCATTTTACGGAGGAAGAAAGCGCTCTGCGTAATCACATCCGGCACGCCGCTCGATTCGATCACGACGTCCACGCCCGCGCCGCCTGTCAGCTTTTCAATTTTTTGCGCAAGGTCTTCCTGCTGCACATTGACCAATATGTCTGCCCCCATCGCCCTGGCAAGGGGAAGGCGGTACTCCATGCTCTTATCCACGCCGGTGACAATCACCTGCCCCGCGCCCAGCATCTTGGCCATATACACGCTTAATATGCCGATGGGGCCGCAACCCTGCACCAGCACAGTGTCGCCAATCTCAATGCGCCCGCGCTCCGCGACCGCGTATACGACAATGGCGAGTGGCTCGCAAAGCGCCGCCAAGGTGTAACCGACGCCATCCGGGATGTGGTGCAGCAGGTATTCGGGCATGGCGACATATTCGCCCATCGAGCCGTGCACGCGCCATCCAAACGTCAGCTTCTCTGGGCACATGTGCAGGTTGCCGCTGCGGCAATACCGGCAGACGCCGCATCCGCCCAGGTTGGGCTCCGCCACGACGCGGTCGCCTACATGGAATTTTTTGACCTCGCTGCCTGTTTGGACAACCTCGCCGGAAAATTCGTGCCCCAGTATCACGGGCGGCCAGCTGCGGAATTTATCCTGCCAGACATGGATATCCGTCCCGCAGACGCCTGCGGCATGCACTTTAATCAGCACCCAGTTTTCTTCCTGCAGTGTGGGGACGGGCATTTCCTGGATGCGTACGTTGCCCACCCCCCTGGCATATTTAACCAAAGCTTTCATGTGAAGCTTCCTCCGTTGTGTTTGAAAATAGATGGATGCAAAATGATTATTTCTTTTCCATCGGTCCCCACGCAAGGTAGGGATTGGGAAGTTTGGGGCCTTCGCCGATCTCAAAACCGCCGGTCACGTGCAGGTCGATGCCGGTGATGAAGCTGGCCCAGTCGCTGACAAGGAACAATGCCGCGTAGGCGCATTCCTGCGCAGTGCCGCCGCGTTCCATCCATTGCAACCCGTCAGAATATTTGACAAACCCATCCGGATCGTCCTGTCGTGCCGTTGTCAGCTCAAACATCTCCGTGCAGATGTGGCCCGGCTTCAGCTCGTTTACGCGCACACCGTTGCGGGCCTCGTCAATGGCCATGGCGCGCGTCATGGTGTGTATGGCGCCCTTGGTGGAGCAGTACGCGACGGATCCCTCGTCGCCTGTCGTGCCCAGCACACTGCCGACATTGACAATGCTGCCCTTTTGGGTACGGATGTAGGGAAGGGCATGCTTCATTGTGACAAAATATGCGACAAGGTTGCATTCCAGCACAGCCTTGTAATCTTCCAGCGAAGTTTTGTCGATCGGTACCTGCAGCGGAAAATACCCCGCACAATTGAGCAGTATGTCCAGCTTGCCGTGTTCCTCGACGGTCAGGTCGATGCATGTGCGCAGGCGGTCAAAATCCGTTACGTCGCATTCGAGGAACGTACATTTGCCACGTCCCCACGAGTTGATCTCCTTCTCGAGCGCCTTGCCTTTTTCGGCGCTGCGGCCCACGGTCACGGTGTTGATGCCCGCGGCGCAGAATGCCTCGACGCAGGCTTTGCCGATGCCCATGGTGCCCCCGGTCGCGAATGCGGCCTTGCCCCTGACGCCTTCCTCGATCGTTTTGTAGTCCATCATATTGGTGCCCTCCTTTTAGTATAAGCTTTTTATTTTATCGAAATGTTCGCAAAATGCTCTTTCACGCCCCGCACGTCGTCCAGGCGAAAGCGGTACAGGCTGCCGTTGTGGGGCGCGTCGAAGTCATAGCCGCTGGGCGCCGCGGAAAGCCTGACCACCTCGGCGGCCGTTGTGACGTACAGGTCGCGCAGGTCATCCCCGCCAAACATCACCGACGAGGTCTGACCGCTGGGTACGTTAATCCGTCGCTCCTCGCGCCCGTTT
>DHOD01000079.1:0-4779 GCA_002407725.1 Christensenella sp. UBA5399 | reverse complement strand
CTCCTCGCGCCCGTCCGGGTCGAACCGTGCGACGCACCCGCCGTACCAGATCGCTGACCACAGGTATCCCTCGGCGTCCACCGTCAGTCCGTCGGGGATGCCGTCGGTGGCGCTTAGCCGCACACAGGTTTTTCTATTGGCTACGCCGCCTGTTTCCATATCGTAATCGTATTGGTAGATTTCGCGCGTGACGGTTTCCGTGACATAGAGGGTTTTCTGGTCGGGTGAGAACGCAATGCCGTTTGGCAGGCTGAACCCCCTGTCCAGTATGGTGATCGCGCCATCCTGCGCGACGGAATACAAGCGCCCACGGGTATAATAGTCTCCCGCGGTCTGGTCGTAGAATGTCGTCCCGAAAATAAAACGTCCTTTGGCATCTGCGGCCGCGTCGTTGGAGTGGAGCGCCTGGTCCTCAAACTCATGCGCAACCAGTGTCCATTTGCCTTGGTTATACAGGAACACCCCCTGGTGGGTCGCGCATACAAAACCGCCGCCCTCGTTCATCGTAAACCCGCTGACATTTTTGCCCGTGGCTACGGTCGATATTTCTTCCGTTTTTGGATTGTAGCAGAACAATTTGCCTGCCAGCATATCCGACCAGTAAAACAAGCCAGATTTGTAATCCCACATGGGGCATTCGCCGCAGCGGTGCGGCCAGTCCGAAACAACGGTGTAAGGCATTTCCATAGGCTGGTTCCTTTCCTGAAAAAACAGATCAATTTCCCCTCCGAACATGTAGGGGCAGCGTTTTTTGGCAAGCAGGCAGAAAAGATTATTTTGTTGTGTAATTGCATGAAAAAATCAAATACTTCTTGGGTTCATCATATTTTACTACGGTGTATTTTGTCAATGGGATTTCAAGATGCTATCTGGCGTACTTTCTTAGGGGTGACAAAATAGAGAATCGCGACGATTGCCGCAGTGGCGATGGTATCAAATGCCTTGACCACAAAAGCGCCCCAAAAACACGCCGCGATATGGGGCCAGCCACCGTTTATGGCCTGGGTATAGAAGAGGTTTTCCCAGTAGGAATCGGGCGCGCCGCCGTTTGTGATCCACAGGTCGATGGCGGCGGAAAGTGCGGCGGACACAATGATCACCAGTATGATGGTGACCAGTATGCGTTTGAGCGTAAACCGGCCGTGGTTTTTCAGGAATACGCCGACCATCAACGCCACAAAAGCACTGATGGAGAAGAATATCAATGAATGCGCCCCATGCGCGGTGATGGCGAGGATCATGTTGTCGGCCAGGCCGACGATCAGCCCCGCCGCCGGTTCAAGCACAAGGGCGGCATATGCGGTGCCGGTCAAGTCCAGCCACACGGGCCAATTGAAGGTTGTGGCAAGCATGTTTAAAAACTCGTTGAGCAGCACGGAAATAATGATGATGACAGAATACTGTATAAAGCGGCGGGAGAGCACCGGACGGTGCTGAATTTGCATCGGTGCGGGCGCAGGTTCTTTGATGGCGTTTTCTTTCTGCGCCTTGCTCTTGTTCATTTCCTCAACAAACCCGGCGGTGACAATGCCGGCGGGCATCGCGATCACCGCTATGCCAAACAGTGAGGAAACCATGCTGATCAGCCGGCCGAGGTCGGTGACGGGCGAAAAATCGCCGTAGCCGACGGTGGTCAACGCGGTTGTGGCCCAGTAGAGCGCCTCGAAAAACGAGCCGAATGTTTCGGGTTCGTAAGTGAATATCGCAAGGGCCGATATGAATATGTACAGCAGCGCGATCGCAAGCACGACAAGCAATGTTTTTGCTTCTTTTTTGAACACGCGGCCGATGTATTGCAGGTGCTTGGAGTAATGGAAAACGGTGAATATGCGCAACAGGCGCAGCACGCGGAATCCCGGCCCCAGAAGCCCCATGGATGGCAGCAGCGAAACAAAATTCAATATGGCAAACGGTGTAAAGGGATATTTGATAAAGGCTTTTACGCCCTTGGTTTTACCGGCGTAATCGTATGTGATCCACCGGAGGATGTAATCGACAAACAATATATAGACCGTGACGATGTCCAGCATGTCCAGCGCCGGGTTGGAATCCTTGAACATCAGGGGCACCATGCTGACAAAAGCCACGACAACGATGAAAATATCGTAAATCCGGCTGATGTGGTCGCCGGGCTCGGCTTTTTTGATCATCTGGTAAATCTGCTGCCGCATTTGCGCCCTCCTTTGCCTGCCTTGCTACCAGATATACGCCACTAGCGGCATCAACAACTGCCCTGCCACGGCAAAGGCGAGTATCGTATAGAAAAGGAATTTTCCGTAATATCCCGTATATGCCATGTCCTTGCCGTTTTTGCGTACCTGGTTGATGTTGATGATGGCAATGGCGCCGCCCAATATGGAAAGCACGCCCCAGAGGTTGACAAATTCCAGCAGACCCATTTGCAGGGCGTCGGGCAGCAGGCTTGCGCCGATCATGATGTTGCTGACCGTGCCAAACAGTGCTGCCGGCACCATGCCCAGCGGGTCGACGTGGTGGTAGGTGCAGATAAACAACGTGATCAGCACCCATGTCACCGTTCCCGCAAGCGCGATGAAGCACTTGAAGTACATGCCAAAATCGGACCGGTTGATTTCAAATGCCGTTACGATTTCGGATGTCATTTCAGACGTGCCGATATCGGGGTGGCCGTGGTTGCTGTCATAGGTATAGGTGACTTCGCCTATGTCGTTGCGTAAAAACTTATAGCCGGTGACCGTAATATTCTTGTTCATGCCGCTGTTTTGGCGGTCTGCCACAAACCGGACCTCCTGAATGGGGTCGGTGGATTCGACATAAAACCGAAGCTGGTGGGATTCCAGCGGAAAGCGGCGGGTTTCGTAATTTTTGGAAACGGAGACATCCACGCTCAGCAGCTGGTAATGCTCGTCGCCATTGTGGATTTCCTCCATGGTCGTGGCCCGGTTGATCAGGCCTTTGTATATCCTGAAGTTGCCTGCAGGGTTGACGTCCTCCGGCCCGGTCCAGTTGAACCACAGCATAAACTCTACCCTGAAGTAAGAGCTTTTGAGGTTTACCTCGCGCAGGTTCTCCACATACGTGCCGACATTGACAATCTGTGCGTCCTCGCTTAAGCCGTTGGCTTTTGTTTGCTGTTCGACCGGGTCGCTTAAATAAGAATACCAGTCCTCGTCGGCATCGGCGCGGTCGTTATACAGTACAAAAAGAAAAACAGACAAGATCAGTGTGCCTGTGATCACATAGGCGAAAAAAGATATCAGCAGCCTGCGCTTTTGTGCGCTGTCGAGATTTTTGAATTTCATATCATGCAAGAGGGAATGGCTCCCAACCTCCTAATTGTCGTGTGTAATCGCCGTATGGAAATACGGATATACACATCAAAACAAACCCCTGTTATGTAAGTAAAGGTTACCATAATGGTGGTGGAGGCAACTCAAGTAAAACTTGCGTATGCAAGCGATATAGGGGCATCGTGGGGGTATTTTGCGCGTTATGGACGTATATTGTTGACGGTGACATTTTTTACTGTTACTATTAAGTCGAAAATACCACAGGGAGGTATATCTATGAAGAAGTATTTTGCAGAATTCATTGGTACGATGGTTTTGACTTTGTTTGGCTGCGGGTCGGCCGCAATTGCGGGCAGTACGCTGGGTACGCTTGGTATTGCGTTTGCGTTTGGCCTTTCCATTGTGGCGATGGCGTATGTGATCGGCAATGTGTCGGGGTGCCATATCAACCCTGCCGTATCGCTGGGCGTATTCCTGAACAAAGGCATGTCCGGCAAGGATTTTGTATGCTACCTGATCAGCCAGTTTTTGGGTGCGATACTCGGCATAGCCATACTGATGCTGTTTATCAACCAGTCGGGCCTGGGCGGCATTGAGGCGACAGGGCTTGGCCAAAACGGGTTTGATACCGCTTCGGCGGTGGGCCTTTCCATGGGCGGCGCCATTGTTGTGGAGATCGTGCTGACGTTTGTGTTTGTGATGACGATACTGGGCGTGACGTCCAGCAAAAAGTTCGGCAGCATCGCAGGCGTGGTGATCGGCCTGACGCTGGCGTTTGTGCACATCATGGGCATCCCGCTGACGGGCACATCCGTCAACCCTGCAAGGAGCCTTGCCCCGGCGATATTCATGGGCGGCCTGGCGCTGGAGCAGGTCTGGGTGTTCATTGTTGCGCCGCTGATTGGCGCGATACTGGCGGCGCTGGTGTTCAAGTGCTTCAAGAAGGAAGCGGAAGCAGCAGAGTAAATACGCTTTGTATGAATGGAAAAGCCCGCTGTGTGTAAACGGCGGGCTTTTTTGTGGTCTTGTTTAAATAAAGTGTTAAGTTTTGCCATGTATCTGACGATATATATGATAGACTGACTATAGAAATGCCAGAGGAGTTTGTATGTACCCGATTACTGCATACGGTTATGCCGGTGTACAAAACATATACAGGACAGGTGCGGTGCCCGCTGTGGACGCGGTGCCAGCTGCGCGCGGGGCGATGTCGACCAAAAGTGTGAGCGGCGCGGAGAAACCCGCGCAGGTGGATGCTGCGGGCGGGCTGCCCAACGGCGATGTTTTTGTGCCTGCGTCGGGTGTGGCGTCGGCTTCTATCGCGTTCAGCACCGAGCCGGCCATTGACGCGTTCACGGCGCAAAGAACCTGGTCGGCATAAATATTGACACAAAATCGAACCGCCGAAAGGCGGTTTTTTTGTACGAATTCATCTGCTGTATATTGTTTTGCGAGTAATCGTATGAGATAATGACACTACTAAGTGGGGTCTACTGAAGAACCAGCCCAT
>DHOD01000060.1 GCA_002407725.1 Christensenella sp. UBA5399 | reverse complement strand
TCTGTGTGCATGATTGTTATCAAGGTGAGGGGATGCCGCGCCGATATTTAAGATCCAGATATTCCGCCAAGGCTTCCGCGTCAAAGCCGCAGGCGCGGGAGATCCGGTACAGGTGATCATCAGGTAGGTCGCGCGCACCCGCAAAATACTGGTCGAGCAGGTAGGGCGGCAGGCCGATTTCCTCAATAAAATCGCCGATATCCATCATAAAGGATTCCAGTAGCGGCATACACAGGTCGTATAACGCGCGCCCCGATGCCGTATTCATTTTGATTGCCATGGCGTAACTCCTTTCTGTATTGGGATATACCATAACATGTTGGCCGAATACATTTTGCAGGTAAAGTTTCAAAAGGCAGCTGGGCCCAATCATGGTATATACAATGACGAAATTCTTTTGTGCCTTCGGGATATGCGTGCGTTGTTTGTGCTATAATTATTTACAGAAAACATGGGTAGAAACAAATAGCTGCTATACCGGAATTTGCAGTTGTTAAGCGTAATAGAATGGAGAGATGGCGATGATTAAAATTGGAGTGGATTCTTTTATATGGACGGAACTTTTTTCACAGGAAGACCTATGGATCATTCCCAAGGCGAGGGAGCTGGGATTCCCCGTGCTGGAATTCGCAATTGCCGATCCGTTCAGCTTTCCTGTCGAGGCGGTGAAAGGGGAACTGGAGAAGGCGGGGTTTGACCAGATTGCGACATCCATTACACTGGGTGAAGATACAAATCTGATTTCGCCTGACAGCGCGGTCCGGGAGAACGGCGTCAGGACAATGAAGAAGCTTGTAGATATCAATATTGCGCTCGGGTCGCAAATCATTGCCGGGGTCAATTATGCCGCGTGGGGTTACCTGACGCGCAAGCCGCGTACAGAGCAGGAATGGGAATGGTCGGTGACGGCCATGCGGGAGATTGCGCGCTATGCAAAGGACAAAAGCGACATCAACATCTGCGTCGAGGCGGTCAACCGGTTCGAGACGCATTTTCTCAATATTGCGGAAGATGCGGTGCGGTACTGCAAGGATGTGGGCACGGGGAACATGCAGGTGCATCTGGACTGCTTCCATATGATACGGGAGGAGACCAGCTTTACGGGTGCGGTGGAAGCCTGTGGCAAGGAATATTTAGGTTATGTGCACGTTTGCGAAAACAACCGCGGCATACCGGGAACCGGGCTTGTTCCTTTTGCGGAATTCTTTCGGGCGTTAAACAAGATCGGTTATGAAGGGCCCGTTGTGATTGAATCGTTTGACCCCGGATTTGAGCAGTTGAACGGCAATTGTGCGATTTGGCGGAAGTTCGCAGATTCGGGCGAACAGCTGGCGGTGGAAGGGAAAAAGAACTTGACAGCCATACTGCAAGCGCTGTGAGAAATACCTGCATCTGAAATTGGCAGTTTCAAAACATCACCAAAACAGAAAAGGCCCTGGTTTGTTTGAAGAAACCGGAGCCTTTTTGTTTTTTATTGGTTGATCGTTGTGATATGGTACGTCAGACTGCCTTCAGCGTCACCTCGATGTTGCCACGCGTAGCCTTGGAATAGGGGCAGACCATGTGCGCCTTTTCCAGCAGCTCCTGTGTTTGCTCCTTGGATACGCCCTCAATATGCCCTTGCAGTTCAACGCCGATGATAAAATCGAACGCTTCCCTTTCGTACAAGGATACGATGGCCGTCACGGTGCTGTCGCCCTGCACCTTTTCGCGCTGCATCACCAGTTCAAGCGCGCTGTTGAAGCATGAGCTGTACCCGGCCGCAAACAACTGCTCGGGGTTGGTGGTATCGGCGTTGCCTCCCGGCGGGGCGATGTTCAGAGAGAGGGATCCGTCGGGGGCTGCGACCTTTCCGGAGCGTCCGCCGGTATTGACCATGGTTGTTGAATATAGTTTTTTCATGAAAAAATATTCCTTTCATCTTTATATTTTTTATTTATAGTTGCCGTTGCATGTTTTATAAACAACAGACACAAGGGATAAACGATCGGAGGGCGCAAATGGAAAATAATTGAATATTATCGCATTTTGTGGAATGAAAAAGGTATTGTGTGGTTATGAATGAAAGGAATATAATAAAACATACGGAAAAACAGACAGCATGTATTTTTTGAATAACAGGGAGGAGATCAAGTCATGGAAAAGAACAAGATATCGGGTGGCCGGGTAATCGTTTTGTTGCTTGTGGCGGCAATGGTAGTTTTGATGCCCGCGGCGGCATTGGCAGGGGAAAATGGAGAGACGATTTTAGGCCCGTTGGCGATGGAGCATGGGTCAATTGATGTTGGAGGGACGTCGCTTGTGATTGCGACCATACAGACCGAGGATGGTACGTTGCCGGAAGGAATGACAATCAGCTGGTCGGTGAGCGATGAAAATGCGGCAACGATAGCACCGGAGCCGGGTTCGGACGATACGGCGGTGGTGACGGGGGTGGCGCCGGCCAATGAGGTGACCGTCACGGCACAGCTGTTGGATGCGGACGGTTCATTCACCAATGAAATCAGCAATACGGTCGTGCAGGTCAACGGTGATACCGGGGATGGTGGAGATGATGGCGGCGGTGAAACAAATGCGGTGACCCTGGGGCCCATCACGCTGGAGCATGGGTCGATTGAGGTGGGTGAGACGTCGCTTGTGATTGCGACAATCCGTACCGACGACGGAAAGCTTCCGGCGGGGACGGACATCCAGTGGTCGAGCAGTGACGACAGTGCCGCATCGGTGGATGCAAACGCGGATGCGCCGGAGCAGGCGGTGGTGACGGGAATTGCCCCGGCGGAGGATGTGACGATCAATGCGCAGCTTGTCGATACCGACGGGTCTTTGACAGATGAAATTTCAGCGGTGACCATCCAGGTGACGGCAGGTGAAACGACCGGCTCGACAACATGGAGTTGGATTGTTGTGATTGTGGTTGTGGCAGTGGTATTGATTGTATTGGCTGTTGTCCGGTCGCGTAAACGGAGTGGCAGATAGATAAGAAAAAAACGTGCGGCTTATACAGCCGCACGTTTTATATCAGGAAAAAGCAATCAATTTGGAATTATGATGCTGGCCTGTGTGGCTGTTGCCTGTGCCGGATAGCTCAGTGCCACAAAGTCGTACCAGGCAAGCACGATGTCGCTTGTTTTAAGGTCATAGGGAGAGACTTTCTCAGCGGAAGCATTCCCGTCCACATCTATTGCCTGCAGTTCCAACTCGGCGGGAATGGTGACATACGTATCTTTGTTTTGGTTCAGTAGGATAACGGAACCGTCCTCGTTCTTCTCCACATCGTTTACAATGATGTATGTGGGGAGGCCGAGCATGTCGTCCCCGATGTTTACAACAACCATATATGCATTGGAGATCGGCGGCAGCGATTTTGTCATGGCACTGCTGACCGTCAGTTCAACTGTTTCACCTTCGCTGAACACATAGTCGCTGGCAATATCGCCGGTCTGTGCGTCAATGACCACCGTATCGTCAGATATGTTCGCAATGATATCGTTTGCGGGGTTTACATCGTTTTCGCCCAGCACATGGATTTGATTTCCGCCATCCAGCACTTCCTGTATCGTGCCCGAAGTGGTGAGGGTGACCGCGGTGCTGTCCTCAGGAATTTTGGCGGGCGCGGGCGTGGCGTTCTCCGGTGTGGGTTCATCCGGTGGCAATTGTGTGGGTTCCTCCGAGGGCGGCTGCGCAGGAGCTTCCGTAGCGGCTGTGACCCCGGGCGTAGCGGCCGGCTCTTCAATTGGCGCATCACCGGAAGCGGGCGCGCAGGCTGCAAATGCAAAGGGGCATACCAGCATCAAAGAGATTATAACCAAGATTTTTTTGTTTTTCATTTTGTCCTCCTTCATAAACATACTATATTATATCAACAATTTCACATTTATCGAAACGGCTACCGGTTGGACGGATGATGGGGGATGGGCGTTCTGCCGGTGTGGCAAAGTTCATACTATATTCATTCCTTCCTGTTATAAAAAAAGCGGGCCCTCGTTGCGAGGGCCCTAAAAGGGGTTGGAAGTATATTCTATGTAAGTTAAATATAGCATGCGGTTGTGAACGGCGAATGAACGGGTTTTGAACAAATTGTAAAAAAGGCGCCTGACAGGGCAAGCTGATTTGAACAGGAAGGCGCCAAGGTCGGCTGGTTGCGGGACTGTAAATAATAGTATAATATAATATTAAATGTCGCGTATGTATTCTCATATGTGGTGCGGGGGCAGCAATGGTCAATTATCATTACATCACCATGCTTTTTATGGGGGTTAACATTTGTGTGTTGATCGTCCTTTTTTCGCGCTATTTTGAATTGCGTAAAAAGCAAATCCCCGCAGTCAATTACTGCCTGTGGCTGCTTGCGGCCAGCATGTTTTTCAGTATAATTTCGACAATTGCCCTGTTGCTGCCGGAAGGGCAATTGTTAGAGAACATGGTCGCCATGCTTGCTGCCTCAGGTGTTTTTGTGAACACGTTTTTTGCTGTCATTGCAGTCAATTTGGTTGGCCATGGACGCGGGTTGATATTTCGGTTTCAGAAGCTGTTGCTGCTGATTCCGGTGTTGCTGTTGGTCTTATGTGCGACAAATCATTTTCATCATCTGGTGATTGCGTCGGTGATAAAGGAACCGGATGGTTTTTTGTATAGCGCCAATTATGGGGTTGCAAGCGTGGTGATGACCATTTATTCGCTTGGGTTGATTTTGCTTGCGATCATCCATGTGCTGCGATATGGCAAACTTGGCATGCTGCGAAAGCCGTGGATACGGTGGTTGTTGGTGATCGGCACGATACTGCCTGCGTTCTTTTTGGTGCTGGAGGAATGTGTGCCTGTTCTGGGCGAACTGCGGATTACGCTGTTTACCACATGGATATCCGTTGCCATTATATGTTCTGTGTTTTTTGGATACCTGTTCTCGGCACGTCAGAAGGCGCTTGACAACATCGACGATGCGTATGTTGTGTTTGACCTGAATGGATACTGTGTGGACCTGAACAAAAAGGGCGCAGAGTTTTTTGTGCGGTACGCAGGCACGGATAACCCATTGCCAATGGATTTGTCAAGGTTGATTGGCACCCCAAACCTGCTGGCGAAGAGCGAGTATGAAATGAGCCTGCCATACGATGGTGGGAACAAACATTTTATTGTCCGCTCCTTTCCGCTGAGCAGCGGAATCAACCAATATTGCGGAAACGGCTATATTATCCATGAAGTAACGGAATTTGTGCAGAAGATGAGCCAGTTGCGCTCGATTGCGGTCGAAGATCCGCTTACAAAGGCAAAGAACAGGCGGTTTCTGGCGAGCAATGCCGACGCCTTTTTGCAGCGGGCCGCACACGCAAACAAAAATGTGTCCGCCCTTATGTGCGACATAGA
>DHOD01000087.1:10535-10928 GCA_002407725.1 Christensenella sp. UBA5399 | reverse complement strand
CAAGGATTGGGGGGCACGCCAGCTGATGCACACATTGTGGGCGGCCCGGATGGGGTTTGACGAAGGGCGGTACGGCAGCCTGGAGCAGGGAAAATCCGCAGGATTTGTCGTGCTCAGCGAAAACCCGCTGGAAATGGATGCGGGCGACCTGATGCGGCTGGAGGTGCTTTCGACCTATATTGATGGGAAACAGGTGAATGCGGACAAAAAACCGTCATTGCCCGGCATGCTGGGGGGCATTTTAAAAGGAAAGGCCTCATCGAAAAAGTATAACTAGGTAGTATGGCGATATACGAAGTCACAAACAAAACAACGATTGCACCGCTGTTTGACGGATGGCAGGAGACTTTTATATGGGCCTGTTTGCAGGGATATATGGGGAACGCCTATGCC
>DHOD01000087.1:0-10364 GCA_002407725.1 Christensenella sp. UBA5399 | reverse complement strand
AACGCCTATGCGGATGATCTGCACCACCCGCAATCGGCGCAGATTGTGGTGGGCGATTTTGGCCTTCTGGCGGGCGTTCCCAATAAAGAGTTGGCGCGCAATACGCGGGGGTATCAATCAGGGTTTGCCATTATAGCGCCGCAAAGCGATGCGTGGCATGCGATGGTTGAGGATGCGTGGCCGGACGCGGAAAAAAGGGTGCGTTACGTCACAAAAAAAGAAGGGGATATTTTTGACAGGGAGTATTTGCGGGGAATTGTGTCGCGGCTTCCGCAAGGATATCGGATGCGCCCGATAGATCAGGAAATCTATACACAGATATTGGCGCTGGAGTGGGCGCAGGATTTATGTTTCAACTTCCAGCCGTATGCAATGTATGCGCGGTATGGGATGGGCATAGCGGCATTGAAAGACGGGGTCGTTGTATCGGGCGCGTCGTCTTATGTGGTGTACCGGGACGGCATTGAAATTGAGGTTGATACGCGGGAGGACGAGCAGCGCAAAGGCCTTGCGCTGGCGTGCAGCGCGGCGTTGATCCTGGAATGCCTGGATAGGGGCCTGTACCCAAGCTGGGATGCGCACAACGCAGCTTCGCTGGCATTGGCGAAAAAGCTGGGGTATCGCTTTGACAGGGAATACCCTGTCTACGAGATTACTGAGTATTGATGCAAGCGACACGATTTGTCTTGTTCGATGTTGCGTAGGATTTCATGATAGCGTTTGGTGGCGAGCATGCTGGGCTCGCCTTTTTTGCAGAAATTCAGCTTTGCTAGTTTTGGCACAATGCGCTCGACAACAATCATGCCATCCACAAGCTTTGCCTGCAATGCCGCAAGTGCCTCCAGAAAGCGTGGATCGCTTTTGGCACGGTTATAGAATGACAGAACGTATACATACTGGAACAGGTTATAGTTGCCAAACGGGTATTCCACCTGCATAAATAATGTGCCGATGCCGTAGTGGCAGGGGCCGATCGGCGCTTTGATTACCCAGTGCTCCAGCAGAAAATCCACAGCCTTATCAAGGGCGGGCGTGTTGTTCTGGTAGTTGCTGAAACGGAATGCGTCCAGTGCGGTCAGTGTGGGCATCGGGTTGGAATATTCCGTCTCCGGCCCGCGCCCGAAGGAGAATTTGTTGCAGCGCCAGCCGCCGTCGCCATACTGCGTTTCCAAAAGATGCCGGAATGTTTTTTCGATCCGGGGATCGGCGGCGTAGCCCATGTGGCAGAGGAGGGAAGCGGCGAGAACCGTGTGGCAGGGATAGATGGCCCCCGAAGGGTACAACTTGAAGCGTCCGTCATCCCGCCATGCATCAAAGAACATGCCGGCGACGGCCTGGAGCACCGGGTCGGTGGGTTCCATACCAAGCTCCAGCAGCATAGATGCGCTGTTATACGCGGAAAACGGCGAGCCCTTGATCAGCCGATTGTCCGGCGTTGTCCAGTAGTCGGCGCCCTGGTCGTGCCTGTGTGACAAGATTGCCTCTACATCTGGTTGGTATTGTGGATCTACCGCCATTTGTGTTTCCCCCTGCTTTTGCAGCAAATATATGATTGAAATTATACATCATTTTACTGCATAAACCAAACTGCTAAACTGGCCTAAGGGGAACATTCCTGATAAAGGATTTCTTAAAACCGTAAGTTTTAGCTTTGCATAGCTTCCACTGGCAAAATCAAAAATTTTGAGTGTCACCTAAGGCGCCGAAGGCGAAATCAATAAAATGCGCCGCAGGAACCTTGACCCAACAGGAATACTTGTAAGGTATATGGAATGGTTTAAAAATATTGTGAATTAGCCACAAGGGTAATTTTTTTGGATAATTTGTAACAAACAGAATCCCGCTTATGCGGGGTTCTGTTTGTTAAGCATTCTTACCAGCGTGTAAAGTTTTCGCTATCGAGACGCCCGGTGCGGTCGGCCAGCGTGCCGTCCAGTGCGTTGACGGTGCACTGGCTGTTGTTGGGCCAACTTTCGCCAAAGCTGTTGTAGTTCTGCGGCTGACCGTCCTTTGTTGCGTTGGCGGTGCCAAAGAAGTCCCATGTGGGGATGATCCTGTAGCTACCGTCATCGGCAGTGACACGCGACAGGCCCAGCTGGATTTTGTCGATATCCAGAGTGATGTTGTCGAGGCCCCATCCATAGGCGCCGTTCTCCAGCTCGGTGCCTTCTTCCGCAAGGTATCCGGACGCCTCTAGGCTTTCTACACAGAAATTCTCAAATGTTTTGGCGGCTTCGTCCATCGGGATGACCGGTGCGTCCGCATCGTCAACATGGACGTTGGAATATGGCGTAAACCATGAGAAGCCCAGTATTCCGTCGTTATCGACAGTGATGTTGACGTACTCATAGCCGATGGAGGTATAGTCGTCACTGTCGCTGTCGACGGTGAAGCCCCAGGAGATATCCGCCGCGTAGGTCAGTGGAACATCGTCTACCTCTCGCACAAACGTAAATGTATAGCTGGCCAGGTCCTCGGACGGGGCATACTGTCCATACCCATTGTCCGCCAGCGTTTCGGCGAGCACAAGACCGGGGCAGATTGCGTTGACGGCTGCCTGCGCCTGTGCCTGTGCGTCCTGCTGCGATATGGTGAGCGGGTCGAATGTAAAGTCGTTCAGGAATATGCCCCATTCGCTTGTGGAGATCGCGCGGCTGTAATGAATGCTGCTGCGCGCGCCGTCGCCCTCGCGGAAGCCGTAGACTTCCGACACGTCACCGTTTGGCTGCTCGGCCCATACCCGCACGGTATTCCAGATAATATCCTCGTCCATCAGCGTTTCCACACCGCTTTCCACGCCGCCTACGCGGCCCAGGTTTTCATCCGCAAACTGGATGACCGCAGGTGTTTTCTCGTGTGTTTCGGGTGCGGTTTCCAGCTCTTCCCTGTCCTTTTCGATATAATACTCGTTCATCTTATATTCCGGCTCAATTTGCCCATAGTCCATATAAGCTTCAAGTTCCGCGTTGCCTACCCAATCCTCGCCGCTATAGCCGATTTCCTCCATCTTAGCTTCCGCGTCGGTTTTGCGCTGCGGGTCCGCTTCATATTCCGCTTTGGCCGCGGCCAGTTCGCTGTTTTTGGCTTCCAGCACATCTATTTCCTGCTGGATTTCGGATTTTGTGCGGGCCCAGGGCGCATAGGTATCCATTCCCGCAAAGAAGTAATCGGCAACCTGCTGCACATCCGCTTCCGTAAAGTCGCGGATTTCCACTGTAGCGGTGGGGATGCTGCCAGCCGGGACGATCACGTCCGCATTATAATTGACGGAAATCTGGTCGGTGAGCGGTATATTTTCCACATATTTTTCTGTTGCCGCTTCAGGTTCGGCTGTCGGTTCAACTGCTTCTTGTTCATCCTCCGGTGCGGCGGAGGGTTCTTCCGCTTGTGGCACGAAAAGTGAGTCATGACTGGAAGAAGGCTCGTCCGTCGCTGCGTTCTCGGCATATACGGGCTGGCAGGCCGTGGTAAAGCAGGCAACCAGCATCACCGATACCAGCACCAGACAGGCCAGGCGTACCCCGCCTTTTGTTTTTCTGTTCATATAAATACCTCGTATTCTTCGTTCTGCAATGTTTTTTGAATTTTTGAGCGCCATACCCAGCATCAGCCGGGGCTCCCGCCTTTTTGTGAACATGGCAAGGATGGTATGCGCGTAATATTTCTTTTCCTCTTTCCGCATGCTTTTGACAATGGCGCTGTCGCACGCCGTTTCCATATCCAGCACAATTTGTTTTTCGGCAAGCCATACAACCGGGTTGAACCAATAAACGGCGTTCAATATACGCATGACCAGGCAAACGATATGGTCTTTACGCTTATAGTGCGTAAGCTCGTGGCGGATTGCAAAGGCAATCTGCTGACTGGTTGATTTTTCGATAAAGTCCAGCGGCAGCAGCAGCTTTGGCCGGGTCGAAACGATCAGCGCGGGCGACGCCAGGTTTTGTGTGATCAGCAACGGCAGTTGCTTTTTGATTCCCAGGTCTTTCCGGCATTCCGCGTAGATTTGCTTGATCCACCCGGGGGCGGGTACAGAGCGCTTTTTGACAATGCGGTCGAGCCTGGAGGATACCGCGCCCGCCCACATCAGCATGGCGAAGGCACCGGCGCCCCATACCAGCAGAAGGATGTTGGCAATGGTCACGGGTGCAGTAACAGTGGATTCCGTTGCTGCATCAATAACCGTTGATGACCCAGTGGTGGCAGGAGCCGTATGGTTCGGATAGGGATAAGCGGGTTGTTCTAACGGCGTATAGCCGGTTATTTGCTGGTTGGCGTTCGCCGGGGGCGTATCTTGCCCTCCATCTACCGGTGCAGTTTCCTCGACGACGATTGGTGATGCATCCGGTAGCGTGATAAAGCTGAAACCGCTGTGTATTGTGACAGGCAGGCACAGCCGCGCAATCAGCAAAAACCATATTGCGAAGCTGAGCACAGGCGATAGTTTACCCCGGGTTACCTTTTTGAACAGCATGATAGCCGCGAATATCACAGCGGAATATATGGTGATTTCAAGCAATGTTTCCAGAATAGCCATATCAGTCTCCTTTATCGCTCAGTTCGTCGATCAGTTGCCGCAGCTCCTTCTTGTCATCCTGGGACAGATTTATTTCACGTATCATACTGACCAGAAGCTTTTTTGCACTCTCCTCGCTGATTTTCTCTATAACGCTCTTTCCTTCGGCCTCAATGCATGCATCTTTCTCTACAAGCGGGTAATAAAACTTGTCACGGCCCCGCGCGTCAAAACCGACAAAGCCTTTTTGCACGAGCTTGTTGAGGTAGGAGGAATACGTGGTATAGCTCCAGCCGACGCCGTCGCCCATGGCGGCGATCACCCCGGAGAGCGATTGCGGACCCCTCCCCCAAAGCGCGGACATCACGGACCATTCGGGCGCGGTAAGCGTTGTTTTCATGTTGGCTACCTCCATAGTACAATAATTACAATTGCAATCGTGTTACTGTAAGTGTAGTAATAAAAACAAAAAATGTCAAGTGTTATTTTTATCGCGGATGCGCTAAAGAATTACACAATCAAATCATTCAGTATTCTTTAGTGCGGGAGCATGCAGCCTACAGTATTGTGCCATTCTTTCATCAAAAGGCTGTAAGACGCCGTAAAACACTTTACTAATTTACCGCAATAAACTATAATGGGGTGTGTAATTTTGTACAAAATTTCTAAAGGGAGTATGTATATATGAAGAGGATTTTGATGGTGACGCTGGTGGCGCTTTTGTCGGTGGCAGTGCTGGCGGGCTGCTCGCCCAAGACGCAGGAACCGGCTGAAACGGCGGGACAGGTGGATGCGCAGGCGGATGAGCCGGCTGCGGCGGAGGATACGTCGCTGGACGATATCATGGCGAAGGGCAAGTTTCTGATGGGGCTGGATGACAGCTTCCCGCCCATGGGTTTCCGTGACGAGAACGGGGAACTGGTTGGGTTTGATATCGATATGGCGCGGGGCGTTGCCGAGCACATGGGTATAGAGGCCGAGCTGGTGCCCATCGATTGGAGCACGAAGGAGCTGGAGCTGGATTCCAAGAACATTGACGTGATTTGGAACGGCTATACCATCACCGATGAACGTAAAGAAAAAGTGCTGATGAGCGAACCGTATATGAAAAACATGCAGGTGATCCTGGTCACGGCGGATTCGGATATTAAAAAGTTGGCGGACCTTGCGGGGAAGAACGTGGCGGTACAGGAAGGCTCGTCTGCGCAGGGCGTGATACAGGACGATGCGGAACTCTCGGCCTCCGTTGGCGAGATCACTGCATTTAAGGATTATGTCACGGCGCTGCTGGATGTGGATTCCGGCCAGGTGGATGCATTGGGCGTAGACCTTGTCGTGGCGGACTATTATATGGCGAAGAAGCCGGGCCAGTACGTGATACTGGAAGAGACGCTGGCGCCGGAGGAATACGGCATTGGCTTCCGCAAGGGCGACCAGGCGTTTCATGATGCGGTCGAGGCGGCGCTGGAAGAGATGAAGAGCGACGGTACGGCGGCTGAGATCAGCAACAAATGGTTTGGCAGGGACGTAACGGAGTCTTAATATTTTTGCAATTGTAAACGGATGGGCAGTACGAAATTTGTACTGCCCGCATTCGTTTTGAGGGGTAGTTGAATGGATTATTTTCTTGGGTTGTTTGCCGAGCTTGGAAAGGGAATGGGCATCACGCTTTCACTTTTTGCGTTGACGCTGCTTTTCTCCATACCGCTGGGTTTTTTTGGCTCGCAGTTGAGCATTTCAAAATACAAGCCCGTTAAATTCATCTATAACATCTACCTTGTGGTGATGCGGGGAACCCCTCTTATTTTACAAGTCTTGTTTTTGTATTACGGCCTGAATCTGTTTTTTCAGGCGGTGGGCGTGGATTTTCGTATGGAGAAATTCCAGTCGGCGCTGCTTTCGTTTGTGCTCAATTATACGGCGTATTTCAGCGAGATATTCCGCGGGGGCATTCAGTCGATCAACCGGGGGCAGTATGAGGCGGCGTCTGTGCTGGGCCTGACAAAAGGGATGACAACACGGAAAATTGTGATTCCACAGGTGTTTAAAATTGTGATGCCGTCGCTGGGGAACGAAGTGATCAACTTGGTCAAGGACACCGCGCTGGTCAGCATACTGGCGCTGGGCGATTTACTCAAGCTTGCTTACGCGGCGGTAACGCGCGACGCGACGATCGTGCCGTTTATTGTTGCGGCAATATTCTATCTGGCAATCAATGCAATTGTGACGGTGGTACTCAAAAAAATAGAAAAACGAATGGACTATTACAGGATATAAGCGATGGATATGCTGGACGTAAGACATCTTTATAAAAGCTTTGGCGATAACGAAGTGCTGAAGGACATCAACCTGACGGTGCAGAAGGGTGAGGTGACGGCGATCATCGGCCCTTCGGGCAGCGGAAAGTCGACGCTTTTGCGGTGCATAAATTGCCTGGAGCGCGCGGAGAAGGGGACGATTGTGCTGGACGGAATCACCATTGCGGAGGAGAAGAACGGCGTGACGGAATACCTGAAGGAGGACGAGCTGCGCACGGCGCGGCTGCACCTTGGGATGGTGTTCCAGAACTTCAACCTCTTCCCGCACCTCAATGTGGTGCAAAATGTCTCCCTGGCGCCTATTGGCGTGGATAAAAAGGACGAAAAACAGGCAGAGCAAGAGGCCCTTGCGCTGCTGGACAAGGTCGGGCTTTCCGACAAGGCGAAGGCATATCCGTTCGAGCTCTCGGGCGGGCAGGCGCAGCGTGTGGCAATCGCCCGCGCGCTTGCGATGGATCCGGACATCCTTTGCTTTGACGAGCCGACTTCGGCGCTGGACCCGGAGCTGACAGGCGAGGTGCTGGAAGTGATTAAGGGCCTGGCAAAAGAGCATATGACCATGTTGATTGTGACGCACGAAATGGGCTTTGCCAAAGAAGTTGCCACAAGCGTCGTGTTCATGGATAACGGGATTATACTGGAGAGGGGCAACCCTGAGCAGCTGCTGGTAAACCCGAAGGAAGAACGCATCAAAGCGTTTTTGAACAAGCTGCTGAGCGTGTAGTGCGGGGGACGGAAATGCAGAAGGACCGGTTTAAACTGGAACAGAAATATTACCTGCGTGCGCAGGATGTGGATATCAAGGGAGAATGGATGCCGTCCGCGATATTTGTGCGCATGCAGGAAATTGCGGAAGACCATGCAACATCGGTGGGCGCGGGCAGGGTGGATTTGGTGGACAAAAAGGGCCTCGGATGGGTGCTGACGCGTATGGCTGTCGACATGAACAGCTATCCCAAGATCGGCCAGACAATACGTGTGGCGACTTGGCCGCTCAAGCCTACAAGATTGATTTTTTTGCGGCAGTTTCAATTCAGCGATATGGATGGAAATATTCTGGGCATGGCGTCCAGCCAGTGGGTACTCTTTGACATTGGGGCGCGGACGCTCAAGCGGACAACGGTGCTGGGCGATTATCCGTACGACCCGGCGTTGCCGGCCGTGATGGAGGAGCCGGGCAAGATCATATTGCCGGCCGCCATGGAGAAGAGGAAGACCCGGACGGTGCTGTACAGCGATGTGGATATGAACGTGCATATGAACAACACAAAGTACCTGAACTGGATCTGTGAGCTTTTCCCTTCTGCAATGCTGGAGAAGCAGCGCCTGGAACGCATCAGGATCAACTATATTGCGGAGGCGTACATAGACCAGCAGGTGGATTTATATATGCAGGAAGAGGGCGGCGGATGGTTTGTCTGCGGCAAAACGGGCGACAAAACAGTTTTTGATGCTTTTGTGACATGGAAGGGATGATGTTGCGGCAATGGCGAAACGGATAGGCATTCTGACAAGCGGCGGGGATTGTCCCGGTCTGAACGCGGCCATCAGGGGTGTTGCGCGTGCGGCGTATGTGCGCATGGAGAATGTGGAGATCGTAGGCATCGCGGGCGGATACTCGGGCCTGATTAACGGCACCTACCGCACGATGGAGCGACAGGAATTTTCCGGGATACTGACACTGGGTGGCACCATACTGGGTACGGTGCGGACGCCCTTTAAAAATATGCGCGTCATTGAAGAGGACAACGTGGACAAAGTGGCGAGCATGGTACGAAATTATGAAAAGATGAAGCTGGATTGCCTTTGCACACTGGGCGGAAACGGCACACATAAGACGGCAAACCTGCTCGCGGAGGAAGGGCTGAACGTAATCGGCCTGCCCAAAACGATTGATAACGATATTTGGGGAACGGATGTGACGTTTGGGTTTCATTCGGCGGTGGATATTGCCACGGATGTGATCGACCGTATGCACACGACAGCCTCCAGCCACGGCAGGGTGATGGTGGTGGAACTGATGGGCAATAAGGTAGGCTGGCTGACACTGTATGCGGGCATCGCGGGTGGTGCGGATGTGATATTGATACCGGAATTCCCATTCTGTGAGGAGCTGGTGACCGAGGCGGTGCGCAGGCGTGCAGAGCGGGGTAAAGCATTCTCGATCATCGCGGTGGCGGAAGGGGCCTTTCGGGATAGCGACGCAAACCTGAAAAGGCGGGAGCGCCGTGTGAAGATGGAGGAGATGGGAGTCCGGAGCACTGCGGAGCTGATCACCAAAACAATTGAAGAAACAACGGGGATAGAGACCAGGCTGGTTGTCCCGGGGCATATACAGCGCGGCGGATCGCCCAGCGCGTACGACAGGATGCTGTCAACCAAGTTGGGTGTGCATGCGGCGGAGTTGATAAACAAAGGCCGGTTTGGGTATACAGTGGCGATGAAGGGTGATGAATTGACGGAAAACAAACTGTCGGACGTGGCAGGCAAGACAAAATCCGTGCCGAAGGACGCGGCGCTGGTGCGTACGGCGGTCAGTATGGGGATTTCATTGGGGAGGCAGGCGAAGGAGATCAATGGCTGAGGCAAAGAAGGTTACGTTCAAAAACATTGTTGCGCTGCAGCTGATTATCATTGTATATACATTTTCGGGCGTATTTGGAAAAATGGCCACGCGCGGGAATGAATTTATGTCCACAATGTTCATCGTGTTTATTGCGCTGGATTTTATTGTACTGGCAGTGTATGCGGTGCTGTGGCAGCAGGCGCTGAAGCGCTTTGACCTGCATGTGGCGTACGCAAACCGTGCGGTCGCAATTGTGTGGGGCATGGTGTGGTCGGCCATCATTTTTCAGGAAGGGATAACCGTATTCAATATTATTGGCACGATCATCATAATAGCGGGTACGTTTTTGGTGAATTCCGATGCTGAATAGTACAAGTGTGCTGATTATGCTGTGCGGCGTCACAATTGCGGCGTTCTCGCAGATACTGCTGAAAACAAGCGCAAATATTGAACACGAGAGCTTTATCAAGCAATACCTGAACAAACGCGTGATTATCGGGTATTTATTGATGTTGATTGCTACATTTTTTTCGATTGCTGCATATTCCGGTATGGATTACCGGTTTGGTCAGGCGCTGGAGTCAGTTGGGTTTGTGCTGGTGACGGTACTCTCATGTTTGATTTTAAAAGAGAAGCTAAGCAAAAAAAAGGTTATAGGAATCGCTATGATCGTCGGTGGGGTTATTGTGTTTTGCTTATAAATTTATAGGAGGCAAAAAATGGAAGAATCAGGAAATAAGAGCATAGCGGTACTTGTGCCTTGCTACAATGAAAGCATGAGTATTGGCGCGGTGATCGAGGATTTTCGCCAAAACCTGCCAGAAGCGGTTATCTATGTCTATGACAATAATTCGACAGATAATACAGATCAAATTGCGCGGGATATGGGTGTAGTCGTGCGATATGAACATCGGCAGGGAAAAGGAAATGTCGTCCGGTCGATGGCGTGCCCCCCAATCCTTGA
>DHOD01000086.1:14714-19863 GCA_002407725.1 Christensenella sp. UBA5399 | reverse complement strand
CAGGAGGTCCAGGAACCTGGGTTCCTGGTCGGCGAAGCCGAAACTATAAAACACATCGTAGATACCTTGACCCCAGAGGAATACCCAATAGTTTATACAATAAAACATCTTTTTCTTGCATAAATTTTGAACTACTTATAGTTTTTCGACAACCTGAAATGCCATTTTTATGGCATCATTTTATTTTTCTATTTTATTTTTGATAATCAGTACCGGGCCGCTTACGTGTACCGCCGCCTTTTCGCACTGCAACACATTGCTCACGCCCCTCGGCCTGTCGTTTGTAAGCACAAGGTTGTCCAACGGATACTGCAACCCGGTTGCCGTCACCGTTACCGACGCATCGGCCGGCAGGATCGAAACGGTCTGTCCTGCTTCCCCCACAATTTCAAAGCTTCCGGCACAGGCCTCTATTGTTTGCAGATCGTCCTCCAAAACTACCCGCACACCCTTTTGCAGCGCCCATTTCAGCAGCATGATATTGGACAGCAAATGATCGGCCCTGCCGCCCAGCGCACCCAGGATCAGCACATCTGCCGCGCCTTTTTTAACCGCTGCTTCCAGCGCCACAAACGTATCGGTATCGTCTTTTTCACATTCCAGGCTTATGCGGCCGCTTCCTTTACCGGCAAAATACGTCAGCAGCTCTTCATCCGCCGAATCCATATCCCCTACAATCAAATCAGGCATCACATCCGCGCTTTTGAAGGCCGCCACACCGCCATCCACCGCGATTTTTAAATCCGCCTGCCCTGCCCGTTTCCGCAGCAGGTTTTCTGACGGCGCTTCACCTGCCGCCACAATCAGCGCCTTCACCGTTCCCGCAGCCCCCGCACCATGGCTGCCGGGTCGTCCGCTTCAAACACGGCGCTGCCCGCCACAATGACATTTGCGCCTGCCGCTATCACTTCTTTGGAATTTGCCGTGCTGATGCCGCCATCCACCTCAATATCAATCTCCCTGCCGGAAGCGTTTACCATCGCCCGCACTTCACGTATTTTCTCCGTTACGGCAGGGATATACTTCTGCCCGCCATAGCCCGGATTGACGCTCATCAGCAGTATCATATCCACATCGTCCATCACATACTGTGCAGTGACCGGGGACGTTGCCGGGTTCAGCACAACGCCCGCCTTCTTCCCCTTATCGTGGATCATTGCCAGTACACGCTGCACATGGTCGGTCGCCTCCACGTGGAACGTGATAATGTCCGCCCCCGCATCCGCAAACCGTTCCACATACCGCTCGGGCGACGCAATCATCAGGTGAACATCCAGCGGGATATCCGTGATCGCTTTGATATCCTCAATCATTTTGAACCCAAACGACATATTGGGTACAAACATCCCGTCCATCACATCGCAATGCAGGTAATCCGCACCCGCATCCTCCATCAGCCGTACGCCGGCCTTCATGTCGACAAAGTTTGCCGCCAGCAGCGACGGCGAAATTTTAATATCCATGCTTCACTCTCCTGTATCAATTGGTCAACAGGCTTATATACCTGTCATATCTGCTTTTGTCTATTTTCCCCTGCTTCACCGCATCTTTGACTGCGCATCCCGGTTCTTTGTTGTGCACGCACGATGCAAATTTGCAGTGACCCCCGTATTCCTCAAATTCCTTGTAATACCAACCAAGCTCTTCTTTTGGGATATCGCTGACATCCAGTATCGAAAAACCCGGCGTATCAAACACCAGTGCATCCAGTTTGCTGATGGGCAGCAGCTCTGTTGTGCGTGTCGTGTGGCGGCCACGGGCAGTCTTTTTGCTGAGCCCGCCCACTTGCAGCCCCAGGCTTTCATCCAGCACATTGATGATGGACGATTTCCCTACCGCCGACTGGCCGGTCAGGCACACGCATTTTCCCCTGACCGCTTCCCGGAACTGCTCCATCCCCAGCCGCTCGTGCGCAGATACGGCAATTTGGTCATATGCCGCGTACTGCTTTTGCATCTCTGCTACCGTCTTCTTGTCCGTCTCCATTTTGTTGATACATAGCAGCTGGTCGATCCCCGCCTTTTCAGCCTGGATCAACAGCTTGTCACACAATGTGAAGTCGACATGCGGCGTCGACGCCGAAACAACGATCATCAACAAGTCGATATTCGCAACCTCCGGGCGCAGCAGCTGGTTTTTCCGCGGCAGGATGTTCTCCACAAATCCATACTCCAGGTTGTTCTGGCTCTGGAACTCCACAACATCGCCTACCAAGGGCTTGATATTTTCCTTGCGAAAACGCCCGCAAGCCTTGCATTCGTGCACCACGCCCTGCGCGTCCACAACGTAATAAAAACCGCCGATGCCCTTTATGATCGTACCCTTAATCTTCGTCAACCACCTTTGTAAATTTTACGCCCCTGCTTGTCTCGGGCGACCCGTTAAAGAAAATCATCATCTGCTTATTGATCGATTCATCCGTAGCGTCAAACACCAATGTCGCCTGTATCATTTTGTCGATCTTCCCCTCGGCCTCCACCGATTCGCTGATCACATAATAAACCTCCGTATCGCCGATCGTATCGCTGATCGCAATTGTCACGGTCGTCATATCTTCGGGCACATCGATCTCTATATCGCCCTCAAAGCTGTAATCATTCTCGTGGAACCGGGACACCTCCAGCGCCACCGGCTGGTCGACCGGGTGCTCCGTATCCTGCTCCGGCGCCTGAGCATTCACCCTGCCCGGCGTCACAATCATCTCGCCTTCTTTAATAAAGAATATCTCAAATCCCACTGCTTTCAGGTCGTCCAACGCATCAGCAACATCCATCCCCATCACCTGCGGCACGCGCACCTTGTTCTCGTCCGGCGATATTTTGACCAACAACCTGATTTCATCGCCTGCTGCAATAGGCTCCCCCGCGGCGGGGGTTTGCTCCATCACAAACCCGATCGATGATTCCCCCTCCACGCTCCGCTCAATCTCCGTAACCTCAAGGCCGTTGACCCGCAACTGCTCCTCTGCCTGCTCCAGCGGGATATCGGTGATATTGGGCATGATGCCGGTTTCCAGCCCTTTGCTCACAAAAAGCCTTATGACGCTGCCCTCCCCTATCACGGTCCCTTCCCCCGGGTCTTGCCGTATGACAATCCCCATCGGCTGTTCCGATTGCTCGTACACAATTTCCGGGACAAAGTGGCCGGTATCCAGCAATTCCGCCGCCTTGACTTCGTCCATACCCTCAACTGCGGGCACCTCAAATTCCCGATCCCTATTTCCGTTGATTGCAAAAGCAATCAATGCGACCAACGCCGCAACAACCGCAACGCCCACGCCAATCACCACAAAAACTTTATTGACATGCTTTCTCGAGCGGCGCAGATGGCTCTCGTCCACATACTGCTGCGCCCGTTTGCTTTCCGTATATTTGATATATTCGCCATCCGGCTCCGAAAGGCACCTTTGCAGGTCTTCATACATCGCAAAGGCGGATTTATATCGAAAATGCTTGTCCTTTTGCGTCGCCTTGAGTATGATCTTCTTTATACTCGCGGGCAACTCATATACTTCCTCATCGATGTCGGGCATTTCTTCATTGATATGCTTCAGCGCAATCGCGACGGATGTATCCCCGTCAAAAGGGACTTCGCCCGTCAGCATCTCGTACATCATAATCCCCAGCGAATAGAGGTCGGAACGCTTGTCGGCGCGCTCGCCCCGCGCCTGCTCGGGCGAGAAGTAATGCACCGATCCCATCACACTGTTGTCCTCGACCGTGATCGTGTTTGCTTCCAGGTTTTTGGCAATACCAAAATCCGCTATATACGGTTCGCCCGTGGTGTCAACCATCACATTGTGCGGTTTGATATCCCGGTGAATAAACCCCTTCACATGCGCATATTCCAACGCCAGGCACATTTTTTTTACAACATTTACAATATAGTTGACCGGGAGCGAGCCGTTGAGCTGAATCAACTGTTTGAGCGTTTTGCCCTCTATCAGCTCCATGACAATGTAATACATCCCATCGTCCAGCCCTGCGTCATAGCCGCGGATAATATTGGCATGCCGCAGCTTCAACGACGCCTGCACTTCCTTTTTAAACCGTTGCACAAACTCTTCGTTCTGCGTCAGTTCCGGCTTGAGTATTTTGACCGCGACCGTCTGCCCGCTGATCTCATCCGTTGCGCGATAGATATGCGCGGTGCCGCCCGAGTCGATCATCTCCACCAACCGATATCGGCCCGCAAGCAGCTTATTTTCTTCAATCATCACAAAATCTCCTCTTGGGGCTCGTTTTTCGCGATGATTAATGTAATATTGTCCTTTCCACCCGATTCCAACGCAAAATCAATAAATTCCTGCGCCTTGTCTTTTATTTTATTATCGTCCGAAAGCACCTGCGCCATTTTTTGCGTATCGGTGTACGCCGTCAACCCGTCGGAGCACAGCAGCAACAGGTCGCCTTCCTTCCATGTCGTATTGTATATATCAATCTCCAGCTTTTTCATCCCCAGCGCACGGGTAATAATATTTTTGAAAGGGTAGTCCGCCGCCTCATTTTTTTCTATAACGCCACTGTCTATCAGGTGTTGTATGTACGTATGGTCTTTGGTGATTTTCCGCATCTCGCCGCCGTCGTACAGGTACGCGCCGGAATCGCCCACCTGCGCCACCTTCAGGTTGTCCCGCTCCGCATACACAAATGTCAGCGTCGTCCCCATTCCCTCGAGGGCGGTATTATTTTCCACCGCCTCCAGCAGGCATGCATTCGCATAAACAATCGCCTCGCGTATCTGCTCATCCGTCAGCAGCGCAACATCCAGCTTTTCAATATACGCCTTTATGGCGTCGGCTGCCGTCCTGCTGGCCACCTCGCCCGCGGCATGCCCGCCCATTCCATCCGCCACCAGCATATAGCACGGTTTCTTCTCACACTGTATCAACAGTGTATCTTCGTTTGTATTGCGTACATTCCCTATATGGCTGATCCCAACAGTTTTCATTGCGCTCCCCTTATACTATTTACCAGCTAAAACATGCACGTTTTAACCCACACATATGCATCGTATTGAAACGGTACAGACCGTTCAATATCAAATTCAACTTTCATTATAATACTATTCACCAATTAAAACACCCTGTGTTTTAATTCCGCGCAAATGCGCGGGGTTCATAATACTTTTTGGCATTATGAACCGGTTA
>DHOD01000086.1:10084-14491 GCA_002407725.1 Christensenella sp. UBA5399 | reverse complement strand
ATTTCTTGCGGCGATAGAAAAACCTTTTTTTGGTTTTTCTATCAGTGTTTAGTATAATATGTTTTGTCACATTTAAAAAGTGGCAATTTGCAGCAAGTCAACAACTACCCCCGCCTTTGTGCCGCTGCCGGAGCTGGCCGCACGCGCCGTCGATGTCGCCGCCCACCGACCTGCGGACGGTGGCCGACAATCCCAGTTGCTCCAGCTTTTCGCAGAACGCGTACACCCTGCCCTTTGGCGTGGGGCGCAGCATACCGGTGTCGTTGAGCGGGATCAGGTTGACATGGCAATTCAGGCCCGCCAGCAGTCGCTTCAGCTGCGCCGCATCCTCATCACTGTCATTAAACCCGTCGATCATCGCGTACTCGATGATGATACGCCTGCCCGTGCGGTCAAAATACCGCCGGGCCGCATCCATCACCTCGCGGATGTCGTACAACTTCGCGACCGGCATCACCCGCTCCCGCTGCGCCTGCGTCGGCGCATGCAGCGATACGGAAAGCGTGACTCCAAGCCCGCTGGCCGCCAGCCTGTCCATCCCTTCCGGTATACCACAAGTGGAAAGCGATATGCTTCGCCGGCCAATGTTCAGACCCGCTTCACTGTTTGCCAACCGGATAAACATTTCTACCTGTTCATAATTTTGCAGCGGCTCACCCATCCCCATCAACACAATGTGATCCGCTTTTTCCCTGTTATCAGCATTCATCGCAATCACCTGTGCCAGCATTTCGCCGGAGTCCAGGTTGCGCTCCAGCCCATCCCTGCAAGAAGCGCAAAACACGCAACCGCACGCGCACCCCACCTGCGTGCTGATGCACACCGAGGTGCCATAATCGCGCGGCATATAGACGCTCTCCACAGTCAGCCCGTCTGCCAGCGCAAAGAGGTATTTCTTGGTACCATCCTGCGATATCGCACAATCAAGTGTTTTGGCATACCCTTCCGAAAAGTGTTCGCGCAGTTTTTGCCGCAACGCCGCGGGCAAATTGCTCATTTCTTCAAAAGGAACGCCCAGATACAGCCATTGGGCCACCTGCCCCGCGCGATATTTCGGCTCGCCAAGGCGCTTCATTTCCTCCACTAGCACCTCTGTCGGCATCCCCAGCAATCTTGTCATGCCTTCACCAGCCTTGCCATAAAAAAGCCATCGACACGGTCGATATGCGGGTAAAGCTGCATCATGCCGCCCTCCGCCCTGTTCATCAACGCCGCCGGAATATAATTCTTCAATTCGTCAAGTCGAAAATTCTTATTGTGCTCCAAAAACCATTCCACATTTTCCTGGTTCTCACGCTTGTTGATTGTGCAGGTAGAATACAGCAATGTCCCGCCCGGCTTCACATACCGCGCGCTCGTCTCCAGTATTTCCCTTTGTATTTCCACAAGCGACCTGATATCATCACTGCGCTTATGTAATTTGATGTCCGGCTTTCTGTTCAGCAGCCCCAACGCGCTGCATGGCACGTCCGCCAGCACAATGTCAAACTTCTCTTCAAAATCGCCACGGTATTGTGTCGCGTCCTGCAGCATCGCTTCCACATTTTCCGCACCCAGTCTCTCGGCGGTTTTTTTAATCAACTCCACCCTGTGGCTATGGATGTCCGCCGCCGTCACGGTCCCCTCGCAGGCCATCTGGGCCGCATAGGCGCTCTTTCCGCCCGGCGCGGCGCAAACATCCAGCACATGGTCGTCCACCCCTACATCCGCCGCCAGGACGGTGATCATGGACGCTTCCCCCTGCACGGTGATTTCGCCGCGGACAAACGCGGGCATATTCTCAATATCCGTTGCATTTTTGATATAAAAAGCGTCTGACAGGTAGAGGCCCTTCCCCAGTCCTTCCGGCGGGTCGTCCGACTTGATTTTATTGTGCCGTACGCAGGTCAGCGACGGCTCCCCCTTATATTCCAGCATTTGTTCCGTAAATTCCTCCCCATAATCGGCAATGTACATTTCACAAAGCCACCGGGGATAGCTGTACATCACACTGAGGTAGTATGCAAAATCGTCATCCGCTTGTGGATATGCAATACTGCCCACGCCCTTCGCAACATTCCGCAGCACCCCATTGACAAAACCCTTCAATTGCTTTTTCCCATTGGATTGCGCCAGTTTTACACTTTCGTTGACCGCGGCCGAAGCAGGTACGCTCTCAAAAAAAAGCAGTTGGCAAACACCCAGCCGCAAAATATTCTTTATTACTTTATGTACTCTTTTCGCACTTATGAATTGATCGAGAATGTAATCGATCCTGCCAATGTTCTCTATAGTTGTGCTGGTTAGTGCGGCAGCAAAACGCCTGTCTTCAACGGAGAAGCCGTCCCGCAGCACTTTTTTGAGCTCGAGATTGAGATACGATCCTTTTTCCAGCACATTGGAAAGCACGTCCAGCGCAGCCTGTCTCGCCGTCATATATTTCTCGCCGCCTCAATCAAATACATAACCCACATCCAGTTTTTTGCCTCGGAGGCTCTCTTTTGCGCCCATTTGCTTTGCGCCCTGCCGTTTGATCTGGTCGATGGAAAGCACGCCATCGGCAGCTTTCACCAGCAGGCCTTCCTTGGGGTTCACCGCAACAATCTCCCCCGCTGCCGCGCCGTTGCCGACGCCATCCACCGGCGAAACCGCGTACACTTTTATTTTCTCATCGCCGTACATCACATACGCGCCCGGCACGGGGTTTGTCCCCCGCACAAAATTCTCTATCTCACTGCGCTGTTTCGTAAAATCGACCTTCCCAAACCCTTTGGGAAACATGGGGTAATACGTCGCCTCCGCCTCGTCCTGCGGCCTGCGCGCAAGCGTTCCTTCCTTCAGCTTCTCCAAAGTGCGCCGCAATGTGCCGGCTCCCACCACGCTGAGCAAATCGTAAAGCTCGCCCGCCGTCATATCGTCCGGGATGCGCACCTCGTCCTGCTCCAGTATATCGCCCGCATCCAGCTTCTTCACCGTATACATTGTCGTAACGCCCGTCTTTTTTTCACCGTTGATAATCGCCCACTGCACCGGCGCCGCGCCGCGCAGCTTTGGCAACAGCGACGCATGCACGTTGATGCACCCCAGGCGCGGTATCGCCAGCACCTCTTCCGACAGGATCTGTCCATAAGCCGCAGTCACCATCACATCGGGCTGTATTGCCCGCAGCAGTGCCACGCCCTCTTCGCCGCTCACCTTTTCCGGCTGGTGTACGAGAATCCCGTGCTCCAGCGCCAACGCCTTGACAGGGGGCATCACCATCTTATACCCGCGCCCCGCCTTCCTGTCCGGCTGCGCAAAACATGCCGCAACATCGTATGCGTGGTCTATCAGCATTTTCAGCGAAGGCACCGCAAAATCCGGCGTGCCCATAAAGACAATTTTAAAGCCCATCGTGCGGTTGCTCTCCCTCATGGTCTTCTTCATCATGGTATACACGTTCTACCATCTTGTCGGTAAAGAGCACGCCGTCCAGGTGGTCTATCTCGTGCGCAAAAGCACGCGCCAACAGCTCTTCGCCTTCATATTCCTTCATATCGCCGTTCCGGTCCATCGCCCGCACCTTAATCTTCGCCGGACGGATCACATACCCGTCTACGCCCGGCACGGAGAGGCAACCTTCCTCTACGCGCTGTTGGCCTTCCTCCGATATGATTTCGGGATTGATCAGCTCAATCAGGCCGTCGCCCACATCAATCACCACAACGCGCCTGAGCGCACCAACCTGCGGCGCGGCCAGCCCAACGCCGCGCGCTGCATACAGTGTCTGCGCCATATCGTCCAGCAGGTCTATGATATGCTGGTTTACTTTTTTCACCGGCTTCGATGCCTTCCTGAGCCTTGGATTGTCGTCTTCCAAAATCGTCCTTGTAGCCATTCTTTCCTCCTGTTATATCAGCCCTGTGGGGTTGATGTCGATCCCCATGAGCACATCCTTATATTTTGCATCCGCAAACAGCTTTTCAATTTGTCCCAATACATCGTCGCTGCCGTTTTTCAGGTTGATCAGTATCTGGTAGCGTTCCCTGTTGTTGATCCGCTTGATAGCAGCCTCCGACGCCTTTATACTCATTATAACATTTTTATTGGGTAATAGAACGGTTTTTAGCTTTGTTATAAAATCTTTTACACAATGGATGACCACCTGTTCCTTTTCCCCCGCAAACTGAATTTGTACAAATGTGGAAAACGGCGGCAGTTGGGCCATCTTGCGCACCGCCGTCTCGTGCCGGTAGAATCCCTTATAATCGTGTTCCTTCGCATACCGCACAGCATAATGCTCCGGGTTGTACGTTTGGATCACCACCCTGCCATGCTGCTTGCGCCCCGCCCTTCCCGCAATCTGCGTGATCTGGCTGAACGTATATTCCGCGCTGTGGTAATCGGGCAGGTTGAGCATTGTATCCGCCGCCAACACCGCCGAAGCGT
>DHOD01000086.1:399-9884 GCA_002407725.1 Christensenella sp. UBA5399 | reverse complement strand
AAACCCTTTTGTGATCATTTGCGTCCCAATCAACACATCCGCTTCCCCTGCCGAGAAGCGCTCAAACGCCTCCAAATGCGCGCTTTTTTTGCTCATGTTGTCCATATCCATCCGGATCACCCGCACACCGGGAAACAGCGATGCAATCTGTTCCTCCGCCTGCTGGGTGCCCATCCCAAAGTACTTGAGGTGGGGCTTCCCGCATTGGGGGCAAATCTTCCTGACCTGCTTGCTCCGGCCGCAATGGTGGCATTTCAACATGTCGCTTGTCTTATGGTATGTCATTGTTACATCGCACGCCTCGCACTGGACCGTGTACCCGCACGACCTGCACATCACAAATGTGGAATATCCCCGCCGGTTCAAAAACAGCATTGCCTGTTTCCCCGCTTCAAACGTCTCCTTCAGCAGGTCGTAAAGCTGCCCGCTGATGATGCTGCGATTGCCGTTTTTCAGTTCTTCCCGCATGTCCACCACCTGCACCTGCGGCAATTGCAGCCCAAAAAGCCGCTCGGGCATCTCCAGTATGGCATATTCGCCCTGCTCCGCCGCATAATATGTCTCTATATCGGGCGTGGCGCTCCCCAGGATCAATATCGCATCCTCCGTCCCGCACCTCTGCTTCGCAATTTCCTGCGCCGAATATTTGGGGTAATTGTCCGCCTTATAGCTTGTCTCATGGTGTTCGTCAATGATGATCGCCCCAATGTTCTCCAGCGGCGCAAAAACAGCGCTGCGCGCGCCCAGCACAATCCGCGCATCCCCGCGGCGCACCTTCATCCATTCGTCAAAGCGTTCCCCCGCCGAAAGGCCCGAATGGAACACTGCTATGTCCTCATCAAACCGCTGCCGCAAAAACACGTACGTCTGCGGTGTCAGCGATATCTCCGGCACCAGCATAATCGCAGTTTTTCCCGCGTCCAGGCAGTCTCTGATCACCCGGACATATATTTCCGTTTTGCCGCTACCCGTCACGCCGTGCAGCAGGAACCGTTTGTTTTCCTTTGCCGCAAATATCTCATTCAGCACATTCTGCTGCCCGTCCGTCAACGGGTAATCTTCAATCAGGTCAATCCGCTTGTCAAACGGCAGCCGCTCCACTTCTTCCCCGGCAACCGTGATGATCCCTTTCTTCTCCAGCGCCCGTACCGCCGACGCGGCAAACATCGCCGCAGGCAGTCCTTCGTCCGTTCCCTCCAGCCTTTCAATCACTTCTATCTGCCGTGGGCTTTTGGGCTTTCCATCCTTGGTATACAGGGCCAGCTTTGCTTTTTGCAGCTCCTCGCCTTCCAGCGCCAGCCTGCAATGGTTTTGCGTCTTTACGTTGACGCGCCCTCCGCGCAGTTGCGCGGGAATCATAAACCGCAGCGCGTGGGCCAGCGTGATGTTGTAGCGTTCCTTCATATATTCGGCCAGCGCCATCTGCCCGCCTGTAAGCGCGGGGAAATCTTCCAGCGGCCTGACCAGGTCTTTTATTTTTGTATCGTCAAAATCCGTCTCTTCCGCCAGCCCTGTCACAAAGCCTTCCACCGTCTTGGCGCCAAAAGGTACGGCAACACGCATCCCCACCTGGATTTCCAGCCCTGCGGGAATGCGGTAGTCAAAAACCCTGTCCACATTTGTATGGGAGATGTCTACAATAATCCTTGCGTACAAAAAATCCCTCCAAACTGTACAAATGTGGCGGGACCTTTCCATATTGTAATCTTTTTTATGATGATGCGATTCATTTCAGGCCGTCCGCAACCTCCTGCATAATAAAAGATGCGATATCGCTTTTTCTGCTCCGCCCGACACTTTTTTTGCTGCCGTCGCGTTTGATGACCGTAACCGCGTTAAATTCACTTTCAAACCCCACGTCAGCGGCCGAAACATCGTTCGCGACAATCATATCAAGGTTTTTGGCCTCCAGCTTGCCCTGCGCATACTGCTCTATGTTCTGTGTCTCCGCCGCAAAACCCACCAGGTATGCACTTTTGCTTTCCCCCAGCTCCGCCAATATATCCTTTGTCTTAGCAAGCTCTATGACCAGTTCTTCCTGCTTTTTCAGCTTATGGTCGGCATAGCGCACCGGCGCATAATCGGCCACGGCAGCGCAGGCAACGATGATATCCTGTCCTGCCCTGTGCTTCATCACCGCACCGTGCATCTGCTCTGCGCTCTCCACCCGGACAACTTCCACGCCAGTTGGCGGCATAATCTCCACCGGCCCCGATACCAGCGTCACATCCGCGCCCATATCCCGCGCGGCACGCGCCAGCGCATACCCCATCCGGCCCGAAGACCTGTTTGTCAGGTAGCGCACAGGGTCAATTGCTTCCCTGGTCGGCCCAGCGGTGACCAACACCTTCCTGCCTGCAAGCATTTCGCTTTTTTGCTCCAGCGTATTGATATATTCCGTAATTTCAACAGGCTCAAGCATCCGCCCCGCGCCCGTATCGCCGCAGGCCAGTTTGCCGGTTCCCGTATCCAACACATGGATCCCCCTGTCCGTCAATATCTGCATATTGACACGTGTCGCCATGTTATGCAACATCTCTGTGTTCATCGCAGGGGCAACCACAACCGGGCATGTGAGCGCCAAAAAAACCGTGGTCAGCATGTTGTCTGCAATCCCGCAGGCCAGCTTCGCAATCGTGTTGGCCGTCGCCGGCGCAATCACGGCAATATCCGCCTTCTGTGCAAGCGCAATATGCTCTACTTCCCACCGGGCCTTTTCCGCAAACAGTTCGACATAAACCTGGCGTCCCGTCAGCGTCTCAAACGTGAGCGGCGCAACAAACTCGGTAGCGGCTTGTGTCATCACCACATCCACACCGTGCCCGTTTTTTACCAGCCTGCTCGCCAGGTCGGCGCTTTTGTAGGCGGCAATGCCACCTGTCACGCCTAATAGCACGTTCATTTATTTGATCCCGTCCGTAACCCGGATGTATGTGATCCTGTCCGAAAGCACTTCGTTGACTGCCTGCGAGACAGGGTTAGGATCCGTGTCCTCGGTCAGCGGCTGCGCACCGTCAATCAACTGGCGCGCGCGTTTGGCGGTCTCCACCACCAGTGTGTACCTGCAATCCGCCTTGTTCAGCAGGTCCGACAATTCCAAATGTATCATATATGTTCTCCTATCTGCCTTCCTTAAAGTTTTCCAATAATCTCTCTTACCTGGGCCACCGCAACCTCCAAGTCGTCATTCACTACGACATGGTCGTACCGGTCCGTCTGCGCCATTTCCCCCTTGGCCTTGGAAATCCGCTCTTCTATCTGCTCTTTCGATTCCGTCCCGCGGTTCCGCAGGCGGTTTAACAATTCTTCCTCCGACGGCGGCATAATAAAAATTAACAGCGCATCGTTGAAGTTTTCTTTTACCTGCATCGCACCCTGGACGTCAATTTCCAGTATCACGTTTTTCCCTTGTGCAAGCCGTTCCATCACCCTTTGCCTTGGCGTGCCGTACTGGCACCCAAACACTTGCGCATGTTCCAGAAAGCTGTTTCCCACAATCATGTCGTTGAATTCATCTTCGCGCTTAAAAAAATAATTGACGCCGTCCTTCTCATGCGGGCGCGGCGCGCGCGTCGTGCAAGATATGGACAATTCCACATTCTCATCATCCAGCAAGCGATCCACCACCGTGCCTTTTCCCGCGCCCGAAGGCCCGGAAATCACAATCAGCTTTCCTTTTTTTCCTCCGCCAAACAACACAGGGTCAGTCCTCCTCGCTATTGTCTTTTGCCACAATCCTATGCGCCACTGTCTCAGGCTGTACAGCCGACAGTATCACATGGTCACTATCCATAATCACCACCGCGCGCGTACGCCGGCCGTATGTGGCGTCCACCAACCGCCCCTTCTGCCTCGCCTCTGTAATCACCCTTTTGATGGGCGCCGACTCGGGGCTCACAATTGCGATAAGCCTCTCCGCCGAAACGATGTTGCCAAATCCAATGTTGATCAGTCTGATTGCCATTAATCCCTATCCTCCCTATTATTCCTTTTTATACTATCACTTCAAAAATGACAGAGCATTTTTGTGCCGCATTTCATGCGGCGATAGAAAAGCCGTATTCAGGCTTTTCTATCAGTGTTTAGTATTATTATTCAATGTTTTGAATTTGTTCCCTGATTTTTTCCACCTCGCCCTTGGCGGCAAGCACCGCATTGACAATGCCCGTATCCTGCGATTTCGAACCGATCGTGTTAAACTCCCGGTTCAGCTCCTGCACAATAAAATCCATATTCCGCCCCTGTGCCGTCTGCTCTTCCGCCAGCTTAAAAAATTGCTTTACATGGCTCTTGATGCGCACAATCTCTTCTGTGATATTCGCTTTGTCGGCGTATATCGCCACCTCCTGCGCCAGCCGCTGGTCGTCCAGCGTGGCATTTTGCATCAGTTCATTGAGCCTGTCCTTCAACTTCTGCCTATATTCCTCAACAACTGTCTTTTCCTTTGCGTTGATCTCTCCCGCAATGCCGGTCAGCATCTCCAGCCGCTTTGAGATATCCTTTTTCAGAACTTCGCCCTCACGGGTTCTGGCAGCCTGCAGTTCGGTGACCGCCCGCCCCAGCACCTCTAAAAGCAGCCGCTCGATTGCCGCCGCGTCGTCTTCTTTTTCTTCATAATTGACAGCGTCGGGCATACGCATGATCTGTGAAACCGTAAGGTCGTTCTCTATCCCCGCCATTTCCGCAATCTGCCGCCCTGTCCGCAAGTAAGCCGAAACCAACCCGATGTCCACCCGGACTTCCTTGGAATCCTCGCGTTCCGACGAATAATTAATAAAAACGTCTATTCTGCCCCGCGTCAGGCGTTCCTTCAGAAACTTCCGCACGGTTTCCTCGTATGCCAGCATAAACCGTGGCTGACGTATGTTGATATCCAGAAAACGGTTGTTGACACTCTTCATTTCGACACTGATTTTCCTGCCATCCTGCGTCAATTCGCTTTTCCCAAAACCGGTCATACTGTTCAAATCCGCTTCCTACCCTTCGTCAGTTGTTCCCCACCACGCCATAGAGCGCATCCGCACTCTGCGCGATAATCTCTTGTCCTGTGCTTGCATCACGGACGCCGCCTTCTGTCACCCGGCCGATAATCGTGGCCTGTATTCCCGCAGATGTCAAAACCTCCGCCACGTCTTCCCCGTTTTGGGCCGCTATCAGCATGCTCCCGCTGGAAATCAACGAATATATATCAATATCATAATATTCGCAGATTTTTCGGGTCACGTCAAGCACCGGAATTTTATCCAGGTTTATTTCCGCGCCCACGCCCGCCGCTTCACACATTTCGCATATGGCGCCTTTTACGCCGCCTTCGGTGATGTCATGCATCGCCGAGACGCCCTCCAGCCCTGCCGCCAGCGTGCCTTCACGCACAACACTCAATTGCGCCTGCAGGCCAAATGCCAGCGCCCTGTCCACATCGTCCAGCACACCCGCCAGGTCGGTTTCATAATCGCGGGCAATAATCAATGTTCCCTCAATCCCCGCGCATTTTGTCATAATCAACTGGTCGCCTACGCGCATATCGGCTGTCTTTACAATTTTCCCCCGCACCACCGGCTTACCGATCATCGTCACGGAGACCACAATTCTATTGACGCTGTCCGTCACTTCCGTATGCCCGCCTGTGATATCAATGCCAAGCTCCGCCGCTGTCTCTGTCAATTCCTGCATCACGTCATCCACCTGTTCAATGGAGGACGACGATGGAATCAAAATGGTCACCAGCGCCGCAATCGGCTGCGCGCCTGCAGCCGCGATGTCGTTTGCATTGATGTGTATGGCCAGCGCGCCCACCTGGTGGTCCGCCGCTGTGATCGGGTCCGTGGAGATCACGCACACATCGCCCGTATCGACCGCGCAGCAGTCTTCGCCTATACCCGCACCCAGCACCGTCTCCGCATTGCCGGGCACAATCTGGTCCAACACATGTTTTTTCAGTTGCGCGCTTGTCAGCTTTCCCTGCTTCATTTCTCCAGTTCCGTCCGGACAAGCTCGTTTACAGTCTGGGGGTTCGCTTTGCCCTTTGTCGCCTTCATCACCCGCCCCACAAAGAATGTCATCGCCTTCGCATTGCCTCCCTTATAGTCAGCCACCGGCTTGGGGTTTTCCGCAATGATCTGCCTGACCAGGGCCAGTATCTCGTCCGTATCGTCTATCTGCTTCAGGCCTTTTTCTTCCACGATCGCCGCGGGGTCTTTGCCTGTCTTAAACATCTCCTCAAACACCTGCCTGCCTACGCTGGAATTGACCACGCCGTCATTCACCAGCTTCAGCACGTCCGTCAATCCTTTTGCGGTCACGGGGATGTCGCACGGTTCCATATTATTCTCGTTGAGCAGCCGCGCCAGTTCCACCATAATATAGTTGCTGACCGCCTTTGGCTCGTTGTATATTGCCACGCATTCTTCAAACAGTTTTGCTGTGTGCTTGGACATCGTCAGCACGCCCGCATCGTATTCCGGGATGCCGTACTCTGCTACATACCGTTGTTTTTTGGCCATTGGCAGCTCCGGCAGCGACTGCCTGATCTCCTCAATCCGCTCGTCGCTCAAGTAGATGGGCACCAGGTCCGGATCGGGGAAATAGCGGTAATCGTGCGCCTCTTCCTTGTCACGCATAGAATATGTCCTGCCTTTGGCGTCGTCCCACCGCCGTGTTTCCTGGATAATTTTTCCGCCGTCTTCCACTACCTCTATATGCCGTTTAAATTCATACTCAATCGCCCTGACCGCCGCAGAGAAGCTGTTGATGTTTTTCAGCTCCGTGCGCGTGCCAAGCGCCGTGCTGCCCTCCGGGCGAATCGAAATGTTGATATCGCACCGGAGCGACCCTTCCTCCATCTTGCAGTCGGAGACGCCCATATATTCCATATTGGCCTTCACCAGGTCAAGGAACGCGCGCACTTGCGCCGCATTGCGAAAATCCGGCTCGGTCACAATCTCCATCAGCGGCACGCCGCCGCGGTTATAGTCCACAAGGCTTTCCGCCCCCTGATGGTTCAGCTTGCCCGCGTCCTCCTCAATATGGATGCGCGTAACGCCAATCGTATGCTTCTCCCCGTCCGCCTCAATCTCTACTTCGCCTTTGCCGCACAGGGGAAGGTCAAATTGCGAAATCTGGTACGCCTTGGCAAGATCGGGATAATAATACCCTTTCCTGTCCATTTTGGAATAATTGGGAATGTGGCAGTTGAGTGACATCCCCGCGCGCACGCCAAACTCCACCGCTTGCTCGTTGAGCACAGGCAATGTGCCCGGCATAGACAAGCACACCGGGCACACATTGGTGTTGGGCGCCGAGCCAAACGCATTTTTACATCCGCAGAATATTTTTGTTTCCGTGGCCATTTCCACATGGACTTCCAGTCCTATCACAACTTCATATTTCATGAATCGTTATCCTCTATCCTAAGTCTGGTTTCGCGTCAAACTGCAACGCCTGTTCCAGGTTGTACGCCGCGCGCAACATCGTGTTCTCGTCAAATGCCTTGGCAATCACCTGCACAGAGAGCGGCAGCCCGCTCTCTGCCAGCCCCGAAGGTATAGACATCGCCGTCAGCCCCGCTATATTGACCGGCACTGTGAAAAGGTCCGTCACATACATATCGATCGGGCGCGATTTCTCGCCCAGCTTAAACGCTTCGGCCGTCGTTGTCGGCGACAGCAATATGTCATATTTACCAAACAATTGATCAAAGTCATTTTTGATCAGCGTCCTTGCCTTGAGCGCCTTGAGGTAATACGCGTCGTAATACCCCGAGCTAAGCACATAATTGCCCAGCATAATACGTCGTTTGGCCTCGTCGCCAAAGCCTTCCGACCGGGATGCCTTATACATATCCTTCCAGTTCTCGTAATCCTCTGTGCGGTACCCATAGCGTATGCCGTCAAAACGGGCCAGGTTGGACGCTACTTCCGCCGACGCAATCACATAGTAAGCCGATAGCGCATAATCAAATGTGGGGAGCGACGTTTCTTCCACCACCGCACCCATGTCCTCCATCCGCTTCATCACATCAAAAAGGTTCTGCCGCACCTCGCCGGATATATCCTGCTTAAGGTATTCCTTTGGCACTCCTACCCGCATACCCTTTATGTCCTGCTTCATACCCGCACCGTATGCAGGGTATTCCATGCTGGCCGACGTTGAATCCTTTTGATCGTGGCCCGAAATCACATCAAAGATCAATGCCGCGTCCTCAACGTTTTTTGCCACCGGGCCTATTTGGTCAAGCGAGGACGCAAACGCCATCAACCCGTAGCGCGATACGGTGCCATATGTGGGCTTCATGCCTACGACCCCGCAAAAGGCCGCCGGCTGACGGATGGATCCCCCCGTATCGGACCCCAGCGCAAACAACGTTTCGTCTGCGCTTACGGACGCCGCACTGCCGCCCGACGACCCGCCCGGCACGCGTGCCGGATCCCAGGGGTTCTTTGTCTTGCCAAAATAAGACGTCTCCGTCGACGACCCCATCGCAAACTCATCCATATTGGCCTTGCCAATCATGATGAAATCTTCCGCTTCCAGCTTATCCACCACTGTGGCGTTATATACCGGTTTATAGTTGTACAGCATGCGCGACGACGCTGTCGAGAGCACGCCTTTTGTACATATCCCGTCCTTGATAATCCCGGGGATGCCTGCCAGCCTGCCCAGCTTCTCGCCTTTGGCACGGCGGCTGTCAATTGCCTTCGCCTTTTCCGCTGCCGTTTCATATGTCACTGTCACCAGCGCGTTTACGATCGGCTCCACCGCGTCCACACGGATCAGGCAATCGTCCACCAGTTCCGCCGCGGATATCTCGCCGCTCTCCAGCAATCCGACAGCCTCTGTTATTGTCAGTTCATTCAATGCCATCCGCCCGTCTCCTTATTCCACAACCTTGGGTACGACAAAGCAGCCATCTTCCTGCTCCGGCGCATTTTGCAGCATGCTTTTTCTTTCCCATTGCTGCGTCACTGCATCTTCCCTGAAAATATTCTGCTGCTGCAATATGTAAGTCGTCGGCTCCACGCCATCCGTATCCAGCTCGTTCAGCCGCTCTGCGTGCTCCAATATCTCGCTTAGGTTCTGTTGCAGCATTTTACGTTTTTCATCGTCCAGCTTCAGCATTGACAACGATGCAATCCTGTCCACTTCTTCCAGTGTCACTCTCATATCTTCAAGCACTCCTTTTATCAAGTTCGAGCCTACCCGTTTTGTCCGCATCTCCAGCCGGCGCGCAAACCCGTATTTTCCAATCATATAGTATAGCACGTTTTTATGTTTTCGTGAATAGCGTCCACAAAAACAGCCGTCCTCAAAGCTCTGCCATGCGCGCAAATTCTTCTTTGTCTATCACCTTTACGCCCAACTGCTGCGCCTTGGCCAGCTTGGAGCCCGCCGCATCGCCCGCCAACACATAGTCCGTCTTGGCCGAAACCGCCGCGCTTACATTGCCGCCGCGCTCCTCTATGATCTTTTGCGCCTCTTTGCGGCCT
>DHOD01000086.1:0-192 GCA_002407725.1 Christensenella sp. UBA5399 | reverse complement strand
ATTCTGCAACGCCCGCATCCTCCACCGGTTCCACGCCCGCGTCAAACAGTTCTACAACCACCCGCATAAATTCGTTGTTGGCAAAAAATTCCTCAATATAGTTTGCCACAACGCCGCCGATATCCCTGATGGCAATCAGCTGTTCCTTTGTGGCTGTGCTGATCCCCTCGTACGTCCTGAAATGATGCGCGA
>DHOD01000106.1 GCA_002407725.1 Christensenella sp. UBA5399 | reverse complement strand
TACCGACGGGCGTTTTTCCGGCGCGTCACGTGGCGCGTCCATAGGCCATGTGTCGCCCGAGGCAGCAGCGGGCGGGTTGATTGCGTATGTGGAGGAAGGCGATATCATTGAAATCAATATCCCGGACTATTCCATCAACCTGGCAGTGGGGAAGCACGTACTGAAGGAGCGACTTACCAGCTTGCCACCGGTAAAACGCGAAGTAGGCGGCTGGCTGGCAAGGTATGCGAGAATGGTGACAAGCGCGGACAGGGGCGCTGTGCTGGAATGATTACAGTCCAGCCGCCGGATGGTAAGGAACCAATGTGCGGGGGCTGGCTGGCGAGGGCGGAGCCTGCCGCCGCCAGTGGCGGAATAAAGGCAGGCGGAAGCCAGCTGAGCATGAGGTGAACGCGACCGAAGCATGCGAGGGAAGCGCGAAGCCATGACGAAGCGGGAGGCACATTGCGCGAGCAACACGAGCGTGCGGTGACAAGCGCGGACAAGGGCGCTGTGCTGGAATAAAAAGAACTGGAGATTAGGATGCGATATGCAATACAGGACATTGGGGAAGACGGGTGTTAAGGTCAGCGAGATTGGCATTGGAGGCGAGTATCTGGAATTTGAGGACAGGGAAACCGTCGCAAACGTTATGAGCGCGGCGATGGATCTGGGCGTAAACCTGCTGGACGTGTTTATGTCCGAGCCCAACATACGCACAAACCTGGGGCTGGCCATCAAAGGCCGCCGCGACAAGATACACATACAGGGGCATATTTGCTCGATTTATGAGAATGGGCAGTATGGGCGGTCGCGGGATTTGGAAGTCTGTAAAGTGCACCTGGACGACCTGTTCCGGCGGCTGGATACCGACTATATCGATTTTGGCATGGTGCACTGTATGGACGGCGACGACGAATGGGACAAGGTGCAGCAGTCGGGAATTTTAGAGTATATGCAGGCGCTGAAAAAGCAGGGGCGTTTTTTGAATCTGGGATTCAGCTCGCACGATGCGCGCACAGCGCTGAAAATGCTGCAGACGGGGATATTCGACATGATGCTTTTCAGCATTAACCCGATGTTCGACCATGTGTATGACAGCGACTTTGACCTGCAGTATTTTATGGCGGAGCCCGATGTGATTGCTGAAAGTGAATTCAACCTGAACCCGGCCCGCACAGAGCTATACGGGTATTGCAACGAACATGACATAGGCATTACGGTGATGAAGCCGTTTGGCGCGGGCAGGCTGCTGAAGGCGGAAACGTCGCCGTTTAAGGTGGCGATGACGGTACCGCAGTGCATCCACTATGTGCTGAGCAGGCCGGCTGTAGCCAGTGCGATTGTGGGCGCAAGGTCGGTGGAGGAGATCCGCCAGGCGGTGGCGTATTACGACGCGACAGAGGCCGAAAAAGATTATTCGGGCATATACGGCAACATTGCGAGTGTGAGCGCGGGGCAGTGCATGTACTGCAACCATTGCCTGCCGTGCCCGCAAAACATCAACATTGCGGAGGTCACGCGGCTGATGGACGAGGCGCGGGAAGAAGGAAAAACAGATCAAGCCCGGTATGCGGAGCAAACGGGAAAAGCATCGGACTGCATAAGCTGTGGACAGTGTGAAAGCCGGTGCCCTTTCGGGGTGAAGATCATAGACAATATGGCAAAAGCCAGGCAGATATTTGAAGGCTGAAACACAAAAGGAGAAAAGGATATGAAAACGATTAAGATTTTTGACACCACGCTGCGCGACGGTGAGCAATCACCCGGATGCAGCATGAACCTGAAGGAAAAAATTGAGATCGCCAAACAGCTGGAAGCGATGCAGGTGGACGTGATTGAGGCGGGGTTCGCCATTTCGTCCCCCGGTGATTTTGAAAGTGTCAAAACCATTGCGGAGACCATCAAGGATTCCACGATCGCGTCGCTCTCGCGGGCGGTGCAAAAGGACATTGACGCATCCTACGACGCGTTAAAAGGCGCCGCTTCGCCTCGCATACACATCTTTTTGGCGACGTCCCCGCTGCACATGGAGTATAAGTTGAAAATGAGCGAGGAGCAGGTGCTGGAGAAGATACGGGAATCGGTGGCATACGCGAAAACGTTGATGCCCGATATCGAGTTTTCGGCGGAGGACGCATTCCGCAGTGACAGGCCGTTTTTGGCAAAAGCGGTGCGTACGGCCATTGAGGCGGGCGCGACAACGGTCAACATCCCCGATACGGTGGGCTACGCGATCCCGCAGGAGATGTACGAGCTGATCGATTACCTGAAGAGCAACGTGGAGGGGATTGACGACATCGACATCTCCGTCCATTGCCACAACGACCTGGGGATGGGGACCGCCAACTCGCTGATGTCGGTTGCGGCGGGCGCCACGCAGGTGGAGTGTACGGTCAACGGCATCGGCGAACGCGCGGGCAACGCGGCGCTGGAAGAGATTGTGATGGCAATCAAAACACGCGCGGGGTACTTTGACGCTAAAACGGATATCGATACGCGGCAGATTTACCGCACGTCGCGCCTGCTGAGCAAGACGATCGGCGTATCCATCCCGCCCAACAAAGCGATTGTGGGGGCCAACGCATTTGCGCACGAAAGCGGCATCCACCAACACGGCGTACTGGCCAAGCGCGAGACATACGAGATCATGACGCCGGAATCGGTGGGCCTGAAGGTCAACAAAATGGTGCTGGGCAAGCACTCGGGGCGGCATGCGTTTGACGACTTCCTGAGTGAGCTGGGGTACAACCTGTCCAAAGAAGAGCTGGACGATGCGTTTACCCAATTCAAGGCGCTGTGCGACAAAAAAAAGGAAGTCACGGAATACGATATAGAGGCGCTGGTGTTACAGGGGAGTGCAAAAGTGACGGAGCTCTTCCGTCTGAAGCAGTTTGTGATCAACAGCGGCAACACGATTCGTGCGACATCCAGCATTATACTGGAGGACGCCGCAGATGGCGAGCAGGGACAGGTTGCATTTGGATCCGGCCCGATCGATGCCTCGTACCAGGCGATTGAGAAGATGGTACCCATACCCGTGGCGCTCAAAAAGTATAAGATCAACGCTGTGACGGACGGCGACGACGCGCTGGGCGAGGTAATTGTGCAGGTTTCGTCGGAGGGGCGCACCGCGACGGGCAGGGGGCTTTCCACAGACATACTGGAATCGTCCATACTGGCTTACCTGAACGCAATCAATAAATTGCTGTGCTGAAGGACAAGGAATAATGAACAAGGAATAATGAATAATGAAAGAAGTTTTTCGCGGCGCGAAAAACCACAATAATTATTACTTATTCATTCTCAAATTATTAATTGGAACAAGGAGGCGGAAAAATGAAAAAGCTGACGATGTTTGATTCCACACTGCGCGACGGGATGCAGGCCGAAGGCATTGCATTTTCGGTAGAGGACAAGCTGCACATTGCCCACGCGCTCGATGAACTGGGGATAGGCTACATTGAAGCGGGAAACCCCGGATCCAATCCCAAAGACCTGGAGTTTTTCCGCCGGATCAAGGAACAGCCGCTGAAAAACGCAGTGCTCTGTGCATTTGGCAGTACCCGGCGCAAGAATATCGATGCGGATGAAGACAGCAATGTGGTTTCGCTGATCTCTGCCGATACGCCTGCGGTGTCCATATTCGGCAAAAGCTGGGATCTGCACGTCGAGCAGGTGATCCGCACAACGCTGGAAGAGAACCTGAACATGATCCACAGCACAGTGGCGTATATGAAGGTGCAGGGAAAGCATGTGATCTTTGATGCGGAACACTTTTTCGACGGGTATTTTCATAACCCGGAATACGCGATGGAGACGCTTTTTGCAGCGGCAAAGGGCGGCGCGGATGTGCTGTGCCTTTGCGATACCAACGGCGCGGCGTATTATGCCGACGTATACGCCATCACCAAAAAAGTGGCGGCGCAGTTTGGCGGGTTGGAGATCGGCATCCATTGCCACAACGACACGGGAATGGCCGTGGCGCAATCGATGGCGGCCGTGGACGCGGGGGCGGCGCATGTGCAGGGCACCTATGTGGGGTTTGGTGAGCGCTGCGGCAACGCAAACCTTTCCACACTGATTGCAAACCTCCAGCTGAAGCGGGGCTATACCTGCATCCCGGAGGAGAATATGCAACTGTTGACACAGACGGCGCGGCGCATTGCGGACATTGCAAACATTTGGCTGCCGTCATCCATGCCGTACGTGGGCGCGAGCGCGTTTGCGCACAAGGGCGGCATGCACATTGACGGCGTCAAAAAGGTACGCGAGAGCTTTGAGCACATCCCGCCCGAAACAGTGGGCAACGCGCGGCGATACCTGATGAGCGAGGTGTCGGGCAAGGCGACGCTGCTCAAGAAGATACAGCGTATCGATCCCGATGTGGACGGCTCGTCACATATTGTCAGCAGGATTGTGGAGGAATTGAAGCAGCGGGAATTTGATGGATTCCAGTACGAGGCCGCCGAGCAAAGCTTCGAGCTGTTGATCCGCCGGATGACGGGCAAGGATCAATCGTTCTACAAGTTGGATTATTTCAAAATTATAGGCGAGCAGCCACTGGGGGACAGGGAATATCCTTCGTCGGCAATCGTCAAGGTGCGCGTGGGCGACGAATCGCGCGTGACGGGCGCGGAAGGCGACGGCCCGGTGCACGCGTTGGACGTGGCGCTTCGGGGGGCGCTGGAAGGGTTTTATCCTGTGCTCAAGGACATGCGCCTCACCGATTACAAGGTGCGTGTGCTGGAGAGCTCGGACACCACTGCCGCCAAGGTGCGCGTGCTGATCGAATCGTCGGACGGCAACCGCAGTTGGAGCACGGTGGGGGTTTCCACAGATATCATAGAGGCGAGCTTTATGGCACTGTCCGATTCCATCGAATACAAGCTGACGCTGGAAGAGAAGAACTAAAGCTAAAACAAGCCGCCCGGTCTCGTGTGTGAGATTGGGCGGCTTTTGAAGTCAGCACCGAATTAATTTGTGGAACAATCCGCAAGTTGGTGCTTATGAGTATTCCTATGGGGTCAATGTGCCTATGGCGTGCCCCCCAATCCTTGA
>DHOD01000135.1 GCA_002407725.1 Christensenella sp. UBA5399 | reverse complement strand
CAAGGATTGGGGGGCACGCCACCCGTACCAGCCGTTTGAAAATCCGGACGATCTTGCCGGCGAAGTATACCTTGTGGGCGACGCCAAAAAAACACGATCGGCGGTGGAAGCGATTTACGAAGCGTTCCGCGTCGCGAATAAGATTTAATTTTGTGAGGCGGAATATTGAAATGAAATCAATATAAATAACAAAGGAGGCAATACAATGATTCTGGAAGATTATGTGGCAAGAATGAATGCGAAGGATGCAAAGGGGATATCGGCGCTTTTTGCGGAGGATTGCAAATTCAGCGACGGCGGCGGCAGGCCTTTTGGGTATCCGGACATCAACGTGGATGGCAGGGAGGGCGTGTACAATCTCTTTGAGGGGATATTGACGGAGAATGACGTCAAGGCGACCGTCGTTAAATTGAATCCCTCCTCAATGGAATATGATGTGGATTTTAGCGGGACAATTATGCCCTGCATCGGAATGGCCACCGTCAAAGACGGCCTGATCACCGAATATATCGTACGCCCCCGCTGAGCGGAGAAAAACGAACAGGAGAAAAGATATGTCTAAAAAAATGGATGGTTTTGCAATTGTAACAGGCGCGTTCAGGGGCCTTGGCGCGGCAATGATACGCCAGCTTGCAAAAGAAGGGTACGATGTTGTGATCGACTATATCGACGACCAGTTTGACTCCAATGCAGTTGAAAAAGCGCAGGCGTTGGCAGATGAAGTGAAAAAGGAATACGGCGTGGGCGCGATCATTGTGAAAGCGGATGTGACCGATTATGCGCAGTGCCAGAAGATGGTGGACGAAGGCGTGAAAGCATTTGGTGATAAAATTGCAGTGCTGATCAACAATGCGGGTATTGCCAACGGCACACTTTTTGCGGAATGCAAGAAGGAAGATTTTGAGAAAATGATAGCGGTTAACCTGGTCGGCAGCATGTACTGCACGCATTTGGTGCTTCCGTATATGATGAAAGCCAAGCAGGGCTGCATCATCAACCAGTCGTCGGTAGGCGGCGTCATGGGCGTTGCGACACAGGCCGATTACAGCGCGTCAAAGGCGGGTCTGATTGGGTTCACCAAGGCGCTTGCCAAAGAGCTTGGCGGGTTTAACATCCGTGTCAACGCAATTGCGCCGGGCATGATCAATACGATCATGATCGCATCGCAACGGCCGGAAGATGTGGAAATGCTCAAATCGGTGACGCCGCTTGGAAAGATTGGGGAGCCGTCGGATATCTCCAACTGTATGTCATACATCCTCAATGCGGATTTCTTAACGGGCCAGACCATATCGCCCAACGGCGGGCTGACGATCTGAGTTTCCGGATTCGGAAGAAACATATTGATACAGGACAACGGGCGGCTTCGTGATTACATGAAGCCGTTCGTTTTTGTACGCATATCCAATGATGCCATCAGGCGCAGGTTCGAAAAAAATGCGCGGTATGGAATTATGATATATCATGAAATGGAAATACGGGTTATAATTAATAAAAGAGACGAACGACAGCGGAAGGACAGGGAATGAAGAAGCAATGCCTTTTTTTAATCTGCATATTGATATGGCTGTGGGCGGCGCCTGTGCTGGCGGCCGGTGCGTGCACCCTGGACAACGCGGGGGCCACGCTGGAAGCGCCTGCGGGCTTCAATCTCGTCCCGTATGACGCAGTCGCCTACGATGCGCAAATGGCGGAATACGGGCTGAAAAGCACGGTCAGCGCGGTGCAGGCGCGGCAGGATAAGCAGGATTACGTTGCGGTGAATGAAGGACAGGACGTAGCGGTATACGTTGCCGCCTACCTGGATGCGAGCGCACAGAGGATCTGGAGCCTGACGGATTTGCCGGATGAGCAGGTGCGGGAGATGATTTCCGGGATGGAAACAGGTACAATACAGGCGGATTTATACACGAATGATTATTCGTTTATACGGACATATGAACAGGGCACATATGGAATCACCAGCTATATGGCAGTGGAAAACGGCTGCCAGATCATGATTTATGCATCGGGGGCGGGTGATGCGTCACAGGCGGTCGCGAAGGAGATTGCGGATTCGATGGCCGTGCGGGGCAGGGCCAACGGACAGGTTGTGGCGGGATGGGTGGCGGCCATAGCGGTCAGCGGTCTTCTGATTTTCCTGTATGGCAGGCAGCGGAAAAGGCCGGTAAGCATCCCGCGCAGCGATCTGATGGGCCTGAGGGGAAGGGGCTGGGTTGTTGTGCTGGTGGTCGTGGCCCTTTTCATCAATGTGGTGGAGATGCTGTTTGCGTTGTTCGCGGATTATGGGAGCGCCGGCATGGATGGGGCGGCCGTGACGGTCAATATTATTGGCCTTGCGCTTCGTGTGGCGCTGCTGGTCTTTATATTCAAAAAGGATAAGCGTTTTATATCGTTTTACATTATAACCGTCGTATTTATATTATGTGCCAATGCTGCGCTGCAGGCTTACGAGAATATGGCGTTTACTGCGGTGGATGTCGCAATTTGTGTGTATCTGCTCTATTCCAAGCGGATTGCGGTTGCGTTTAAATTTAGGCATGTGATAATAGAGCAAATTAACTTAACATAGGTAGTCATCTTCGGCAAAATCAGCTGCATGCTGCGTTGCAAAAGCTTGCCATATGTGTCGATATGCCCGCGCTTTCGCGCCTTGCCTAAAACTGATTTTGCTCGAACCTGCCATAACCGACGCCAAGTTAATTTGTTCTAGTGCAGGATAAAATACCGAGATTTCCGGAGGGAACAGGATGAAAAGAAGATTGGTTTTGATTGCCATGGCCGTTGTGCTTGTTGCTGCATGTGTGGCGGGTTGCGGAGGTGGAGATGTTGACGAGGGCAAAGCGTATGTGATGCCCGGGTATATGGCCGGGTGGTATGGGCAAGGCTATAGCGCCGGGGATGTCATAGGCGCATACCAGGCAATCAACAGCGGGGACGAGCATATTTACGAGGATATTTTTGCGGCGGAAGATGGAGCGGTTACGCTGGTCATGACGCAGGAACAGGTGGACAGGATGATGGAAAGCTGCGAAGAGATGATTGAATGGGCGCAGGAATTGGCGGCAATGAACGGCAGCGAAATAGAGGCAAACGAGGACCGCACAGCATTCACGTACAAAGTGCCTAGTGGGCTTTCGCAATCCACCCGCGCGGCGCCGGTCGGCGCAATGCAGATGGCGTGCATGTGGGAGCAGATATTGCGCGGTGTGGAGCCGAACGACCTGGCGCTTGAATTTAAGGTGTACGGCATTGAGACAAATGAAGTGTTGGGATCGGGGACGTTGCCGCAGGATAGTATCGGCAATGTCATGATAGACGGCGAACAGTTGGGCGCGCCGGAGGCGGCTGTGGTGGGTGGCTGACACGTTTATCCTGCAAGGAGGCGAGAACGGGATGCCTGTGGGTGTGAAATTAATTTCAACCGCATTTTAGCAGCCTACAAGTATAAAAATATCTAGTGAAATTAGTATGCGAAGTGTGTAAAGCGAGTGTAGTAGATGCGAACAATGCCGATATATGAAAAGAAACGAACGATGTTTTTTAATTACCCATTAGACATGGCTGCAATTTATTTCAGCTTGGAATGTTTTGGATGATTCCACTTGACTTTCCAGCACTACAGTGATAAGCTATCAGTTACAAGGTAGTGTAACGGTTGCGTGCACGAGAACACAAAAAGTGCACAACATCAAAAAACTGCCCATCAAGGAAAAACCATCATATGAAGAAGAGACATACATCACAGGACATTGCAGATTTACTGGGGATTTCCAGAGGAACTGTATATAGGGCCCTCAATAACAAAGGGCGGATAAATGAAGAGACAAAAAAGAAGGTTTTAAGTACTGCTGAGGAGCTTGGATACCGGCCAAACAGGCTGGCGCGCACCTTGGTGATGCAAAAAGATATCAGGATAGCCGCTATTCTGCCTACGATTCCAGAATACTTTTTTGGAAAGATAGAAGACGGCGTGAAGGAAGCGGAAAAAGGACTAAAGGATTACGGCGTAAGTGTAGCGTACTACCATACAGGGGCAGTGAACGATGCTTTGGTGCAGATAGAGATCTTTGAAAAGGTGAAAAAGGAAAAGTGCGACGGGATATTGATTGTTCCCGCTAATCCGGCATTGCTGAAACCGCATGTGGACGCTGCAGTTGCGATGGGGATACCGGTCTTGGCTTTGAACAACGATGTTCCAGGCAGTAAGCGGCTGTGTTTTGTTGGCGAAAATTCTACCCAGTCGGGCAGAGTGGCTGCGGAGTTGATGGGCAAGTTTCTGGAAAAGCAAGGGAAGGTCGCAATCTTATCGGGTTTCTCACAGGCATCCGGATTGCGTGACCGGGCCGATGGATTTATGGATGTTATGAAGCAGGATTATCCGCAGATCGACCTGATTGGAACCTATGAGTATTCAGAAGATACACAGGAAGCGTATCAGATAACCAAAAGGTTGATAAAGGATTACCCGGATCTGACAGGCATTTTTCTTACAACCACAACGGGTCTGGAATCTTCCGGAAAAGCGATATTGGACAGCGGCAAGCAGGGAATTGTGAAAGTGATCGGTTTCGATATCAACGATAAGATAGAAGAATTAATGCAGCAGGACGTTATATATGCGACGATCTATCAGGATCCGCGTGCACAGGGACTATACTCATTAAGGATATTGTCAAGATATATATCGGATGGGAAGAATCCTGCGGAAGAGCATATGTATACAAGGTTGGGTGTTCTGCTGAAGGAGAAGCCTGATATGGACGGCTATCTGCTATACAAATATTGATTTTAATAAAGTTTTTAAATAGTTTTATAAATTAGTGTAAATTGGCATCCCAGTGTTTTCGCACACATAAAATTGAATATTTTTAATATGTACGTGTTGGTATTTATGTACTTTAAAAATGGGGTAAGGGATTTTTTTACCCACAATGTGTTCACGTGAACGCAAAATAAATGTAAACATAAAATGCGCGGACGCCTGTTAAGTGATGCCTTTTACAGGCAATACAGGCGGGCAAAGTGAAAAAATCGTTTTCAAATCATTTGCGATAGGTTTTGGATGAGAAAACGATTTAAAAAGCCTTAAAGAGTGCACGTGAACGCTAAGAATTGTATGCTCACCAGTAGGAGGAAATATATATGGATGAAAAGAAGATACTAGAGATTACCGGGGTCTCCAAATCCTTTTCCGGCGTCACGGTCTTTTCGGATTTTGATTTTGACGTGTACGCGGGGGAAGTGCACTGTATTTGTGGTGAAAACGGTGCGGGTAAATCTACATTTATCAAAATATTGTCGGGCGCGTACCAGCCGGATGGCGGAGAGATCGTCATTGACGGGGAACCGGTCTATGGGCGATTGAATCCTGCATTGTCGATGGAGAAAGGCATTCAGACGATCTACCAGGAGCATACGCTGATGCTGCAGTTGACGGTTATGGAAAACCTGTTTGTAGGAAAGGAAATTGTAAAACGGGGAGTTGTGGACAAGAAAGCGATGTATTACAAAACGCTGGAAATTTTCAGATCGATCGGTGTTGAGGATATAAACCCCCTTTCGATTGTTCGTGACCTGGGTACCGCGCAACAAAAGTATGTAGAAATCGCGAAAGCTTTTATTAAAAAAGCAAAAATTATGATTATGGACGAACCGACGGCATCATTCAGTATGCATGAGATCGAACAATTGCTGGGTGTGGTGAAAAAACTGCGGGACAGCGGCGTGGGCGTGATCTATATTTCGCACCACCTGGAGGAGATATTTGACATTGCCGACAGGGTGACGGTGATACGGGACGGGCGAAAAATCAATACATATAAAAGGGAAGATGGATTGGAAGAAGCTGTCATTATTAAGGATATGGTTGGCCGGGACGCATCCACATTCTACTCGTGCGAATCTACACAAATTGGAGAAGTGATTTTTGAAGTCAAGGATTTGTCAGGACCGGGTGTAGATAATGTTTCATTTAAGCTGCGAAAGGGCGAGATACTGGGGGTATCGGGGCTTGTAGGTGCGGGCCGCACCGAGATGGCGGAAGTGATTTTTGGTAAGCGGCGGGCCACAGCGGGCCAGGTGATCGTCAATGGGCGCGAAATAAAAATAAAATCGCCCAGGGATGCAATCAACAATGGCATCTGTATGGTTACAGAGGACCGGCAGCTTACGGGGCTGTGTGTAAACCAATCGTTGGCGCTTAATGCGATGTTGTCGCATTCTGTCAAATACAACACGAAGTTCATGAATCCCAGGAATGATTTCAAAAAAACCAGCGAATTTATCGAAAAGCTGAAAGTCAAGTGCAAGGGCCCGGCCCAGCAGGTAAAATTCCTGTCGGGCGGGAACCAGCAGAAAATCGTGTTTGCAAAATGGTTTATTACCGATGGTGAAGTATTCATTTTTGATGAGCCGACACGCGGTGTGGATGTTGGCGCAAAGCAGGATATCTATCATCTGATGGTACAGCTTTGCAAGGAAGGAAAAGGGATCATTATGATCTCGTCCGACATGCCGGAAGTGATTGCGATGAGCGACAGGGTCATCATCATGAAGGATGGAAAGATATCTGCGGAAGTTGAAAAAGAAGAAATAGATTCGGAAACAATTCTTGATTATGCATTGGGAGGTGTATTAGGTTGAATAACATGGATAACGCAACAGAGAAAATGCAGGGGGTTCCATTAAAGAAGAGGATTTTTTCAAGCGATAGTACGTATTTGTTAATAGGTCTTGTTGTTTATATCATCATCATCGCGGTGATAGCGCCCAATTTTGCGACGCCGTATAATTTCAGTATCGTGATGGAGCAGTTGGCTGTTCCCGGCATACTGGCGGTTGGTATGTGCATGGTTATGATCGCGGGCGGGATCGACTTGTCGGTCGGTAACCAATTGTCCTTTATTGCATGCTTGATGTCCTATTTCATTATCAATTCCGATCAGGTATTCCCCGGCGTCATTATTGGCGTATTGGTGTGTATAGGTTGTAGCACATTGATGGGATTGCTGATTTCCCGTACACGGATGGAACCGTTTATTGTATCCGTCGCGTTTATGACAATTTACAAGGGTCTTGCGTATATCATTACAAGCGGTGCGGAATATCCCATTCCGGGGCGGATTGGGTTTGCGACATCGGTCAGGTTCCTGACGTTGCCCCTGATGGTATACATTATGATTGGCGTATTTGTAGCGTTTGCCCTCATTATACGTTTCACGCGGTTTGGCCGGTGGCTATATGCGGTGGGCGACAACGCGGAGGCATCATTCCTGTCCGGTATAAATGTAAAAAATTTCAAACTGAAAACATATGTTATCAACGGCTGCCTGGTCGCGCTTGCGTCTGTGCTGATGCTTTCGCGGAATGAAGTTGGGAATCCCAACCTGGGCGTTGACCTGGAGATTCGCGCAATTGCATCCGCAGTTGTGGGCGGCACGGCGCTTGCCGGTGGCAAGGGCACGATTCTGGGAACCTTCCTGGGAACTGTGTGGATGGGCATCGTATCCAACTCGCTGAACATCATCGGGGTATCCACATTCTATCAGTATGTCGTGACCGGGTGCATCATTATCGGCGCGGTGTTTGTCAATCAACTCCGGTATAAAAATGAATCCTAATCAGTACTGGCAAAAGCCTGCACGCATATTTCTAAGGCGCATAAAGCGTCAAAAAGAACAGGAGGAGAAAAGATGAAAAAAAGAGTATTAATGATGGTAGTAGTTGTGATGTTTGTGGCAGTGTTGGTGGCAAGTTGCTCCACGCCTGCTGCAACAGAGACAGCGGCACCGGAAGCACCGGCGGCGGAAGAAGCTGCTGCGACTGAGACGGAAGCGGCGGAAGAGCCCGCGGCAAGTGGTGACGCATTGGAAGTTGGGTACATCCTTTCCGGCCCCGATATCTATTATGAGCAGAGCTACCGCGTGTTTGAGGCGCTTGCAGAGGCGGAAGGCTGGAATGTCACGAAGACAGCGTCCGACTATGACCCCAAGAAAGAGACAAATAACGTACAGGATATGATCGCCAAAGGCGTGGACATTATCGTACTCAACGATGTTACGTCGTCAAATGGCGCTGCGTGTGCTAAACTGGCATATGAAGCAAATATCCCCATGTTCTTTGTAACAACACTCCCCGATGACACAGAAGGCGTAACCGCAAGCTGCTCGGGCGCATGGTACCAGGTTGGTGAAGCGTGGGCCGAGTGGATGGCTGAGAAAACAGAAAACAATCCAGATGCTACATTTGTACTGATAGAGGGTGCGTATGGCCAAGGCACAACAGAGTTGATGCGGCTTGGATTCCTTGACAAATGGGGCGAGCTCTTTGGCAAAACAGCACAGGAAGTCTTTGACGAGAATATCATATACAACCAGACAGGCCAGTGGCAGACAGACCAGGCAGTGACGGTTATGCAGGATGCCATGTCCAAGACGGGCGGCGATTTTGACGGCATACTGGCTGCAAACGAGGCGATGCTTCTGGGCGTGCAGAAGGCGATTGCCGGGTTTGAGGACCAATACTGGATTGCAACAGAGAACGGATACGAAGAGACAGTAGACGAAATCATGACCAATCCCAAACTGATGACGGTTTCCTGCCCTGCGACAGCGGAGGGCGAGATCGTGTTCCAGCAGATCAAAGCGTATCTGGAAGACGTTCCGTTCCCCAAATACGTAAAATGCCCCTATGTTGTTGTAGATAGCGATACTGTAGAGACAGTGGTTGTACTTCCCTATAAGGACGAGGTCGAATATCTTTCATGGGTTGCCGAAGATATGACGGGCATCGATGTAACCGCGATGGAAGACAGCGGATCGACAGATCCTGACTGGAGCGGAATGGTGGAACTCAACGGTGCAAAGAGCGCATAACCATCAGAACAAACATTCCCTGCCGTACCACACAGGTGCGGCAGGGAATCAAATGAAAGTTTTATTAAGCAAGTGTTCTTTTGAACAACAGGGAATCTCGAGTGGCAAAAACGATTAAACGATCAACAAAATTTTTGGAGGTTTGGTTATGAAAAATCAAAATGTAAAACGTGGATTAAAAGAAGCTGAGATGCTTAGCGGTGAGGACTTTGCCGGTGGCAAGGGCCATATGGACGTAGCGGTTATTCTTGGCCGCGATCCCGATATCGAGTCAATCAAAGGAAACAATGATTTTCAGTCCAATATGCTTTTCTGCAACTGGTGCAGCCTGGCGGAGGGCGCGATCTGCGGTTCGCATCCCCATGGGACAAACGAAGAATATTACTATGTTATGGAAGGCAAGGGGAGAATGGTAATCAAGAACCCCGACGGCACTGAAGAGACATACGAAGCGGGCCCGAACGAAGCGATCCTTATGCGTTCAGGCGGTTCCCATTCTTTTGAGAACATTGGCAAGGGCGACTGCATCTTCTTGGCAATCTGCGCAGGCCTGACACCCAGGCAATGGATAAACGAATAGTAACAAATCAAAACGCTTGATTGAATCAGGGCGATGGCACAGACGACTCTGCTTTTGGCAGTGCACAAAGTGAATATACAATCTGCGTCATCGTCCTGCAATCGATACTATAAAAACAAAATGCTGTAATCGGGCATTTATGATAACAAAAGAAATACTTGCCTAATTGAAAAAATAGGAGGAAAAGAAAATGGCTGAGAATGAACAAGCAAAAGATGTGGGAATCGGTTATAGCAACTGGGACGCCACACAGCCCCGGAAGGAAATTGGCATAGGCATGTTTGGACGCGGATTCATGGGAAAAGCCCATTCGAACGCATTCAAGAAAATTGGATATATGTATGAATCTAATTACATTCCCAAGCTGGCTGCAATCAGCGCTTCCTCACTGGAAAATGCAAAATCCGCCGCGGCAAGGTACGGCTACGAGAAAGCTTATGTAGGCTGGGAAGACATGATCAAAGACCCTGCGGTACAGGTATTCGACGATGTTGCCCCCGACAACTTGCACGAGCAGCCGTGTATTGACGCTGCAAAGGCGGGTAAGCATGTTGTATGCGAAAAACCCATGACGGTTGGGCGTGAATCTGCAAAAAGGATGCTTGATGCGGTCACACAGGCAAAAGTCAAGCATTGCGTGACCTTTAACTACAGGTTTATCCCTGCTGTAAGGCTGGCGTGGGAACTGATCAACAAAGGTGCGATCGGCGACATCGTTCACTTCTATGGTCGTTATCACCAGGAGTACGGCCTGCCGCTTGACGCTCCGCTTGACCAGGTTTGGTACCAAAACATGTCGGGTAGTGCGCAAGGGCTTGCATCGCACATGATCGACCAGTCCCGGTTCCTTGTAGGCGAAGTAAAGAACATTATGGGTGACATTCGCCCGTACGCCGCAACACGGGGTGGCAAAAAGGTTGTGCTTGATGACGGCATGCGCGCGCTGGTAGAATTCGGCAACGGCGCAACAGGCACATATGAAAGTCTTAGCGTGGCCAAAGGCCGTTATAACCAGCTTTACTGGGAGATTTACGGTACGGAAGGATCGCTGGCGTGGGATCTGGAGGATCCGACATACCTGAAAGTGCATTTGAAGAAGACACCTGTGGAAGAAGTGGTGGGGTTCACCAATGTTTCGGTAACGCATGCCAGCGCCAATCATCCGTTCATGGATGTGTGGTGGCCCAGCGGACACAACACAGGCTGGGAGCACGGGCATATCAACCTGCTTGCACACTTCCTGGATTGTGTGGCCAACGACAAGGATGTTGCGCCCTACTGCGCGACATTTGAAGATGGTTATAAAGTAGCCGTGATCCTTGAAACGCTGGGTGATGCGTCCAAGGCTGGCAAAAAGATGGATATAATTTATTAATCGAGCCAAGCGCATAAATTTCTGACCCAAATATCTTCTTTTTCATCCAACACTTGTGTTGATACAGGCTGCAAAAGCAGCCTGTATCAGGCAAGTATGGTTAGTGTTCGAAAAAACAGTATTTGGACCAATGATTGCATAACTTAGGCTCGAGGACACGGAGGCAAAAGAGATGTTAAGAAAACACAAACCCAAGATTGGATTGCTGGGTATGATGCAGGGGCTGTATGATAAGTCGCAGCCTGAAATTCCAGAATATGAAGAAAAATTTGTTGCCGATATCATCAATCAGCTTAAGGATGTCGTCGATATCGATTTTCCGGGGATTTCCAAAGTTCGCGCCGATACGGAGCGCATCGTGAAGTATTTTAATGATCAGGAACTGGACGGGATCATGGTGGTCAATCTGCTGTATGCACCCGGACTGCGTCTGGCACAGGCATTCAAGAATAACAATTTACCGGTGCTATTGGCGAACATCCAGCCGTTGCCTGATGTGACCGATGATTGGAACTGGAGCCTGTTGACCACAAACCAGGGTATCCATGGCATCCAGGACACATCCAATATGTTGATGCGGCTTGGCTATGAACCGGCTATCATTACTGAAGATTGGAAAAGCGAACGTTTTAAGTCATTTGTAGCAGATTGGGCCCAGGCGGCAAACACCGCGCGTGAGATGACAAAGGTACGCCTTGCGTTGATGCAAAAGATGCAGAATATGGGTGATATTTTGGGCGACGAGGTGGCGTATTTTCAGAAGTTGGGCATCGAAGTGCTGCATGAGGGAATTGGCCAGGTTGTCCAGTTGATGGACGAAGTCACAGAAGCGGAAATTGATGTGCAGGTTGCCGAGGATTATAAGAATTTTGACGTGCAGGCGGATATACCCGAGAAAAATCACCGTTATGCGGCTAAGCTTCAGGTTGCGTTCGAAAAATTCCTGGCATCTAAAAACTATGACGGGTTCTCCGCAAACTTCGCGATTTATGAAGAGGACGGACGCCTGGATCAACTGCCGATACTTGCTGCCAGCAACATGATGGCAAAGGGATATGCGTATTCGGCGGAAGGCGACGTACATGTGATGGCGCTTGGCGTGATGGGAAACCTGCTGATTGGCGATTCGCACTTTACAGAAATGTATTCGCTTGATTTTGGCCGGGATGCCTGCATGTTCAGCCATATGGGCGAGGGCAACTGGAAAGTGGCGCGCAAAGACCGCCCGGTCAAGCTGATTGACCGTCCGCTTGACATTGGCGACAAGGACAACCCGCCCACGCCGGTGTTCAGCGCCGAGCCGGGTTTTGCGACGGCGGCATCGTTGGTTCCCATTTCCGGAGATTATATGCGCCTTGTGGTTATGCGGGGCAATGTGCTGGATGACCAGCACGAAATCCCGGGTATCCCGATGAACTTTACATTCTATAAGCCGGAGATTGGCGTAAAAGCTGCAATGGATAAATGGTTGCGTTATGGTGGCACACATCACCAGGTGCTGTGGAGTGGCGACCATACGCGTAAACTCGAATTTCTGTGCAACATATTGGGGATCGAGTACGTGGAAATATAATGGCTGATACCAATCTCTGATTCAAAGTACAGTAACGACATTCTGCTTTGGGTTGGGGATTGGGGTGGTATGGGGTTGGAACGGAAAAGTATTTCAATAAATTAAGTTATATATGAGAGCGAAGGAAATATCGGGACGGTAGGAACCTCCCGATGTTTCCGCAATTATGCTATAAGCTCCTGATCATGGGGATGGAGGCACGTAAAATGCAGAAGACAATTGCGGTTATAGGAACATTGGATACCAAGGCGGATGAATTTGCTTTCTTGAAAAAATGTATAGAGGAGGCGGATGTGGCCACTCTGATGATTGACGCAGGGGGGCAAAGGTCGTCCGGCAAAATGCAGGCGGATGTCACCAACGAACAGGTGGCGCAGGCGGCAGGCGCCTCGTTCGAGGAAATTGTGCAGTCGGGTGACCGCGGGTATGTTATGGACGTCATGATGCGCGGGACAGAAAAATGCCTCCTGAAGCTTTTTGATGAAGGAAAAGTAGACGGAGTGATAAGCCTTGGCGGGTCGGCCGGTACGACGATCGGAACTTATGCGATGCCCAGCCTGCCCATTGGCGTGCCCAAACTGCAGGTATCCACGGTTGCGTCGGGCGATACCCGGCCTTATGTTGGGACAAAAGATGTTACGATGATGTATTCGGTGGTGGATGTTGCGGGGCTCAACAGCATATCCATGAAAATAATATCCAACGCGGCGAATGCAATTGTGGGCATGGTGAAAAATGAAAAGACAATCAGCGGGGGGAAGCCATTGATTGCGGCAACAATGTTTGGCGTGACGACGCCTTGCATCACGTACGCAAAGGAATATCTGGAAGATCAGGGGTATGAGGTGCTGGTGTTTCATGCGACAGGCGCGGGCGGCAAAGCGATGGAGGTGCTGATCGAAGGCGGATTTATTCAAGGCGTGCTGGACCTTACAACAACGGAGATTGCCGATGAACTGGCAGGCGGTGTGCTTACGGCGGGCCCCGACCGGATGGACGCGGCAGTGAAGGCTGGTATACCTAATGTAGTTTCGGTAGGAGCGCTTGACATGGTGAATTTTGGCATATTTGAAAGTGTACCGGAGAAATATAAAGACCGAAATCTGTATAAGCATAACCTGACAATTACATTGATGCGGACAACTGCGGAAGAGAACAGGCAGCTGGGCGCAGTGATTGCACAAAAGGTCAACCGGTCGCAGGTGGGAAAGACAAAGCTATATATACCGCTCAAGGGCGTATCGTTGTACGACCTTCCTGGAAAACCGTTTTTTGGTGAGGAAGAGGATCGTATCTTGTTTGATACCCTGCGGGAGGAGATTGATCCATCCGTAGTCGAGATCATTGAAATGGATACGGACATCAATGATAAGAGTTTTGCGGTCAGCGCAGCCCGGAAACTGTGTGAAATGATCGAAGAAAAATGAAAGGAGCAAAAAGCAATGACCAGACAGGAAGTATTGAAGAATATCAGGAGTCAGATTAAAGCGAAAAAAGCGCTTGTGGGCGCAGGCGCGGGAACAGGCCTTTCCGCCAAGTGTGCGGAAGCAGGCGGTGTGGACATGATCATCATTTACAACTCTGGCAGGTTTCGCATGAATGGACGGGGGTCGCTTGCGGGGCTGTTGCCTTATGGCGATGCAAACCAGATTGTTGTGGACATGGCGATGGATGTGCTGCCGGTGGTTGACCATACGCCGGTTTTAGCGGGCGTATGTGGAACGGACCCACGGCGAAAGATGGATGTTTTTATCACGCAATTAAAAGCCATGGGATTTAGCGGTGTGCAGAATTTCCCGACGGTCGGCCTGTGTGACGGTGTATTCCGGCAGAACCTGGAAGAGACAGGTATGGGTTACGACAAGGAAGTGGAAATGATCCGTGTTGCGCATGAATTGGATATGCTGACTACGCCGTATGTTTTTAATGTCGATGACGCGGCTGCGATGGCGAAGGCGGGGGCAGATATCCTGGTTGCGCATATGGGCTTGACAACAAAGGGAAGCATTGGCGCCAAAACGGCAAAAACTCTAGACCAGTGTGTTGTAGAGATAGAGGCCATTATAAAGGCTGCGCAAAAGGTGAATCCTGATATCATGGTGATTTGCCACGGTGGGCCGATATCGGAGCCGGAGGATGCGGCGTATGTGTTGTCGACAACAAAGAACCTTGTCGGTTTCTTTGGGGCGTCCAGCGTGGAGCGCCTGCCAACAGAGAAAGCCATCACGGCGCAGGTAAAATCGTTCAAGGATATTACGCTCTAATGTGATGAAAGGAGACTTGATCATGACAGGACTTGTTGAAAAAAATAAGCTGACAACCGATACATTTGACTGGGGGATCATGAAGTGGCTGACCACCCCCGATCAAAACGATGGGGCAGGGTTTTCGGTTGGGGAACTGGTGATCTTCCCCGGAAAAGGGCATGACCGCCACAACCATGAGGGGTCTGACGAATTGTTGTTCTTCCTGAGTGGGGAAGGCATGCAAACGGTGGATGACGGAGAGCCTTTTGTCGTAAAAGCGGGCGATGCCGTTTATCTTTCGGACGGGATGTATCATTCCACACAGAACACAGGGTGGGATCCCATTCGCTTACTGGCGATATACTGCCCGGGGGGGCCGGAAAAAGATTTTAAAACATTGCCCGACTACCAGGGCCTGCCCGCCGGAATTATACAAAAGCTGATTCGCGGATAAAGGTAAACACGCTTAGGCATATACCATAATAACCAAATGCCAGGGCCTCCCCGCATCATCTTGCAGGGAGGCCCTGGCATTTGGTAAGTTTTTTGTTTTGATAAGAAATCCGCCGGCTGAGCCGGTAGATTTCTCATATGCCCTAAAGGCTCTGCCTGAATGTGTATATGCATAGAAGCGATTGCTTGCCACCCGCAAACGGGCCGGTATATTCTTTGAATGCCGGTTGTCCATTTGGGCTGCCCCCAATCTTTGT
>DHOD01000024.1:4212-7706 GCA_002407725.1 Christensenella sp. UBA5399 | reverse complement strand
CACAATGGGCTTAAGGCCCGCCTCCGCCAGCATCAACGCGCAAAAAATACCTGCCGGGCCGCTGCCGCAGACCACAGGCCTTTTATCCGTTTTGATATGTGTGTACGGAAATTCATATTCCCGCCGTGCATAGGCTGCCATGCCGTCCGCATGCACACCCGTCCCCACGCCTGCATACGCGGTCACCGTCCAGCGGATGTCGTTTTTTTTGCGCGCATCCAGCCCCTGCCGCACAATGCCATACTCCGTGATGTCCCGCTCTTCTATTTTCAGCCGCCGCGCCACCGCGCGCCGCAAATCCTCGCGCGAGAATCCCGGCTGCAGCCTGATGCCGTCAATCTGTATCATCCGCCCGCAAAAAACCTTTCCACGCCAAACGCCCCGCCATGCCCCGGCAATATGCGTTTGCACCCGGTCAGCCGGATATGCGTCACACTGTCCATCATCACATCCCTGTCCTCGTACATCCTTGCCACAGTAGGCTTCAGTACGTTGAACATCGCGTCGCCCACAATCATTTCATCCCCGGCCAGCACACCGACCGATCCTTCCGTATGACCGGGCAGCGCCACAATACGCGCCTCCACGCCGTATTCATCCAGCTTCTCTCCACCCTTGAATGCAACGGAAAGTTCAAACTTATGTGGTTTATACAGGCTCCGTTCCGTGCCCCCCAGCAGAAACTTGCCCAGCGCAGTATCCGCATACAACTTGCGCCCCTTGGGATTTTTCACCAGCTCCATATCCGCCCCGTGCATGGCGACCGGCGCGCCCAGCCGTTCGGCAAGGTATGCCGCGTTGCCAACGTGGTCGGGGTGCCCGTGCGTCAGCAAAATCAACCGGACATTGCAGTCCTTCACCCTGTCATAAATCTGGTCCTTGTACCGGGGCACGGCGGCGTCCACCAACACGCTGCCGTCCGCACCGCGTATCAGCCAGCAATTGACCATACCGCATCTAATCCGCTCAACCGCCATTTTCCGCTTCCTCCCTCGCCAGCCGCGTAACACGTTTTACAAAACCTGTTTTCGCGTCCGTGTACGCGTCCCGGTCGTGCCTGTACGCTTCGGCCAGCGCCCGCTTCAGCCGCGCGTACGCCGCCGCCTCTTCCGGATGCGCGCGCAGGTAATCCCTGAAGTACCTCTCGTCCCAGTCGCCGGGGTAGCGCACATGGATGTGAAATACCTTTTCGGCAAACCCGTCCGGCGTATACCCCTTCAGAAATAGCATATGCGGCGGCGAGTTCCCCGGCTTTTCCAGCAAAATATATCCTGCCCCCCGCATACTTGCGGCCAGCTTTTCCGTATCCGCACCCTCCCGTATTTCCAGCAGGATATCCACGGTCGGCTTTGCCGTAAGCCCCGGCACCGCCGTACTGCCGATGTGGCTCGCCCGTTTGATATCATCGCGGCCAATCACCTGCTCCAGCCGGGCGGCTTCCTCTCTATACCAGTCCGCCCACGCGGGATTATGTTCCTGCAGAACAATGGGAAACACCGCCCACAGCTCTTCGTTTGTCATTGCCTCCAGTGGTTTTGTTTTCGCCTCAGATCGTGTATCCACTCTTCCGGAGCGCCTCCGACGCGGCGTCAAGGTGATCCTCCTTGACCATGATATAGTCGGTGTCAAATGTGGAAACAGCAAATATGGCGTGCTCGCCCTCCGCCAACACCGCCGTGATGCGCGACAGCACCCCTGTTTCGGCAAACGCGAGCTGGCCCTGGAAGCGGAACAACTTCCATCCGTCCTCGCGCACCAACGCATTTTCCGGCACACGGTCCGACCGGCACACCAGCGACATCTCCTTATCCGTCCTGGCAAAGAACGTAAACTCTTCCTGCAGCATATCCTGCGGCAGCGCATCCACCTTGCATACGGAGAAATCGCCTTCAATGATCTCCAGCTGTTTGATAATCCACACCGCCACACTGCCGTCGCCCACAAAAAATTCGCCGTTGCCGTCCTTGTCTATCGTCACCATCTTGTCGTGCCCACCCATGTAGTCATGGAACTTCATACCCGCAAAATGCTTGCCCACATACATCTTCTTGCTGCCGCCCTTGGCGTTGGTCATCAACACCGCCATGCCGGAGTTCCCGTGCTCGCTATCGCCTTCGCGCGTCCAACCAATGATGTCCGGGTGGTCCAGGTACTCGTTCTGCTTGCCGTACGCATAGTGCTCACGCGCCTTCATCAGCGGCACCAGCTTGTCCCGCATGTCCGGTATGTCGTCGTGCTCAATGCCGTAGTAGTCGCCATAAAACACACAGGGGTACCCATCCTGCCGCAGCAGTATCAACGCATACGCCAGCGGGCGGAACCACGCCGGAACCCACGATTCCAGCGCCTGTCCCGGCTGGCTGTCGTGGTTGTCCACAAACGTAACGGATTTCAGGGGATTGTTTTTGGTGAGTGTACCGTCAAATATTGTACGCATGTCAAACGCGCCTCCGCTGTTTGCCGCATCCAAAAAGCGGAAGTGCAGCGGCACGTCAAACAATGAAAGCGCTCCCTCCGTCGTATCCACGTAATTTTTCAGCGCTTCAACGTCGCCGTTCCAGTATTCACCCACCGAGAAAAGCTCTTCCTTCTCCTCATGCCGCAGCATATCCAGCCAGTCCCTGTAAAATGTAAACTTCATGTGCTTGACCGCGTCGATGCGGAAGCCATCCACATCGGTGGTATGCACAAACCACTTGCCCCAGCGGTTCAGCTCGTCTATGACCTCCTGGTTGTTGAGGTCGACGTCCGCGCCCATCAAAAAGTCAAAGTTGCCCCGTTCCTCGTCAACATTGTCTTCCCATTCCTTGCCGTCAAATTTGAAGATCCCCTGCTCCCGGCGCTTTGCGTCCCAGTCGATACCGGTGAAGTGGTACCAGTGCCATTCAAACTTGGAATACGCACCATTCCTTTCGGGAAAATAAAAGTGGGTCCATGCGCTGATACTGATGTCATCGCTTTCGACCTCGTTGCGGTTGTCCGGGTTATATTCCTTTGCTTCCACTTCCTCGGTTCCATCCGCGCCCATTTTATGATCAAGCACCACATCGGCATACACCTGTATGTTCTGTGCGTGCGCCGCCTTGATGGCGGCCAGCAGCTCTTCCTTCGTGCCATATTTTGTAGGGGTCGTCCCCTTCTGGTCAAATTCCCCCAGGTCATACAGGTCATATACGCCATATCCCACGTCGTCAATGCCCTTATATCCCTTGTACGCAGGCGGTATCCACACTGCGGTAATCCCGTTTTCCGCCAGTTCGACAGCGTCCTCTTCAAGCTGCTTCCACAGCATGTAAGGCCGGAGATACCATTCAAAATATTGCATCATCGTGCCGTTTTTCGCCATGTTTTCCTCCCTGGTCAGCGTCCACCTCAATCGCGCCGCACCTTTCCCTAAGTATAGCATGTCCCCTCTTATTTTTATAGCAATTTGTCAAAAGGTTGGTAACAAACTTTTGGTATAAATTGCATATGCAAGCGGTTTTTCACACGCC
>DHOD01000024.1:3445-4070 GCA_002407725.1 Christensenella sp. UBA5399 | reverse complement strand
TATGCAAGCGGTTTTTCACACGCCTGATTCAAGCAATATAAAGTGAAACCGCTGTAAAGCGGTTTGTATGCCTTAGGCCTGATCCGTTTTGTAGTTGGCAAGCACATTGCGGCTGGTTTTTGTCCACCCGGCCAAACAAAGCACACCCGTTTGAGGCGCGCAGCTTTACTGCAACCAGTTCTGGCGCTATAATCAATTGACCTTTCCTTACCAAGGTGATAAAATAAGCGAATAATAGCATAACAATTATGTACAGCTGGGGCTCCTATGAATATAAAAAACATCACTTTGCAAGACATACTGGATCTTGACCATTTGCAGCGGCTGCAGGACACGTTTGCTACCGTGGCCTCTATTACGACTGTCGTAATCGACCCGGCAGGCATGCCTATTACCAGGCCAAGCAACCTGTACGGCTTTTGCGAGATCATGCAGGGCTCCGAGCGCGGGGTTCAAAAATGCATGGTAACCAACAGCCAGCTTTGCGCGGCCAATCTGAAGGACCGCAAGCCCGCTTCGCTTGTTTGCCCGCATTCCGGGCTTGTCACTGCGGCTGTTCCCATTTTCCTGGAGGATCGGTACCTGGGCAGCTGGCTATTAGGCCAGGTACGGATTGTCGATCCCG
>DHOD01000024.1:634-3300 GCA_002407725.1 Christensenella sp. UBA5399 | reverse complement strand
TACGGATTGTCGATCCCGAGGACAGCGTGCTGGAATCAACCGCTAAGGGTATATGCGTAGAATCCCAAAAGCTAAAGGACGTGCTGCACGGCCTTCCCGTGCTCACATCTGAAGAATTTAACAATGTGTTCCTGTACCTTGAGGCGCTCACCGAGACACTGATCAAGCTGGCGCAGGCAGGGTACGAAACCTCACTGCAAAACGAGAAGCTTGTGAAAATTTCGCACGAAATGGAGCGGACCGGTCAAATGCTCACCCGTTTCGCAGATTTTGCCGATGTAGCAATGTACGTAAGCGACAGGGCCGACGGCAAAATATTGATGGCCAACGAAAAATTCGCCCTGCTTTCCGGCTTCAGCAAAAAGCAATTGCTGAAAATGGCAAGCCAGGAGATCACACGTTCTCACCATACCCAGGTAGTCCGGTACGATATTGCCAAAGACAGGGAACTGGTGGACGGCGACGGCCAGCCCACCGATGAAAAAGACATTGCCGAAATCCATATCATCAAGCATGACAGCTGGTGGCGGCGCACCACACAGGCCATTTGCTGGGCGGACGGCCGCCTGGCAAACATGGTCACGTATTTCGATGTCACACAAGAGCGCAGGATGCAGGAGCAGCTTGAGAAGCTTGCGTACTACGATGTCAAAATGCACCTGCCCAACATGCTCAAGCTTTCCGCCGATATTGCAGCCATGCAGGCGGACAACGCATTTTTGCTGTGCCTGGATATCAACGCCCTGCGCCGGATCAACGACGCTTATGGCGACGCCATAGGCGACGAATTGCTCAGTAGCATTGTGCACTGGTTGCAGGCCCTGGACATTCCCCATTCCGACATTTACAGGCTGCGTGATGACGAATTTGGATTTATAGTACAGGGTTCCTCCCTGGCCCAGGCCAAAAAAAAGCGAGAAAAGTATACGCGCGGTTCGAGAAACCCTGGGTCATTGTAATGAGCGGTGAGAACTTTCCCGTATATTGCGGCATTTCATTGTGCGTTTTGGATGCAAAAACGGATCTTGGCGAAGACGATACGCTCACCGGCCTGATCGAGCGCGGTTTGGACCGCTCCAAGTCCGAAGGCAAAATTGTCACATACGATCACAAGATTGACGAAGAATTCAAGCAGCACCTCAAGCTCGAGGTCAGCCTGCGCGAATGTATCAAGCAGGGAATGAAGGGATTTGATGTATACTATCAGCCCATTGTCTGCGCCAAATCGGGCCGCTGGCGCGGGCTCGAGGCTCTCTGCCGCTGGAACAGCCCCGATTTCGGTCCGGTTCCGCCCCTTGTCTTTATCCACGAGGCCGAGCAAATGGGGCTCATTGGCCCCCTGGGCAACTGGGTACTGGAGACGGCAATCGGGCAATGCAAGTATTGGGGGCTTGATGCAATCGACGGTTTTTTGTTGGAGGTCAACTTTTCTCCGCTGCAAATGGCCGACCGGGCGCTGGCCGACAACGTGCTGCAGCTGCTGCACCAATACGATTATCCCGGCAGCCGCCTCTGCATAGAGATCACTGAAAGCCGGGAGCTGAATTTCAGCGAGCATGTAATTGCATCCATCAAAAACCTGCTGCAGCACAATATCGACGTTGCGCTCGACGATTTTGGGACGGGATATTCATCTTTTCAAAACCTGAAAAACGTACTCGTCAGCATGCTCAAAACAGAACGTCAGTTTGTTGCGGATATCGAACAAAACGATTACCTGAAAAATTTATTTCATACAATGGTCAACCTCGCCCATGCCGCCAGTATGGAACTTGTCGCGGAAGGGATTGAAACCAAATCCCAGCTGGACCTCATACTGGAGACCGGAGCCGATTATATACAAGGTTACTATTACAGCCAACCCCTGCCCTCATCTGAAATGGCAAAACTGATAGACAAATTCAAACCATGACCGGTTTACAATGGTTGTCTTTTTTGTATGTTTATACTATTTCCCGTTTATCGGCGGGTAACGCCGTTGAATAATATAACAGCGACAATTTTTTAGGAGGAATATTCCATGAGTGAACAAGAACCAAAAACAAGAATGAGCATGAACGAAATGGCCTATAAGGTCTCCAAAGGCAACAAAGTGGCGGGGGTAATCATTGCTATCTGTATGATCGTCCTGGGGATACTGCTTGTCATCCGTCCTGTCTTCATGGGCGCGATTATCGCTTACATCGCCACCATAGGGTTTGTGATTTACGGCATATACCAAATCATCTCGTATGCGCGGACAGAGGCCGGCTTCAGGAACGGCTGGACGCTGGCAAACGGTATCATCTTCGCCGTGCTGGGCGTTCTGATGCTCTTCTCCGGTCCGCTGGCAACAATGGAAATGTTTGTGTTTGTGCTTGCTTTCCTTGCATTGTTTGGCGGCATCAACCAAATCGCTTCTTACAGCTCAATCAAAAAATCAGGCGCGCCGGGCGCAGGCTGGGTGATGGCCAGCGGGATCATCAACCTGGTGCTGGGCGTTATGCTGATCGTCATGCCGCTTGCGGCAATCTGGGCTGCCGATATACTGATCGGTTTCTATCTGATCGTTGGCGGCATCGCCTTCTTCGCGGAGGTCATGTCCGGCCATCAGGGTCGCAAAGCATAACCGGCCCGTTCTTTCTAAATAAAAAACCGCCTTATCGGCGGTTTTTTTTTTCTCTCTT
>DHOD01000024.1:0-510 GCA_002407725.1 Christensenella sp. UBA5399 | reverse complement strand
CCTTATCGGCGGTTTTTTTATTCTCTCTTATCCTATTTCTTTCCAAACAAGCGCCACGCTTCACGCGCCACCTGATCAACGGCCGCGTTGATGTCATGCATTGCACTCTCCGCAATATCGCTGAAGCTTCCGAAGGCCATATTCTTCGCAAAATTATTGCCTATTTCGCTTGGCCGCGTAATCTCTACAACCTGAAACTTATTTTTGCTGATGTGAACCGCGACGTCCTTTGTCCCCACACCAGACACATAGACCGACGTCATTCCCATCACCGTGCGCAGGTACATGGGACGGGGCAGGTTTGTCTGCGCCATCAGCGTATCCATGACCTCCTGTGCGGTATAGTCGGGCCGGTCCGGCTCAAACTCGCGCCTTGCCGGCACAATAAAGTTTCCCTGCGCCCCCTGCATAACAGGCGGTTGCTGTTGCCCTTGCTGCGGCATAACAGGCGGCTGTTGCTGCCCTTGCGGCGGCGGGGGCTGATATCCCTGCGGCGGGGCCTGATACCCC
>DHOD01000110.1 GCA_002407725.1 Christensenella sp. UBA5399 | reverse complement strand
CGATTAAAATAGTTGACTAAATAGTGAAAATGTGGTTATATATAGATAGAAAGATGAAGTGCCGCTGGGGCATTCAATCGGTATAAAGTAGAATGAGGAGTTGATTATCATGAAAAAGAGGAGAAGGATCATATCGTTAATGGCAGTCGTAGTGTTCGCGCTGACGCTGATAGCGGGCGGGACAACCGTACTTGCGGGCACATCGAGCGACGGGTCATTTGCATTTTCGGCAATTGCGGGAACGCGGCCGGGTTACCAGCTGTTTCAGGTGACAAACAATTCGGGCGGCGATATGAACATTGGTTTTTACCGTGCTGACACCCAGGCGTCGGTAGGCGGCGTGACTGTGGGCGCGGGCGCAACAGTTGTCGGCGAGGTGCAGACAGACGAGCAGATCGAGATCATTGCGTCGAACGGCATAGCGTTCACATCGGACATCACGGCGTGCACATACCCCATAGCGGTCCAGGCGGTCGCAAACGGTCAGGTGATCCAGCAGGTGGACGCGTCGGCCAGCAAGGCGAGCGGCGTACAGTATGTGGATCTTCCGTCGGTGATCATGATAGGCGCGGACGAATACCATCCTGTCGGGTCGACCCGTGTGGCGGTTGCGTATGGCGAAGCGGCGGTGAAACAGGTACAGTACACGAAGGCGGTAAAGCCGGACGAAGTGTTTGTAGTGGAATACAAGGACGAGTACAACAGGCAGATATACGCGCAGCGCTACACAGTAGCAGCGGGTGGATCACAGTCGGTGGACATACCGGCGGCGTATGCGTCGGGCGGCAGAGAGTATACATCGAACAGCGGCGCGACATCGTTGACGCATAACTATGGTATGGGCACCAAGACGTATACATATGGATTTACAACAGTGCAGAACAAGCCGTACTCGGTGCGGGTACAGTATGTGGATGGGAACGGCAAGCCGTTCTACAGCACAATGCTGACAGTGACAAACGGTACGACGGCGACATTTACGGCGGACGCGACATACACGACGCCTGAGGGCGCGGTATATGCGCTAGCGGGCAGCGGCAGCGTCATCCATAACTATGGCGACAACACAAAGCTGTACCAGATCCCGTACACGGAGACGGCGGCGACGGGCGCGTACAACATTACGATCAACTATGTGGGCGCGCTTGGGAATGTGCTGGAGACAAGGACGGAGAGCGTCCCCGCAAACGGATTTGTGCGGGTGACCCTGCCGACAGTCATCACGGTAGGCGGACAGGAATACAACATGGCGTCGGGCCAGTCGGTAAACCTGGAGCACAACTATGGGGACAGCAAGAAGACGTACAACATCATATACAATACGGCGGGTGCGAATTCGCCAAGCAGCTATACGGTGACAGTACGCTACATGAACATAAAGGATAACTCGCTTCTTGGGACGTCGACATCGACAGCCAGGATCGGAGAGAGCCTTCGGATCAGCGCTCCTTCGACATACAGCGCGGGCGGAACAACATACAGCCTGGTATCGGGGCAGCAGACAAGCTACGACCATGACTTCTACAGCGCGCGGCGGACATACTCTGTATACTACAGGGATGGCAGCACGGTAGGCGGCGAAGTGATCGTGAACCCGGACGGGACAGTGACAGTGGTCACGGCGGACGGCGAAGAGATCGCAGACCCGGATACTGAAGAGGCTGAGGAGCCGGCGGCTGAAGAAGAGGAAGGCACGGAAGGCGCGGGAACGACAGTGATTCCCGAAAACAACGACACACCTGCGGGTGGCGCAGGGGCGGCAGACGAAGCGAACGACCCGGAGACAGTGCAGCTTGACGACAACGGCGTACCGTTGGGCCAGACGACAGGGCTTGTAAACCCTGACGGGACAGTGAACGGCGGCATACTGGCAGTGGTCATCGGCGCGGTGGCGGCAGCGGCAATCCTGCTGATCGTGTTCCTGAAGAAGAGGAAAAAGCACGACACAGATCAGACGCCTGACGCGGCAGCGTAACACAACAAAGCAAACATGTTAATCACTCTAATATACTAAGCAACGGAAAAGAGCCGTGGGATAACCCCCATGGCTCTTTTCTTGGTAGAGGGAAAGCCTTAATTAAGCTTTTTCTACAGCAAATTGATTTAATATATACACAATGATGTATGCTGCATGCTCCAGTAAATGAACGTTCCTATATTATTTTCTGTAAGACACGTTCATTACTTCCGCGATAAAACAAGGATATGTGCGTAATGCGGTATAGTAAAAGAATCCGGGGCGTTTTGCCGTAGCATCTCCACATGCATATCCTCAAAGCGTTCGATTTCCGGTGCGGGCAGCGAAGCACCCACGCCCCGGCAAGCCTTCATTCGTCCGTTCCAGGACTCGCGCGTAAAGGGGATATCCAGGTCGAAAGTCACGTTGCCTGTCACGTGGAAAGGGTATTGTTCCAGCCAATCGGGGATGCCAAACGCGTCCCTGCCCATGTAGGCACCCGTCCAATCGGGGTTAAAGCGAAGCACAAGCTGTTCGGACATCCGGGCGATCGTACTTTCTTCAGGGAGCCAGGCCAGGTACATAATGGCGAACTTGCCGTTATCCTTTAATACGGTTTGGATGCGCGGCAGAAGTGTAGGCACATCAAAATAAATGAAGCACTGGCATGCGGTAACCACGTCAAATGAATTGGGCGGAAAGTCAATCTCTTCCGCAGCGGAAACGGTATACCGGATGTCCATACCTTGTGAGAGGCGACGCGCCTCGGCAATTTGCTGGGGAGAGATATCTACCCCGGTAAACGAAGCGCCGAACCGGGACAGGTGCCGCGGCAGCACCCCGGTGCCCGTTCCGATATCCAGCACGGCCTGTCCCTTGGTGCAAAGACCGAGTGAAATGATTTTTTCATAAAACGCGTCCGGGTAAATATCCCGGAAGCGCGCGTAATCCGGGGAGGTCTTGCCCCAGTCAAATTCACGTCCTTTGTCGATGTTTTGGTTGCGCGGCATATTATTGTTTCCTTTGATAAAATACGATAACCCATTGTAGCATTGCGGAAGAACTGTGTAAATATGTGCGTGGTGCAGGCGCATCTGGCCGGCAATAGTTGCATTTTGCGGCCGGCTGGTATACTATGACCAAAATGAATGAAAATACTGAAAAAACAAATAGGGCGGACTTTTTGCCGGTGAGCAAAGAGGATTTGGTGGAAAGGGGCATCGACCAGCTGGATTTTGTGCTGGTGACAGGCGATGCGTATGTCGACCATCCTTCATTTGCGCATGCGGTTGTTTCTCGGTGGTTGCAGGCGTATGGGTACAGTGTTGGGATTATTGCGCAGCCTGACTGGAAGGACGCCGAAGCGTTTACGCTGTTGGGGAGGCCGAGGCTGGGCTTTTTGATCAGCGCCGGAAACATGGACAGCATGGTGAACCTGTATACCGTCAACAAAAAACGCCGGGCGAAAGATCTGTATTCGCCGGGGGGGAAGACAGGGCGGCGGCCCGCGCGGACAACGCAGGTTTACGCAAAAAAAATCAGGGAGGCATATGGCGACATCCCGATTGTGACTGGCGGCATTGAGGCGAGCCTCAGGCGCTTTGCGCATTACGATTATTGGAGCGGCAAAGTAATGCCGTCCATACTGGCGTCAAGCGGCGCAGACCTGCTGATTTACGGCATGGGCGAGAAGGCGTTGCTGGAGATGGCGGAAGGGCTGGCAGGCGGTTTGGATATCCGGCATATTACGTATGTAAACGGCACAGTCTATAAGGCGGATGATCTCGAAAAAGTGTACGAGTTTACAGAGATACCAAGCGAGAACGATGTGACAGGCGACAAATCAAAATATAACAAGGCGTTTCAGATACAATCGAAAAACAGGCAGGATGTGTTGGTGCAGCGCCACAAAAGCGGCTATATCGTGCAGAACCCTCCTGCAGAGAAGTTGACCGGAGAGGAAATGGATAGCGTATATGCGTTGCCGTACACCCGGCAGGCGCATCCAATGTACCGGCAGCCGATCCCCGCACTTGAGGAAGTGAAGTTCAGCATCACCGCAACAAGGGGCTGCGTAGGCGAATGCGCGTTTTGTGCGCTTAACTTCCATCAGGGCAAGGACGTTGTCTGGCGGAGTGAGGACAGCATTGTGGAGGAAGCCGAGCAGATGGCGCAGGATGCGGGTTTTAAAGGGTATATACACGATGTTGGGGGGCCTACCGCCAATTTGTATGGGGCGCGCTGCAACCGCAAAGGGGGGCCGTGCAACAGCAGGCGGTGCCTGGTGCCCAAGCCCTGCCCGCATTTGGTGGAGGGGAGCAGGGCGTACGTGAAGCTGCTGCGCAGGCTGCGGACGGTGCGGGGAGTAAAAAAGGTTTTCATCCGGTCGGGCATACGGCACGACCTGGCATTGATGGATAAGAGCGGAACGTTTATCCGGGAGCTGGCGAAACACCATGTCAGCGGGCAGCTGAAACTGGCGCCCGAGCACGTTTGCGACCATGTATTGCATATAATGGGAAAACCAGGTATAAAGGTTTATGAGGCTTTTTGCGATATATTTAATAAGGAGAGTAAAAAAGCCGGGAAAAAGCAATATGTGTTGCCTTATTTGATGTCTTCGCACCCGGGCTGCCGGATGGAGGATGCCGTAAAGCTGGCGGAGTATATACGGGACAGCGGGTTTGCGCCGGAGCAGGCGCAGGATTTTTATCCCACGCCGGGTACACTGGCCACCTGCATCTATTATACGGGTGTCGATCCGTTCACCGGCAAGAAGGTCTATGTGGAGCGGGATGCAGGCCGCAAAGCGATGCAGCGCGCACTGGTGGGATACAAGGATAAGGGAAACAGGGAACTGGTGTTAAAAGCGCTGCGGGCAGCCGGGCGGGCCGACCTGATCAAAGGCGGGCAAAAAGGGCTGCTGCATGGGGCCAAAAGGCGCTGATAATGTGACAAAAATATTAAATTTTGTTGCTACGCCCACATTCTTGTTATATAATAAGGAAGCATCGTATGTTTATAATACGGAATACTATTGCATTCTCAGGAGGATTGGATATTGTCGGCTAAATTAGAAAAACTGGACTCAAATAAAGCGAAGCTGTCGATCAGCGTTTCGGCGGAGGATTTTGGTAAGTGCATTGACACGGTGTACCAGAAGCAGAGGGGCAAGTTTAACATCCCCGGTTTCAGGAAAGGGAAGGCGCCGCGCGCGATCATAGAGAACTTTTACGGCAAGCATATTTTTTATGAAGATGCTTTTGAGGAGGTTTTTCCCCAATCGTATACCGAGGCAATCAAGGAGCATGACCTGGATGTGGTTTCGCGGCCGGAGAATGTGGACATATTAAATATAGATGCCGATAACGGTGTGGAGTTTACGCTGGAGGTGACGTTGAAGCCGGAGGTGAAGCTCGGGAAGTATGAAGGGATCAAGGTACGAAAGCCTGTATATAAAGTATCGGCGAAAGAGGTGGATGCCGAAGTTGATAAAATCCGCAACCAGAATGCCCGTTGGGTAGGCGTAGAACGTAAAGCAAAGCTTGGCGATACGGTTGTGCTCGATTATTCGGGGAGCGTTGACGGTGAAAAGTTTGCGGGCGGCACTGCGGAAAAACAATCGCTGGTGCTGGGCTCCAACCAGTTTATTCCCGGTTTTGAGACACAGGTTGTCGGCATGAAGGCGGGCGACGAAAAGGATATTGACGTCAAATTCCCGGAGGAGTATACGCCGGAGGTCGCGGGGAAGGATGCAGTGTTTGCGATCAAGATCCACGAGGTGCAGGAAAAGCAGCTCCCCGAGGCGGACGACGAGTTTGCGCAGGATGTGTCAGAGTTTGATACGCTTGCGGAATATAAAAAGGATATCAAAGCAAACCTGAAAAAACAGGCGGATGCGAAATCCAATGTCGAGGCGGAAAACCAGGTGTTGGAAGCCGTTGCGAAAAACGCGAAAATCGATATTCCCGCAGTGATGGTGGACAACCAAATTGATAACCAGATTCAGCAGATGTCCTATCAGCTGATGTACCAGGGGATCAAGCTGGAAGACTACCTGCAATATGTGGGGACGACGATGGACGACCTTTGGAACAGCTACAGGGAATCGGCGGAAGCGCAGGTGAAGATGCGGCTGGCGGTAGAGGCGCTGATAGAGAAGCTGGGTCTGCAGCCGACACCGGAAGAGGCTGAAAAACGTATGGAGGAGATGGCTAAGGAAGCCGGCAAAACCCTCCAGGAATATAAAAACACACTGGGCAGCGAGGAGTTGGAATATTTTGGCGACAGGGTCGCCATGGAGCGGGTCTTTGACTACCTGGT
>DHOD01000040.1 GCA_002407725.1 Christensenella sp. UBA5399 | reverse complement strand
GCGTAGGCGTCAAAACGGCCGAGAAACTGGAGCGGGCAGGCATACGGACGGTGCGTGAAATTCGTGAAAACAGGAATATGGTTTTGAGTATGTTTGGTAAACACGGGAAGGACATTGTCGCATTGGCGGACGGCGTGGACGACCGTGTTGTGACGCCGTATTATGAAGATGAAGCAAAATCCATCGGGCGCGAGCATACGTTTCAGGAGGATATCACGGATTTTGCATATTTGAAGGATATGCTGCGTTTGTTGGCGCGGGACCTCAGCAATAAAATCCGCTTTGGCGGGTTGCATTGCCGTACGGTCACGCTAAAGATCACGTATTACGACATGAAGCAGATCACCAGGGCCAAAAGCGGCGACGCCACCAACCAGGCAAACCAGATATACGATACTGCGGCATCGCTGCTTGACGGGATTGAAAGACGTCCAATACGTTTGATTGGCATCAGCCTGAGCCACTTTGATGAGGGCGGCCCCCGGCAGCTGACGCTGGAAGATGTCGGCAAGGAACGGGCCAACCGGCGGCGCGAGACGCTTGATGAGAAGCTGCTGGATCTGCAGCGCCGGTTTGGCAAAGATATCATTAAAACAGGAAGCGAGATGGACGCAGAGAACCGTTTGACAAAAACAGGGGAAGCGAAACTGGAAGCGGCGGATATGGACAAGGATGCATACGGGAATACGAAGCCGGAGGAATAATGTGACAACGAGACATTGGACGGATTTTTGCCAATGATGAGGGGACGGGGATTGCCGAATGGGTTGTCTGATAAGGCCTGCTTTGATATAATGCCATCAGGTTTGCCCGGGCATTGTAACCGTGGATGGTTGAAGCGCGCAAAAAATTGCTGGAAGAATGGGAGTAAAGACAGCCAAATGGCGTTTGTATAAATATGTTACAGAACCGACTGAGAGTGATTGTAGATTGTATTGATAACGCGCATACCGTTGCCGATATAGGTTGTGACCACGGATATGTAGCCAAAAGCTTGATTGATGAGGGCAGGGCGCGGCGGGTGGTTGCATGCGATATCAGTGAAAAGTCGCTGGAAAAGGCGACGCAGTTGATTAAGCACGCTGGATTGGAGCAGGCTGTTGAGACCAGGCGGGGGGACGGGCTGGCGCCGTTGGAAAGCGGAGAGGCGGATGTGCTGGTTATAGCGGGTGTAGGCGGCCTGTTGATTGAAAAAATACTGGCGCGGGATATGGAAAAGGCACGACGCGCGCGCGGCCTGGTGCTTTCTCCAAACAACAATGAGGCGAAGCTCAGGCGTTTTTTAGCGGAAAACGGATTTGTGGTAACAGATGAAAAGCTGGCTCTAGAAGACCGGCGGTATTATCAGGTGATTTGTGCTGTCGATGGGGATGCGCGTCCGGAAACCGATGATTTTTATTACTATGTTGGGAGAAGGTTGATAGAAAACAAGGACGAAAACCTGGATGGTTTTTTGTGTAAGGAAATTGCCCGGTTGGATGGAATTATCGAAAATGCCGCGCTGGCTAAGGATACTAATCATGTGGAAGCGTTGCGTGCGCGGAAAAAGAGGATGGCGGAGGTGCTGGAATGTCTGTAAATGTTTTGGAAATTGGGGAAATGATAGGAAAGCTGTTTCCGCTGAAGTATGCGTGTGATTGGGACAACAGCGGTTTTCAGGTAAATATGCACAACAGCACGGGCAGCGTTCTTGTGTGCTTGGATGTGACGCCGGAGATTGTGCAGGAGGCGGCAGACACAGGCTGCGGCATGATTGTTTCGCACCATCCGTTGCTTTTCAGGCCGGTTGGACGCCTTGATACGGATGGATATGTGGGTGCGTGCGTGGCGGCGCTGGTAAAAAACGGGATATCGCTGTACAGTGCGCACACAAGCGTGGATAATGCAAAAAATGGCTTGAATGACTGTCTGGCAAATATGATTGGGCTGGAGAACAGGCGCTTTTTGGCAGAGGCGGTCCCCGGCCGTTTTTTCAAGATTGCGGTGACAGTGCCGGATGCGTACGAAACTGCGATTGTGGAAGCACTGCATCAAGCCGGGGCAGGCGAACTGGGGAATTACCGGGGATGCTATTACAGCGTGGAAGGGACTGGATCGTTTATTCCCGGTGAGGGAGCGGATCCTTTTATCGGCAGCGAGGGTAGGCGGGAGATTGTGCGGGAGAAAAGCATCCAGGCTTTGGTGCCGCAGGAAAGGCTGTCCGGCGCGATATGCGCAGTACGGCAGGCACACCCGTACGAAGAGCCCGCTATTGATGTGTTTGTGCTGGAAGGCCCCGATGTATCCGTTGCGGGAAGCGGCATGATTGGCGACCTGAAAGAACCCGCCAAAGTAATAGATATACTGGAAACACTGAAACAGGTATTGCCCGAAGCGGCATTGCGGTTCAGGGGCAATGAAAACGATATGGTCAGCCGTGTCGCCGTGTGTGGCGGCGCGGGGGGAGATTTTATAGAAGAGGCGCGCAGGCAGGGCGCCCAAATGTATGTGACAGGGGAGATCAAGCATAACATGTATGTGGAGACAAACATGAACCTGGTGGAAGCGGGACACTATGCTACGGAATATTGTTTTTGCGGGCTGATGGCAGAGAGTTTACAAAAAGCGCTCATTGATGTAAAATATAATGTGACTGTCAAGGTGGCTGAAAAAATGGAAGCGCCTTATAAATATTATTGATATATGGTTGTATTGGGAGGTTTAATTGGATAAATTACAGGCACTGTGGGAATATCAGGAAGCGGAAAGCGAGCTTGGACAGCTTGAGCAATCGCTGAAGAATACGGAAACGCGTAAAAAGCTGATCAGGCAACAGCAGCTTTTTCAGAATAATCAACAGCATTTGAAGCAGCTTGAGCAGGAATCTGTGCTGGCCAACAATAAGATGGTGGAGATATCTGTCCAGGTGGATGCGCTTAAGAAGCAAATGGAGCAAAAGGACGACGAGATTACAGAAATAAAGGATTATGAGGTCGACGATCTCTTTTTAGAAGATATCCAGGAGATCATTAAGGAATGTGAAGGGATCAAAAACGCAATTGAGCTCAATAAGAGAAAGATTGTGGAGATTATGCATAATCTGGAAAAGTCCGAAACGGATATCAAAGAGACGCTTGTGAAAATGAGCAATGCCAAAAAGGCGTTTGACCAGCTGAAGGCAGCGCACGCAAAAGAACTGGAGGCAGGCAAGGGAGACCTTGAGAAGCTGAAGGCAAACGTGGCAAAGGCCGCCAAACAGGTGGACCCCGCGCTGATGGAGCAATATAAAAAAATCAAGCAGCACAGGCCCAACCCGGTGGCGTACTTTAAGAACAAGCGCTGCCAGGGGTGCAATATGGAGCTGCCATCCGGCATGCTGCAAGCGATCAAGGATAAGGATAAGATTACACTGTGTGAAAACTGCGGGAGGATACTCTACGCGGTGGATGAATAAGTTTAAGTTTTTTTGAGCAGGCCATGCAGCCGCGCCCGGGCAACCGGGTGAGGAAAGTCCGAGCACCGCAGGACAAGGGCGCCGGGTAACACCCGGTGGAGGCGACTCCAAGGAAAGTGCAACAGAAATAAACCGCCCGGGCGACGCCCGGGTAAGGATGGAAAGGGGAGGTAAGAGCTCACCGATCCCCCGGCGACGGGGGATGCCATGTAAACCCCGCCCGGTGCAAGATTGAATGGAGGACAATATGCCGCTTGCGGCATGAAATAGCGGTCCGCTAAGTCCTTTGTAATCGCAAGAACCCGCTAGGCAACTTCGGGTCCAGATAGATGGCTGTACAACGACAGAACTCGGCTTACCGGCCTGGCTCAAAATATTCATATAAAAGAAACAAAAGCGGGGTTTGGTGCTCTGCTTTTTTGTTTATATTGATGCAAAAGAGGAAAACAATTACTATATTTTACGGAGGATGAGAAAAAGGCAAAAAAATACAGCAAAAAGGTATCCAAAATAATGCTTTTGTGGTAAAATATATGTGCTTGTGTTTGTCAACTGAAAAGTAC
>DHOD01000122.1:17545-19357 GCA_002407725.1 Christensenella sp. UBA5399 | reverse complement strand
CCCGCACCTGCGAAACGCTGCCCGGCGCCGATGAGAGGTTGCCATCATACAGCGTCTGTATGGAATCCACCACCAGAAACTTGGGCGCCGCCTGCGCCACGCCCGCCAGTATGCTGCCAAGCTCCGTCTCCGCCATCAGGGCCAGCCCATCCGATATACCCAGCCGCGTCGCCCGCAGCTTGATCTGCGCGGCGGATTCCTCGCCGGAAACATACAGCACCTCGCCATATTTCGAAAGCTGCTTTGCAACCTGCAACAGCAGTGTGGACTTTCCAATGCCCGGCTCGCCGCCCGAGAGCACCACGCTTCCCGGCACCACGCCGCCACCCAACACACGGTCAAATTCACCAATCCCCGTCGCAAACCGCTTTTGTGCCGCATCCGGGATGTCGGAAAATTGATATGTCCGCGCGGGCTGCGCGGCAATCCCCGACGCCTTGCCGGCAGGCTTTACCTCCGGACGGATGTCTTCTTCCACCATTGTGTTCCAGCTCTCGCACGCCGGGCATTTGCCCATCCATTTTATCGATGCGTGCCCGCATTCGCCGCACACAAACTGTGTCGTTGGTTTTGCCATAACACTCTATTCCCCGTCATTCTATTGTGGCGTACATCACCACTTCGTCCACCAGCACGCCGTCCGTAATGTCATAGAACGTGATTCCGTTCCCGTTGGTGCTCACCAACAGGTTTTTCGCGATATCGGAAGTCAGCACCAGCGTTTTTTGCTGGTTGGTAAAGCATACGTGTATCTTGTCGTCCTTTGTATATGCCACAAACGTATCGCCCAAATCATAGTTGAGCACATTTTCCGCAATTTTTACCGGCTGCCCGCCGCCCACCGAGAGCATCAGGTCGCCGCCCGTAATGTTTTTGTCCGTCGCGTACACAATGTCCTTGCCGTTTGTCTTCGGCTCAAAGACATTGTCCCCAAAGTTGTAATGCTCGTACCTCGACGTCCCATCCTCCAGCACAATGCGTTTCAGCGTACCGCTGACCCTGCCGGAACTCTCCTGCTTGTATTCCGACCAGACAATATCCGACGCGGAAACATCCGTCGCGCTGTTTCCTATTTCCGTCTCATACAGCTTGACAGTCACCGCTTCCCGCGTGCGCACATTGTACACATAAAAACGCTGCAACGCATCGCCCGCCCACTGCATAAACGTCAGCAGGTCTCCGTCCAGCGACAGCGCAGGGATTGCATATCCGTATTCCTTGATCACAAACTGCTGGTTTGTCGTGAGGTCGTACCCCACAATCCGTCCCCCGCCGTCAATCATGCTGTCCACCCACACGGCAATGTTGCCGGACAACAGCGGGTTTAGCAGGTTGTCGTATTTCTTTTCCACATTCGGCAGCATGGTCACCGCCTCTGTCGCTGCATCGTATATCCCCACCGAATCCAGCCGGAACACGCCTTCGGTATCCGTCCTTGTGGTGAATATGATCTTTTCCCCCGCAATATAGGGATCGTTCTTTGTTTTGATATCAGAGATATACATCTCCTTGATCTCGTATTTCTCCGGCTGGCTTTTCCCCGTTTTCAGCGAAAATTCCTTTTCTACCTTGGGCTGGTAGCGCAGGGACGGGTCTACGCCCTTGATCAGGTCCTCGATCAGCGGAAACCCGTGCAGTATCATAACCAAAACGCCCACGGAAACGCAGGCGATCACAATAATCAATTTTATAACGGGCCACGCATTGGAGAACCGGATGTTCGCCCCCGCGACAGGCCGCCTGACCGTACCTTTACGCCTCAAAAAACAACCCTCAATCTTTCTGGAGAATGCAAACCGCCTGTGCCGCAGT
>DHOD01000122.1:8259-17381 GCA_002407725.1 Christensenella sp. UBA5399 | reverse complement strand
TTCCCCCCTGCCAAGCGCGCCCAGGTATTCCGTTGTGGTCGCTTTTACATTCACATAAACAGCGTCCATATCCAGCGCCTCCGCAATGTTGTCAATCATCTGCGCCGCGTATTTACTCACCTTGGGCGCCTGCATGATGATCGTGCTATCTATGTTGACAATCCTGTAGCCGTATTTGTCAAGCAGGTCCCCCACCTCTTTCAGCAGCTTCAACGATGAGATATCCTTATACCTGCTGTCGCCCGGCGGAAACAAAACACCGATATCCCCCAGCCGCGCCGCGCCCAAAAGCGCATCCATGATGGCGTGCACCAGCACATCTGCATCCGAATGGCCTTCCAGCCCATACTCGCAGGGGATTTCCACACCGCCCAGTATCAGCCGCCTGTCGTCGGCAAACGCATGCATATCAAACCCGTTGCCAATGCGAATGCCCGAGCGCCTCTGCACCTGTACAATTTTTTCGCCTTCCGCAATATCCTCCGGCGTTGTCAGCTTGATATTCTCCTTGGAACCGTCGACAATGTACACCTTGTGGCCCAGTCGCTCAACCAGCGACGCATCGTCCGTTCCCAAAAAGCCATCTTCCACAGCCTTCCGGTACGCCTCGCACAGCACGTCGGAATGAAAGACCTGCGGCGTTTGGATCACCACCAGCTCATCGCGCCGGAGCGTCTCCGTCACCACGCCGTCCTTCGCCTTTTTGATGGTATCGGTTGCGCCTATGCCCGCCACACCGCTGCCAAAACGAATGGCCGACGAGACACAGTCCCGTATGATTTTGGGCGTGACAAAACACCTTGCGGCGTCGTGCACGGCAATGATGTCCGTATCGTCGGGCACGCATTCCAGCGCGTTTTCCACACTATACTGCCGCTCGCTGCCCCCGTCGCAAAAAAGATAGGTATGCCCCTTCAGGTACTTGGCCGCTTTCCGCTTAATGATCTCGCGCTCCTCCGGCTTGCATACAACAACCATACTGGAAAAAAGCCGCGTCTCCTCAAATGCCTTGAGGCACCGCACAACGGCGCTTTGATCGTCAAATTTCAAAAAAACTTTGTTGGTGTCGTTTTGCATACGGCTGCCGCTGCCGGCCGCCAAAATGATCGCACAAACATTCATTTACGTTCAATTACCTCGTACATTCCCGCGGCGTCCACTTTTTTGGTGGAATCCTCCAGCTTGAGCACGCGTACGCTCAGGGGCTGTTTCCCCATCTCCACGGTGATCTCATCGCCCTGCTTTATTTTATATGCGCTTTTCTGCGGTTTTCCATTCACAAAAACCAGGCCGCCCTCGCACGCCGACTGCGCCACGGTACGCCTTTTTATGATTCTGGAAACCTTCAGGTATTTATCCAACCTCATGTCTGATCGCACACTCTCCAATGCCCCATTATATCATTCACCCATTCAAAACGCTTGCGGCGTTGTGTGCAGGTGGGCTGCTTAATATCCAATCACTACAAGCTGATAAGCCAGTTTGTGCAGCCTGCAGGCTGGATAGAAAAACCGTTTTAAGGTTTTTCTATCAGTGATTGGTATTATACCCAAAAGAAGCATATTGTTCAAGTTTGACATGTGGCTTTTACATTTTGTTAATACTCATTCCCACGCCGGGTTTTCCGCAAAATAAAAGAGAGCAGATATACAACCATCTGCCCTCTGATCAATCGCCCTAATTATTTTACAGCATCCTTGAACGCTTTGCCAGCCTTGAAAGCCGGAACTGTAGAAGCTGCAATCTTTATCTGCTGCTTTGTCTGGGGGTTGATGCCAGTCCTTGCAGCGCGTTTCCTGGCCTCAAATGTACCAAATCCTACGATCTGTACCTTGCCGCCCTTTTTCAGCTCGCCAATAACACTGTCTGCAAATGCACCTAACGCTGCATCGGCGTCTTTCTTGGAAATCCCAGCTTTTGCTGCTATCGCAGCTACGAGTTCAGTTTTATTCAAAACCTTTTCCTCCTTATAATATAGATATATTATGATTGCACACGTAAAGGCGCATGCGCTTTATGTACAGTGACGATTATAATATACTTTTTTTGATAAAGCAACTGTTTTTAGGCTATTTTTTTCATAAAAAGGTCTGTTTCTCTGTTTTTTACTCCAATGTTTTAGATTCTTCCCAAAACACATCCATTTCCTCAAGTGTCATTTCCTGTATATCTTTTCCAGATTTCTCTTCAATATATGCAAAGCGCCTGATAAACTTCTCACAAGTCCGTGTCAGCGCCACTTCCGGGTTGATTTTCTTTTTCCGCAGTACGTTGATCACGGCAAACAGTAAATCGCCCGCTTCCGCCTCCATACTGTCCTCGTCCCCCCCGGTCAATTCGCGGTAAAATTCGTCCGCCTCTTCACGCACCTTGCCAAAGGCCTGCTCCGCGTCGTCCCAGTCGAAACCCACCACGCTCGCTTTTTTTTGGATCTTGTATGCGCGCATCATCGCGCCCATCGCTTTTGGCACATCTTTCAGCACACTTGTATATGTCGTGTTGCCCTTTTCTTTGCGCTTGATCGCTTCCCAGTTGACAACAACCTCGTCGGCGGAATCCACTTCCACATCCGCAAAAATATGCGGGTGGCGGCCGATCATTTTCCGGCAGATCGCCGTTGTCACATCCTTGTCGTCAAACTCGCCGCATTGGCGGGCAATCTCCGCATGAAACACAATCTGCAGCAGCACGTCGCCCAACTCGTCGTACAGGGCGTCCATATCATCCATATCAATCGTATCCACTGCCTCGTATGCTTCCTCCAGCAGGTATTGCCGCAGCGTTTTATGCGTTTGTTCCCTGTCCCACGGGCATCCGTCTTCGCCCCGCAGCACCTGCATGACCTTCACAAGGTCGTAGAACCCAAAGCGGGCCTTTTGCTTCAGCTTCACCGGGGCCAGCACCATGCTGACGCCGTCGGAGAATTCTTTTTGGCGGTCTATATCATACAGCTTCGCCTGCCTGGCCGTGCCGCCGCAGGTCACAACCGCCTGCGTATCGGGGCCGTAGTATTCCGCCAGCGCCGTCTTCACCGCGTATGCGGTAAATACGCTGTCTATGTTGGTGACAACCAGCGCCACCGACGTATCGATAACGGCGTCCGCAACATCCCGCGCGTCAATCACACGGTAATCCACCTGTCCGTCCAAAAAATCCCCCGCCAGGAAAATCGCCCCTGCCGCGGCATTGCTTCCCGACAGAATCTCCACTTCGCCCCGCCGTTGCAGCGCGCGTACAAATCCGTTGGCATACACGTTGCCTGTCGCACAAAACACAACATCCGCACCGGCAGCCAGCCCTGTGATCAAATCAGCACCCTGCGCATACAGGCTGTCAAAGTCGGCCGCCGTCTCATACAGCTCGTCCAGTGTAACCGCCTTTGCCGCTCGCCGCATAATGTCCGCCGCCGCGCCCGCCTTTCCGCTCTGCAGCACCACGACGCCCGCCGCTTCTATCGCACATACCGCTTTAAGCGGCATCATCTCATATTCGCTTTCCAGTCCTACTATTTTAATCATATCAGTTCTTCCATATCCTAAGCTTCACCATCACGCGCTCCAGCTTTCCGCCGCCCGGCACCATCTCCAGTTCGTCCCTTGTCAGCCCCTTGATCAGCACCAGCGCCAGGAAGTAAACAACGAAACCAAGCAGCAGCGCCGCCAACACGCCCAGCGAGTTGGAATGGCTTCCCAGCGCCCTGTACACAAAGTAGATCACCGCGCCCATCGCCACGGTGGCCAGCACCGGTTTTATGACATGGTTCAACGGGGATATGCGTATTTTTGCGCGACGCACCACAAACACAACATCCATCACAGCCGCAATCGCATAGCAGATCAGCGTACCGATTGCCGCGCCGTAAACATTGATTGCCGGGTTGCTGATCAGTATAATGCTTGCAACCACTTTGGCCACCGCGCCCACGCCCAGGCTGATGACCGGTAAAAACGGCTTGCCCAGCCCTTGCAGCACGCCCGTCATCGTCTGTATCACCGTCAAAAACAGCACGCCTATAGACAGCAACTGGAACAGGCCCACCGCCATCTCCAGCTTGGCGCCGGACAGGTCGTAAAGAAAATTCAAAATCGGCTCGGCCAGCAGGAAGAATGCCAATGCGCACGGGAGCCCCACAAGCAATGCCAGTTTGAACCCGAATGAAGATTTCATCCCCACAGCAGCATTGTCATTTTCCGCCCGCGACTGGGAGATTGTCGGCACAAGGCTCATGGCCAGTGCCAGCGAAAGCACGGCCGGCAGGTTGATCAGCGGGTTCACGTACCCGTTCAATATGCCAAACGTAGAGGTCGCCGCCTCTGCCGTATACCCGATCCCCTGCAATGTCCGCGAAACAACAACCGTATCGATCGCCTGCGTGATTGGGCTGATCAACGCGCCCAGCGTCACTGGCACCGCAATTGCGACAATCTGGATCAGCATGGCTTTGACCTGCGATGATGCCATCCCGCCGGGGCCGTCTTCAATTTTTGCCAATATCTCGTTTTTACGCCGCCTGTACATCGCCATCATATAGAAAAGCGCAATCACCTCGGAGATTGTCACGCCCAACAGCGCGCCCATCGCGCCCAGCTCGGGCCGCCCCGTCTCCGCATAGATCAAATAGGCGAGCACCAGGCCGAAAGCCAGCTTTCCCGCCTGTTCCACCATTTGCGATACCGCGGTCGGCACCATGTACTGCAGCCCCTGGAAGTATCCCCTGTATGCCGAGATCATGGAAACAAAGAACAATGCCGGCGAAAGCGCCAACAGCGAATAGACCGCCGGAGCCGATTTTTGCAACATGCTGATCGGCTGGGCCAGCAGCGCCATTGCGACCGACATCACAATGCCCAATATCAGCAGCACGCGCCACGCCACCACAAATGTGTTATGCGCCCCCGCAAAATCGTTTTTCGCAACCTTCTCCGATACCAGCTTGGATATCGCCGTGGGAAGCCCCGCCGTTGATATCACCACCATTGTCGCGTAAATTGGATACGCCTGTTGGTAGTACCCCATCCCCAGGTCGCCTATCAGGCGCGCAAGCGGGATGCGGTAACACGCCCCGATTATTTTGACTATGATGCCGGCCACCGCCAGTATGGCCGCGCCTTTTACAAAGCTCTTCTGTGTTTGCGTCATCTTTTACCCCTATCATCAAATCATACTAATGCACAATTACAGCAAATTGATTTCATATATACCCAATCATGTATACTGTATGCTCCGGCGCAATCGAACCGTATTGCACCGCATTTCAGCGGCATTTGCCGCCCGCGCCACAAGGCGCGCAATATAAACTCAACGATTATTATACTATTCCTGTCCACAAATGCAAGGTGCAGAAGCGCCCACGGCCACCACATCCCCATGCACAAAAAAAGGAGCCACCCACGGCGGCTCCTCTGCAATATGTCTTTTTTAAACTCTATTTACGTAAGTTTTTATTTCCGCATCTTCCTTCAGGCCGCTTATAAAATCGGTATACGCCGTAGCCTCCTCGTTGCCGCCCTGTGTTGAGATAATATCGTCCTTCACCATCTCAAAAGGTATTGGGCCCGCACCGTCCTTGAAATACTGAATGATGTGATACCCGTAATCCGAAGGCACCAGACCGGATATATCGCCTTCCTTCTCCAGCGCCATCGACGCCTCCTGGAAGCTCTCGACATAATCCGTGCCGCCGTCGATCACCAGGTAGCCCCATGTCATGCCGGGGTCGACAGTCATGCCGTTGTCGCTGCCCAGCTCTTCTATCAGCGCCGCAAAGTCCTCTCCCGCTTCGGCCCGTTCCAACGCCGCCTCGGCATCCGGCAAAATCTTTGCCAATTCTGCTTCCAGCATCGCATCCGCTTCCTCGTCCTGCCCGGCGCTCCTGAGCGACGAAATTTCCGTTTGCGCCTCGTCCGGTATGGAAATCAACAGGTTCTTTACGTAGCGCGAGCCGGCCGGGTTCACATACGCCGTGCCAAACGCGCTGTACATCTCGTAATTAGAGGGATCCTCCATCACGAAGCTCTCCTGCATATCCACCTGCATATCGTAATATTCCCGGGCGTCCCCTTCCGTATAATCCACATCTTCGGTCACCTGCGCGTATACGTCGTTGATCGCCTGGTTGCGTATTGTCAGCATCACGGCCGTTTCCACATCCGTATATCCCGCCGCTTTCAGGTATTCGCTATATTTTTCCAGCGCAAACGCTTCGGAATCCTCGACCCCGTCCGTCTTCCCCTGCTCCAGGTACGCGTCATAAAAAGTCCTGAGCATTTTATTTTCTTCCGTTGTCAGCTCTTCTATGTGCTCCTCTGACAGATCGACCATCCCCTGCTCCTCGGCATACTGGTAAGCCAACTCTTGCTCCACCAGCGCATCAATGATGCTTTGCTTGTAAAGCTCCGGATCGTCGGATGCCTCCACATCCGCATCTGTCATGCCATACTGGCTGAGTATCGAGTCCTTCTGCTGGTTATAGGAATTCTTATATATTTCCACGCCGTTTACAACTGCAACGACCTGCGTTTTATCCCTTCCCTCGTTTACGGATACCATTGAGCATCCGCCAAAAACAACTGCCGCCATACACACGGCAACCGCAACCGCCAACCATTTTTTCCCTGTTTTCATCAACCGGCATTTCCTTTCAAAATTATACAGCCTTTTTATTATACAGATTTCATTTACAATTGTAAACAAATCATTTGAGTCCCGCCACAAACTCCAAGAAACCCTTCGTGGGCATATCGGAGTCCAGCTGGTACACGATTTCCATAGGCGTCTTGTTTTTGAGTATAACACGATCGGAAAACCGTTCCGCCATTTTTAATACTTTATTTACATTGGGCTGGGCCTTCTCCGAATATTTCAATTCGACACGTCCCGGCTTTTTGATGACGCTTGCGATGCCCGCCGCCGAAGCATAGTGCTTGATGACCGCCGCCAGCACCAGGTTGTTCACCTCCCGGGGCAGCTTGCCGTAGCGATCCGCAATCTCCGCCGAGGCCGCCTTTGCGTCCGCAAGGCCTTTTATGCGTGAAATCAGACGGTATATATCCATTTTATCCGTCTGGTTGGCGATATATGTGTTGGGGATGAACGCGGGAACATTCAGCTCCACAGCCGTCTCAATCTCAGGCTTCACTGCCTTTCCACGCGCAATTTTGACCGCCTCGTTCATCAGCTTGACATACATCGAATACCCTACGGTCGCCATGTGCCCGCTTTGCTCCGCGCCCATCAGGTTGCCCGCCCCGCGAATCTGCAGGTCGCGCATCGCAATCTTAAACCCGCTCCCCAACTGCGTGAATTCACGGATCGCCTCCAGGCGCTTCGCCGCCGTCTCATTGACAATACCTTCGCCCATGTACGTAAAATATGCATACGACGACTGATCCGCCCTGCCTACGCGTCCTTTCAGCTGATACAGCTGAGACAGCCCGAACTTATCCGCTTCATAAACAACAATCGTGTTGACCGCCGGTATGTCTATGCCGCTTTCAATGATCGTCGTGCACACCAGCACGTCGTACTGGCCGTCGATAAACCCGCTGACCACACGCTCCATCTCCGCTTCGCCCATCTGCCCGTGCGCCGCGGCTACCCGCGCGCCCGGCACATTCTTGGCCACGTCGCTCATCAGCTTGTCCATATCACGGATCTGCCTGCACACAAAGTATACCTGACCGCCCCGCTGTATCTCCCGCATGATAGCGTCCCGCAGCAACCCGTCGGAATACCGCATCACATAACTGTACGGCTGCACGCGCATTGCGGGCGGCGTATCGATCGTACTCATGTCACGTATGCCGGTCAGCGACATTTCCAGCGTACGCGGTATAGGCGTCGCCGAAAGCGTCAGCACATCCACAGATTTTTTGATGACCTTGATCTTTTCCTTATGATTGACGCCAAACCGCTGTTCCTCGTCCACAATCAGCAGGCCCAGGTCGTTGTATTCCACATCGCCCGAAAGCAGCCTGTGCGTGCCGATGATGATATCCACCTTGCCGCGCCGCACATCCTCAATGATGCTTTTATGCTTGGCTTTCGAGAATCGCGTCAACCCTTCTATGTTGACCGGGAACCCCGTAAACCGCTCCCTGAATGTTTGCAGGTGTTGCCGCGCCAGCAAGGTTGTAGGCACCAGCACCGCCACCTGCTTCCCGTCCATCACAGCTTTCATGGCAGCCCGCATCGCCACTTCCGTTTTTCCGTAGCCCACGTCGCCCAGCAGCAGCCTGTCCATCGCACGCGGCGCTTCCATATCTTTTTTGATTTCCTCTACGCTTTGCAGCTGGCCTTCGGTCTCCTCATATTCAAAATTCTCCTCAAACTGCCGCTGCCATACGGTGTCTGGCGCAAACGCGTGCCCCTTGCTGTCAAACCGCGCCGAATACAGCTCCACAAGGTCAAACGCCAGCTTAAGCGCCGATTCGCGCACACGCGCTTTTGCGTTCTCCCATTCCTTTCCCCCCAGGCGCGAGAGCTGTACATCCGATTCTTCGCTGCCAATGTACTTCTCTACCCGGTCGATCTGCGCCGTAGGGATATACAGCTTATCGCCGCCGCGGTATTCCAGCTCCATGTATTCCGTGATGTTGCCGCCGGCCTCCATTGTCTTCAGGCCGATATAGCGCCCTTTGCCGTGTACCTCGTGCACCACATAATCGCCCGGCTTCAGGTCGCTGAAGATGTCTTCCGCCTGGCTGGTCTTGCGGCGCTTCCCAATCTTTTTCTTGACCCTTCCAAAGATATCGTTTGCCCCCAGCACAACCGCACGGGGCGCCCCCATCTCGAACCCGTACGAAAGATGCTCCCTGCTGATCGCCAGCTTGGCACCGTCCGGCACCTCACCCAACACCGGGGCAATGATCCCGCGCCCCTCCAACTCGGCGCTGAGCTGATCGGCTTTTGCCCCCGCAAACATGTACACCGCATATCCGCTGTCCACGCGGTCTTTTAACGCCTGCGCCAACTGCTCCATCCGTCCGGCAAAGCCCGCCGCGGCGCGCAGCCCAAAATCCACCTCGCACGTCGCCGCAATACCGCTGCGCGAAATGCCCGACATATCGATGATGGCTCCCTCCCTGTTTTTGATGGCGACACGCAGTTCCAGCAGGCTTTCC
>DHOD01000122.1:0-8068 GCA_002407725.1 Christensenella sp. UBA5399 | reverse complement strand
GCAGTTCCAGCAGGCTTTCCCCCTGCGCTTCAAACGCTTCAAATGACTGTACCAGCCGGGTGTGGTTGTCTGCAAATTCCGTCCTGATCCGGCCTGCCTCCACATTGACCCGTTCAAAATCATCAAACACAATCAACGCATCGTCAAAGTAATCCAGCACCGTTGTTTTTTCATACAGTATCGGCAAAAACGTATCGGCAATCTCAAACGAGCCGTACTCTTCTATCTCATAATTGATTTCATCTACGGTTTTTTCATATTCCTGCGGCTGCGCCGCAAGGTAATCGCGCATTTTCTTTTTTGCAGCTTCATCCAGCGATACTTCGCGCGCAGGCGGCAGCAGGTATTGCTTTAATTTCTTACCACGCGACTTCTGCGTCTCCGCGTCAAAATGGCGTATGCTCTCAATTTCATCATCAAAAAACGTTACCCGCAGCGGGTCGGGGCTGTCGGACACATACACGTCCAATATCTCGCCGCGCCGGGCAAATTCACCTTTGGAGTACGCCGTACCCGCGCGCTCATATCCGCTTTGCACCAACGCCTCCTCCAACTGCCGCAGATCGTAGGACCGCCCTACCCCCAGCTCTATGCAACCCTCGTCAAATACGCGTTTTGGCGGGACACGCGTAATCAGCGACCACACGGACATAAACACAAGCCCCGGGCTTCCCGCGTTCTTCAGCACGCCCAGCCGCTGCATCTCGCCCTCCCTGCTCTTTGCTTCCACGCTTCGCAGGTTGAGGTCGTTGTCCGGGTACAGCGCGCCTATGCCGCACGCCGCCGCATGGTCGCGCGCGGCCTGCTCGGTCGGCGTCACGCAGACCACCGTTCGCCCCGCAGCATCAAACAACGCTGCGGCAAGGTATGGCCGCGCGTTTTGCGTAACGTTTAACGCCGAGCAGGGCAACCGCCCCCCTCGGATATTTTCAAGGGCTTCGCCAAACGCTCTGCCCTTCCGTATGATACCGATTACGGTATTTTTCATGCCGCTCCTTTTTTCCTTTTTATTTATTAAAATCGCAAATTGCAAGTGCAAGTTGGACACCCCGTGGTAGATAGTGCCCCCTCATAAATCTTGGTCACGGATGGGCCGCCGGCTCTGTCCGTGATTGAGGTTGCCGCAATCGTTAGGCTACGAATACGGAATCAAGGAATGCTTCAAATAGTTCCTCCGGGGTGCGGTAGCCGAGCTTCCTGCGGGGCCGCCCGTTCAGCTCGTCAGCAGCGGTGAGGATGTCCTCGTCTGAGTACTGCTCAATGGACACTCCTTTGGGAACGAAAGCTCGGAATAGACCGTTGTGACGCTCGTTCTGCGGACGTTCCCAGGATGTGTATGGGTGGGCGAAGTAGATCTGAGAACCCCACGCAGCTACCTGAGCGAAGTCAGCAAACTCACTGCCGTTGTCCACGGTAATGGTCTTGAAAACCTCTGAGAAGTGGTCTCCGTACTCGTTGTGGAGGGCGTTCATGGCCCCCATCACGGCCTCACTGGTCTTGGCGGGGATGCGGAACGCAAGGTAGGTTTGCGTCTTTTTCTCCAGCAGGGAGAGCACAACAGCCTCTTTTCCGGCTCGCTTTCCAACCACGGTGTCACCCTCCCAGTGGCCTTCTTCAATACGCAGTCCAGCAATCTCCGGGCGGCTCGAAATGCTCTGGCCGTACTGCTTTTTGTTCTCTCTGTCCTTGTGGTTCTTAGCCTTGCGCTTCAAGGCTTCGGGCAGTTCGGTGGGTGTGATGGGGAGCAGACCGGCCCATACCATATTGTAAAGAGTACCGGTGCAGACCATCTCATCCTCACGAAACAACCGATGCAATCTGGCGTATCCGCAGCAGGAATCCAGAGACCATTTGTGTTGCCGCACCTGCGTTAGCACCCAAGTGATGAACGCTTTGCAGGACTGTGCTTTGAGAGGCTTCCGGCAGACTGCTCTGTTAGCCTTATAGACTGCCTCGCCGAGCTTGGGGGAGTAGCCGGGAGCTTTCCCTTTGTTACTCTTTCGGGGATGTGTGCCGCGCCGCAGTTCATTTGTGACAGTGGAGGGGGCGCAATTGATGGCTCTCGCAATGGCCCGTTTTCCGAGTCCCTGCTTGACGAGGGCTTTTATGGCACCTCGTTCTTCCGCCCCCAAATGCTGTCCCTTCTTGCGTTCTGCTTTAACTGTGATATAATCTTGGCAGTCCATAGTGATTGTCCTCCTGGAAGATGGTGGTGTGAGAACTCCATTCTACCACGAGAAAAACCACTATGGATTTTTTATTAAGTGTCCAACTTCATTTTACAATCGACCTTATTTATTAAAATGACATATCATTAATATACCATTTTGTTGTCGCCAAAGCCACCACGAAATGAATAAACCCATTTCGTAATGGTTCTAAAAAACACTTCTTCTATTGAAGTGCCACACAATCCCGCTCATAGGTATTCCTAATGGGTCAAGGTGCCTGCGGCGCAATATAAAAGTTTCGGCTTCGCCGACTTAGAACCTACGGTTCTAAGAACTCCCTTTAAAACATCACAGAAAACAGATTCTCAAATTATTATATTCATATGCGCCCGCCGACGACAACAAAATCTTCTCCACGGCAATTGTGGAGCGCAGAACCTTTTTTGTTACGCATATGGCAAATAGCCCCTCATACCACGAGAAACAACCACGTTTATCCACCAGCAATCGCTTACCTACTTCGCCTGAAACCGCTCCTGCGCCTTTTGCAACCCTTCCGTCACAATGCACTCGCAGGCATCCGCCGCACGCGCAAACATCTCTCCCGCCTCCTGCCGCAGCTCCTTATCAAACTTGCCCAGCACATGCGCGGTCAGGTCGATCTTTGGCTTGCCGATGCCCACCCGCACGCGGGTAAAGTCGTCCGCGCCCATATACTCGATGATCGACCGCATGCCGTTGTGCGTACCCGCGCTTCCCTTGGCGCGTATGCGCAGCTCGCCAAACGCGATGTCGATATCGTCATACACGACAATCATGTCGGAAAGGGGCGCTTTATAATAATCCATAACCGCCGAAACAGCCCACCCGCTGTTGTTCATATACGTCATGGGCTTGACCAGCGTACAGCGCTGGCCACCGATCTCGCCCTGCCCGATCGCCGCCTCCATCTTGTCCTTGCCCTTCATGCGGATGTGGTGGCGCGCCGCAAGTTCGTCGATCACACAAAACCCCGCGTTATGCCGCGTTTTTTTATATTTTAGCCCCGGATTCCCCAGTCCAAATATGTAATACATCAGCCGCGCTTATCCTTCCAGTTTGTCTTGGTTGTCTGGCGCACGCGCCCAATCGCAAACGAATCGTCCGGCATATCGTCGGTCAACGTCGTCCCCGCGGCAATATAAGCCCCCTCGCCCACGTTCACTGGCGAAATCAGATTGGTGTTGCAACCGATAAACACATCATCGCCGATTTTGCTGCGGAACTTGCGCTTGCCGTCATAATTGACAAACACCACGCCGCAGCCCACATTAATATTCTTGCCAAGGTCGGCATCGCCTACATACGTCAGGTGCGAAACCTTTGTCCCGTCGCCAATCGTGGAGTTTTTCACCTCCACAAAGTCGCCGATCCGGCAATTGTTGCCGATCACGGTGCCCGGCCGCAAGTATGCGTTGGGCCCCACCATGCAGTTTTCACCTACTTTGGCGTCCAGCAGTACGGAGTTTTGTACGGTCGTGCCAGCCCCCACAACCGCCGCCGATATGCGCGAACCGGGGTACAGCGTACACCCGCCGCCAATCTCGCATCCCTTTTCCAGCGTCACGCCGGGGTAGATGGTCGTATCCGCGCCAATGTACGTATCCGGATCGATATATGTGCTGCCTGGGTCAATCAGCGTCACGCCGCCACGCATATGCGCCACATTGATCCGCTCCCGCAATATACGCGCGGCCTCCGCAAGCTGCACCCTGTCGTTCACGCCAAGGCACTCCGCGTTGTCCTCCACGACAAATGCCTTCACAATCCCGCCGTCCTCATTGATCAGCTCCACAATGTCCGTCAGGTAATATTCCTGTTGCGCGTTATCCGGGCTCAACCGGTCCAGGCAACGCAGCAGCACATCATTCTTCACACAATAACAGGACGCGTTCACTTCCCCAATTTCCTTTTGCTCGGACAGGGCGTCCTTTTCTTCCACGATCGCTTCCACATTCCCGCTTTTGTTGCGGATAATCCTGCCATACCCCGCAGGCTGGTCCAGCATTGCCGTCAGCAGCACACAGTCACAATGTTCCCCACTTGCGAAGTCCGTCATTGCCTGTATGGTCTCCGCCCGCAACAAGGGCATATCCCCCGCCACAATCAGCGTGTACCCCGCAAATCCTTCCAGGTGCCCCCGCGCGCACATCACGGCATGCCCGCTGCCCAGGCGCTCTTTTTGCTCGGCGTATTCTACGCCGTCGCCATACGTTGCCCTAATCTCGTCAATCGCCCTGCCGCAGACCACGATGTCTTTCCTTGTTTCCACCCCGCGGACAGCGCCCAGCACCCAGCCCAGCAGCGGCCGGCCCGCCGCCTCGTGCAGCACTTTCGATTTTTCCGATTTCATTCTTGTGCCTTCCCCCGCTGCCAGTATCACACTGATATACTCCATCATTTCATCCTTTCGGCCCTTTTTTCAGCACCCATTATACACTACACCGTACCCGCGTTCAATGATGGCTATCAAAAAAGGCCTTCCCGGATGGGAAAGCCTCCTGCATGATTCAAACTGTATGTATATTAAAACGTATCCCCACCGGTATCGGCAGGCGCCTCATCCGCCATGTTTTCATACTCCTCCAAAATGACACGCTGTATCATGTCACGCGTCTCGGAATTGATAGGATGGGCGATGTCTTTATATTCGCCGCTGGGGGTTTTCCGCGAGGGCATCGCAATAAACAGCCCACTGGCGCCTTCTATGATTTTCATGTCGTGTATCACAAACATGTCATCAAAAGTCACGGATACGATGGCCTTCATTTTCCCGGTAGCGTCAATCTTCCTGATACGGATGTCGGTAATATTCATATTTACGCCTCCACCATTATTTCATTTTGCAGTTGGGTTTTTTGATTTCCATATTATTTTACTATCTTTTTATGGAAAAAGCAAACATTTTTACAGTTCTCAACACCTTTTGCCAAAAGGGCTGCAGCGCTTTTTCAGGCATCCATCACAACCTCTGGCACAAAAGAACAGGATATAGGGCAACCCTCCCCTAAATGTTGTAGTATGGAATCTCAATGGTTGCATAAAAATGCTTTTCCATGTATACTTGGTATTATTTTTTAAACGTACCGCATGCCATGTCCCTGCACAAAAAAGCAAGGACATTTTGACCAATTAATTGCGGGCAGGGAGTTTTATGGTTTTGGACGATAGCAACATGCAGATTAAAAAAATACATTTCATAGGCATAGGCGGCTGTTCTATGAGCGGCCTGGCACAGATACTTGACAGCCACGGGTATACTGTATCGGGCTCCGACGCACGGCCTTCCGCATTTACCGAGCAATTGAAGAAGCGCAACATACCATTTGTGATCGGCCACGACGAAAAGAATGTGCACGGGGCCGACCTTGTGGTGTATTCCGCGGCCATCAAGCCGTACAATCCCGAATACGCCTACGCGGCGGCGCACGACATCCCCATGCTGGAACGTTCCCGGCTGCTGGGGCACATGTCAGGCGATTTTGAAAACGTGTCGTGTATTGCAGGTTGCCACGGCAAAACCACCATCACATCCATGCTGGCATTGATCATGCAGGATACCGACCAGGACCCTACCGTGCATGTGGGCGGTATGGTGGACTTTCTGGAAGGCGGCGTACGCCTTGGCAAAGGCCCCGCGTTCATCACGGAAGCTTGCGAATACGTGCGCAGCTTCCTGACACTGCACCCCACGCACATTTTGGTCAACAACATCGACGACGACCATCTGGACTGTTACAGGGATATCGACGATATTTTCAATACATTTGTGGAGTTCATCCAGAAGCAGACGTCCAGCGGCATACTGATGCTCAACGCCTCCGACCCGCTGGCCATGAAGCTGCGGGACCACGCCACCGGGAAGATCATCACATACAACCAGCCAGATGAAAGCGACTGGTACCTGGATGATGTCCGCTTTGACAACAATGGTTTTGGATCGGGTAAGGTCATGCACCACGGCAAACATGTCGCCGACATTGCCCTCCCCGTTCCCGGTATGCACAATTTACGTAATTCACTTGCGGCAACGGCCTTCGCGGCAGAGATTTTTGGCGTAGACCCGGCGCATGCGGTAGCCTCGCTCAAGCGGTATAAATTGGCGGGACGGCGTTTTGAACTGATTGGCGAGAAAAACGGCGTAAAAATTTACCACGATTACGCGCACCACCCCAGCGAGATCGAGGCTTGCCTCGACGCGGCAAAAATCGTGCCGCACAAAAAGCTGTGGGCGGTTTTTCAGTGTAATTCCTACACCCGCGCGCGCACATTGCTGGACAAGTACGCCACCTGCTTTGGGGACGCGGACGAGGTGCTGATGCCCGACATCTACCCCGGCAGGGATACCGACACCCAGGGTATTCACGCGCTGGACGTTGTATCGGCCATCAACAAAAGCTCTGCCAATTGCCTCTACATCCCCACGTTTGAGGAGATCCGCGACTACCTGCACAAGAACTGGCAGCCGGGCGATATTGTCATCACACTGGGTTCCGGCGACGTCAACAAGCAGCAGATGATATTTTTGGATTGAGAGCTATTATGAGCTGCATTTAAAAACAATCAACGAGATGATAATAACGATCACCAACATGACCACGCATCCCACTGCTGTGGTTTTTCTCATCGCCCGTGTTTTATCTTCAATATCCTGCTGGTTTTCTTGATATTTTAATAGATACGTTTCTTTTTCTTGCATAATCATTTGCTTTTCTTCATCGTTTACTGCATAGTGAGCGGCGCTGCCCATATGTTTTTCATAGTCAGAGATAAAATACTTTGGTAATTTGCTTGCTCCCCGGTCCAGTTCCGCCATGTTTCCATCATAATAGAAACGCGCCATGTGCAGCCAATACCTGCTCTCGCACGCGCCGACCTGCGCCGTATGGTTATACAAATTCATAACCCCGTTATATCCGCTTAATGATGCGCCTCCAAGCTGGCCCACCTCTGCTTTCGGCCCCCGTTCAAAATACAGTTTCGCCGCATTGTCGGCCAGCACCAGCCTGCTTTCAAACTCACGGTCAGCGCCGTCAGCCGCCCCCTCAGTATTCGTTTTGCCAACGGCATCCTCATTGATGATTTTACTTCCGCAATATTGACATGTCCCACCCTTATTATCCGCGTCTACTTGTATCTCCGCCCCACAATTTGGACATTTCACCGTCACAAAATTCATACATACATCCTTTTCCTTTTTCTTTTATTTTATCAAAATAAATTATACCTGTAAAATACGTGGTTTTATATTTACTGCACAAAAAAACAGCCATCAAAAAGATTGCTGTTTTTATCGCCAATTAACAAACATTTTTTATTCGTCAAACCCCTTCATGTGGTCGCAATACACATGTGCGGAATCACAGAACGGCTTGTTCTTTGATTCGCCGCACCGGCACAGCGTAACACGGTTTCTTTTTTCATATTCGGTACAATGTGTGTTTTCTATTGCAATGCCGCCCTTGACCCACAACGGCCCCCGGCAATCGTGCACCGCGTCCCCGATCGGGCTGATGCCCGGCTCCAGCTCCGGCTCTATCTGCTTCCCCTGCTTGTCAAACAGTGTCAGCCTGCCCGACGGACATTTGCTCACCTCTTCTATCGCGCAATCCTTGCAATGTTCATCCGCCGACCGCTCCACATAATTCCACGCGTTTTCCCCCCGGTCGCAAAACCGCATGGATGCGCACAGGCTCTCATTGTCGCGCATAACCAACTGCCCACCCTCATAGACCTGGTAATCCTCTTCGCCCGGCACACACGCGGCTGTCTCTGTTCCTGCAAAATCAATCTTCTCGTGTGTCCCATCACAAAAAGGTTTTTTGGACGAACGCCCACAGCGGCACAAGTAATATGTT
>DHOD01000007.1:5291-6996 GCA_002407725.1 Christensenella sp. UBA5399 | reverse complement strand
GGCCATCATACTGACCAGCCTGTGCGGCGTCTTTGTGGGCATCATGTTCGGTATGTTTATCGGCCTGGTAACGCGGGGCAGCAGGTCCAAAAAGGATGGGATCCTGGTGGGCAGCACACTGCTGATGTGCTTCCTCAGCGGGATGATGTTCTACGGCATGCGTACCGTGATTGAAAGAAACGTCCCGTTTTTAAACAGGATCAATCCGGCGGCGCTGATTGTCGATTCGTTTTATTCGCTGGATACCTACGGCGCGGGTGGGCGCTATATGATGGACACCGTGTTGCTGCTGGTCATTGGCAGCCTGCTCTGCCTTGGCAGCGTGCTCATCCTCAGGAGGAAACAATATGCAAGTATTTAAATGCTTTTTCAAAATTATCCGCCAGAACATCGGCCTGATATTGATGTATTTTATCATATTCCTGGTGTTAACCGTCGCATTCTCCAATACCGGCGGACAGGGCGAAGCGCAAATGTTCAACGACAGCAAAATCAAAGTCACGGTCATCGATTACGATGACAGCGAGGTATCGCAGGCATTGACTTCCCTGCTGTACGAACACCACGAGCGCGTAGACCTTGAAAATGATACCGAAACATTGCAGGACGCCCTGTACATGCGCGATACGGAATATGTCCTCTTCATCCCGCAGGGCTACGGGCAATCGGTTGTGGACGGCGACCCGCTGCCGCTTGACAGCGCACAGATTCCCAATTCGTTCTCGGGTACATATGTGGACAGGCTGGTCAGCAGCTACATATCGACCGCAGGCGTATACATGGGCGCGGGCGAGGATACTGCCCAGGCGCTGGCAAACGCCCAAGACGATATCGCCATTGAAGCAGACGTGACAATTACGCAGGGCGCGTCAAGCAGGCAGGTCCCCATTTACTACTATTTCACCTTCCTCAGTTACAGCATCATGCTGATGGCAATTTTCGGCATTTGCCCTGTGCTGATGGTGTTCAACAGAAAAGAAATCGCTATGCGAATGAACAGTTCGGCGCTCCCGCTGACGAAAAAGAATGTGGAGCTTGGCGTGGCACTGATCCTATTCTCCGCAATCAGCTATGGCCTGCTGATTTTGCTTGGCTTCATCATGTACGGCGCCGAGATGCTGACACCCGGCAGCCAGGCATGCATGCTGAGCTCCGCTGCCTTCCTGCTCGTATCGGCCGCCATGGCCTACCTGATCGGCATGCTCGCGACCAGCGGCAACATGCTCTCTGCCATCGGCAACGCGTTGGGGCTTTCGCTATGCTTTTTGGGCGGCGTATTTGTGCCCGCCGGCCTGCTCAGCGAAACCATGCGGACCATTGCGCATTTCACGCCTACATTCTGGCATGTCCATGTGGCCGAGCAGGCGCTGGGCAACGCTACATTGAGCGCGGCAACAATGGAATCCATCGGTCAAAGCATCGGCATCGAGCTACTGTTTGCCGTCGCCTTCTTTGCAGCAGCCCTTGTTGTGTCGCGTTACAAGCGGCGCGCCGCGTGAATACTACGGCTGTCAATAAAGGCACGGCATTTGCGTCGTCAGAACCTGGGCCTTTATTGTCAGCCTGTTAGCTTCATATATCTCCAATAATTCCAGATTTTCTATAGCTAACGAGGGTTCCCTTGTAATAAAAAAATGCCGATTTGCATGGCGCTTCCATGGACGCACGGCGGTGGGAGTAACGCGGCCTTTAAAAGCGTACGCTG
>DHOD01000007.1:4007-5133 GCA_002407725.1 Christensenella sp. UBA5399 | reverse complement strand
CGCGGCCTTTAAAAGCGTACGCTGAGGTTTCCTAATTGCCAAGAGCAAGGATCGCTTTTACCGTGACGGTGCATAATCTTCAGTTTTTCTCTTCCTGCACCGTCGCCGCGCCCGCCGACGAAAGAAAATTTTTCTCAGCAACGTTTTTGGAGTGCAGAACCTTTTTTCGTTAAAAAGGTATCNNAGAAAAAAGGTAGGTTTCCAAACAGTGTGCCTCTAAGCGCAAGCCCGGCCATGTGAGCAAATGTATTTTCCTTTTTTATTATTACAACCAATTAATTAAAGTGTATGCAGCTACTGCTTGGGATTACAGCAGACTTCTTTTCTACACATCCCTCTATTCCCGCGGGAACCCGTAATCGTCAAACTTGCGCTTCAATGCCGCCTCTGTGGGGAATATCGATATGATCAGCACCGCAAGCTGCACAAACGTGAGCGTCAGCAGTATGGTATCCCCCGCCGCCGGAACGAACAGCAGCGCCAGCACCGACGCGCCCAGCAGCACACTCCCCCACAATGTCCAGTTTTTACCTACGTGATGGTGGGCAAAATCCCATGTCTGCTGGTTGATCATAGACCGCCTTGTCCTGTAGCCCATAATGCCATTGATCTCTTTGGGCGGCTTTTTCCACATCAACAGGCCAAACACCACCATCATAATGGGGATCAACAGTGAAAAGACCCAGGTAAACGCATCCATGACCACCCCTCCTTTTATATTAACAGTATATCATAAATCCGCCGGTACATTTTCTGTTTGCCCCGCCTTGTCGTCCAGCCCTCGGACAGACGGTATAAAGAAGCACAGTGTAGAAATCATGAGTATGGCGATCCCCGAATAGAAAAACCACCGGTTGACGCCCACGCCATCGGCAAACAGGCCGGAAAACACCAGCCCGATCGGCATTGCCAGCGACATCAGGCTGCTGTTCAACGAAAACACCCTGCCCAGGTATTCCGGCGCAATTTTCTCCTGGTACAGCGCCATGTTGACGCCGCTGTAATAAGGCACCGAGATGCCCATTACAGCACAGCAGACGGCAAACCCAACAAATCCATAACTTGGCAGCACCCCCGATACCGTCAGTGCAATGCCCATCACCGCAATGGCAAACGTCAGCGATAC
>DHOD01000007.1:0-3866 GCA_002407725.1 Christensenella sp. UBA5399 | reverse complement strand
GTCAGCGATACCACCCTGTTTTTAAACCCGCCGGTCAGGCCGAGCACCAGCCCGCCAACCAGCATGCCCGCCGCAAAAACCGATTCCGCTATGGACGCGTGCGTGGTCGTCCCGCCAAAATAATCAAGGCTCATCAACGGGAACAGTGCGTTGATCGGCATAAACACCACCATAAAGAGCATCCCGATCCACATCAGGTAAAAAAGCCCTTTTTGCGCATAAAGCACTCGCAGGCCCTGCACCATCTCCCGCAGCAAATGCGGTTTCCCCTCCGGTTTTTCTTGCTTTTTCAGCTCCGGTATCTTGGTCACAGCCACCGTCACGCTCGCAACCACAGCGCCGATGATGTCCAGCGATATGATTTGCGGCAGTGTCCAGCTTGCATACAGCACCGCAGCAATCACAGGGCTGATGATCAGGCTGACGCTTGTCAGCGACTGCGAGAATCCCGCATATTTTGTCAGGGAGTCCTCCGGCACAATCAGCGGCGTCACAGCGGAAAGCGACGGCGTATGGAACGCCGTGCCAACGCTCCGCACCCCCAGGACAAGCATCACGCCCCAGACGGGGATCTCCCCAAAGCTGCCCACAACCGCCAGCACACCCGCAACCGCGGCAATAAAAAGATCCGACACGATCATGATCGTTTTGCGGTTCCACCGGTCTATCAGCACCCCGATAAAAGGCCCCAGCACCGCCTGCGGCAAAAACGCAATGATGGACGCCAGCGACAGCACCGCCGCAGAGTTTGTCAAAAATGTGATATACCAGATCAGCGCCATCTGCAGCACGGCGCTTGTGATCAGCGAGACCGCCTGCCCCGACCATATCGTAAAAAAGCTTTTCTTCCAATATTCGTTTGTCATGATTCCTCCAGTCTGCGTACAAAAAAACAGCCTCCTATACCGGATTGGCTGCAAAACAATGACAAACGTCCGTCCCAAAGGACAGCATAACCCGCGCATAAAATCATTCGTCAAAAAGCAGCACAAAACAGCATCCAAAAAATACGTTTTACCAGCTTATTTCAAACGAATAAAATACACGCGCACGGCCTCCTCTTCTTTGATGTGATATCAATCTACCAAAAAACCGCGCGGCTGTCAATGCTTTTCCCATCTGCGTATCCACTTAATGCTGGTGCTTGATCAATCCAAATTTTTTTGAGAATTCCAACACCACAATGGAGACAAACGACAGGGCCACCGCAATAAGATACAGGAAGGCGGGAAGCTGTGTCATCCCAAACACACTTGCAATTGGCGGAATAAACACAACCACGCACAGCAACGCCGTGGACGCGAGCGCCGCGCCGTTCATATACTTGCTGGAGAACATGCCAATGGAAAAGAGCGACCGTTCGGAACGCATATTGAACGCATGCACCACCTGCGACAACGCCAGTACAAAAAACGCCATCGTCCGCCCGCCGTCCTCGTGGCCCGTTTCCGCGTACCCCAACCAAAAGGCGAATACGGAAATCAACCCAAACATCAGCCCCTGCAGGAATATACGCATAGAAAGCCCGTGCGCAAACAAGCTCTCATCCCTGGATTTTGGCATCCGGTTCATCACACCTGGGTCAATCGGCTCCATACCCAGTGCAATGGCAGGCAGGCTGTCCGTGATCAGGTTGATCCACAGCAATTGGAGCGCCAGCAGCGGCGACGTGTGCCAAAATAGCATCACCAGCAGCACCGTGATCAGCTCGCCAATATTGGTGCTCAGCAAAAAAGCAACCGTCTTGCGGATGTTGTCATAAATCCCGCGCCCCTGCCGCACCGCCTCCACAATCGTCGCAAAGTTATCGTCTGTCAATATCATATCTGCCGCCTGCTTGGCGACATCCGTGCCGGTGATGCCCATTGCGCAGCCGATATCCGCCGCCTTCAGCGCAGGCGCGTCGTTGACGCCGTCGCCCGTCATTGCAACCACCTGGCCGCCCTGCTGCCATGCCTTCACAATGCTGATTTTATCCTCCGGCGATACCCGCGCATACACTGCAACCTGCTTGACCTTCTCCGGCAACGCCGCCTCGGGGATGTCCTCCAACTCCGTCCCTGTGATGGCAAGGTCTCCCTCGTTCAATATCCCTAAATCCCTGGCAATGGCCGACGCCGTCACAATGTTATCCCCCGTGATCATCACCGGGCGTATGCCCGCCTCTTTGCATAGGGTCACGGCTTCTCGCGCCTCCTCGCGCGGCGGGTCGATCATTCCCAGCAGCCCCATAAACGCCAGATCGTTTTCCAGTTGTTCCGGTGTCGGATTTGTGGGAACGTCCGCAATTTCCTTATATGCCACCGCCAGCACACGGATTGCATTCCGCGCCATCCTGTCCGCTTCCTCTGCGGCACTTTGTGCATTGCCCGCACTGCACCGTCCGGCCAGTACGTCGTACGCGCCTTTTACAATCACGATGTTCTTGCCGTCAATTTTGTTGACCACCGTCATCAGCTTACGGTCGGAATCAAACGGGATCTCCGCCAAACGGGGATATTTCTCATTCAGTTCGTCCTTAGGCATCCCGTTGCGCAGTGCCGCGCGGACAATCGACGTCTCCGTAGGGTCGCCGATCAGCGTTTCCTTTCCGTCCTCCATTGTGACGCTGCCATCACTGCAAAGCATCCCGTACATCAGCAGGCGTTTCGCCGCCGCCGAATTATCGGATGTGATCTTTTCCGCAGTGCCGTCCACATACGCCTCTACCAGCGTCATCTTGTTTTGTGTCAGCGTGCCTGTCTTATCGGAGCATATCACTGACGCATTGCCCAGCGTCTCCACAGCCGGCAGCCTGCGGATGATCGCGTTTTTCTTGACCATGCGCTGCACACCGATGGAGAGCACAACCGTCACAATGGCGGGCAACCCCTCCGGGATCACCGCGACCGCCAGCGATACCGCCGTAAGGAACAGCTCCAGCACCTCCAGCCCCGACAGTATGCCGATCACAAAGATGACGCCGCACACGGCCAACGCCAGCAGGCCCAGGCTCTTGCCCAGCTTTGCCAGCCGTTGCTGCAACGGGGTTTTCTGCTGTTTCTCCCCCGCAAGCAGCCCCGCGATCTTGCCCATCTCCGTTTCCATTCCCGTTGCAACCACGACCGCCCTTCCGCGGCCATAGGCGACGCTGCATCCGGAATAGACCATATTCAACCGGTCGCCCAAAGGCGTTTTCGCGTCCAAGGCCGCGTCGGCATCCTTTTCTTCCGGTACCGACTCCCCCGTCAATGCGGATTCGTCCACCCGCAGGCTTTGCGCACTGAGCAGACGCGCATCGGCAGGCACAAAATCACCCGCCTCCACCATAATGATGTCGCCGGGCACAATCTGTCCGGTGTCCACCATCTGCTCCTTGCCGTCACGCACCACCCGCGCGCGCGGGGCGGTCATGCTCTGCAATGCTTCCAGCGCGCGTTCCGCTTTGCTCTCCTGCGTCATTCCCAAAATTGCGTTCATCACCACAATGCCGATAATCACAATCGGCTCTATAAATTCCGCGTCTTCATGACCGTTTAGCGCGACAAAGAATGAAATGACCGCCGCAACCAGCAAAATAATGATCATCACATCTTTAAATTGCTTGAAAAACCGGTGCAGCAGCGTCTCTTTCTTCTTTTCCGCAAGCTTGTTGGGGCCGTACCGGGCTTCCCGTTCTGTATATTGCGCGGCAGACAGCCCCGTTTTTTCATCTGTTTCCAGATCCTTCAGAACCTCCGCCCGGCCCTGCATATACCATTTTTGCATACGTTTTCTCCTGCTATTTTTTGCTTTTTGAAAGTGTTCCCGTTATATATATGTGTGTACATTGCTTTTGCTATATAGATAAGCCCAAATGGCGCGCCCCCCAATCCTTGAACCAGTTC